>JBBIUZ010000026.1:0-14720 GCA_037439985.1 Methanobacteriota archaeon | reverse complement strand
ATGATGGTGGCGCCCTTGAGATCCATCCGCTTGAGCTCGTAGATCGTGATGGCGTCCTTGTCCATTCGGTGTCCGGATGATATGGCGGCCATATAAGCGTTGGGTGGAGGCCCACGGACCGGTCAAGTTCGGCCCAGACTAGAATAACATGATTCGCCCGTAGGGGTGACCAACGGAGGAAGTGCGTCGCACAGGGCGGTTCGTTCACGATGAACTTGCGAGCGGGCCTCGTGCCGAGTGACTGGCCGAGTCCCCTCACAACAGGCGATAATCCCCCAACACAACCACGCCCCGGGAAGTAACCCCCGGGGCTATCCAGATCCAATGCCATGCATCGCGAGACGCGATGCGGGCTCATTCCGACACTTTCAATCTCGATGCAAGGCCAGATCGCCGCACGTGGCCGACATTGACGCGCCGGGACCTCGGAGAGGTACACGCGACGGCGCAGGACCGCGACCGGCTTGGTCGGCCGCAAGCGCGCCGCACCCCCGAAAGCTTCTTACGGAGGCGGTGGTGATGACATATGGTTCCAATGAAGGTCATAGTGAACTGCGCCATGTCCGCCGACGGCAAGATCGCCCTGAGGACGAGGCGGCAGACCAAGATATCCAACGAGGCCGACATGAGAAGGGTCCACAAGCTCAGGAACTCGTGCGATGCCATCCTCGTCGGCATCGAGACCGTGCTCAGCGACGACCCCAAGTTGACCGTCAGCCAGAGGTACGTGAGGAACCCGAAGAACCCGTTGAGGGTGGTGCTCGACTCGCACGGCCGAACCCCGGAGGACGCGCTCGTGCTGCAGGACGGGGCCCGGACCCTCATAGTGACCAACGAGTCCACCAGACGGACCTTCAAGAACGCGGGCGTCGTGAGATGCGGCAAGGGAAAGGTGGACCTGAAGAAGCTGATGGGAATCCTCCAGAAGAGGTCCGTCGAGAGACTCCTCGTGGAAGGCGGCTCAGGAGTCATCTGGTCGTTCCTCGAATCGAGGCTGGCTGACGAGGTGTACATCTTCGTCGGCAGCATGGTCATCGGCGGAGACATATCGCCGACGCCCGCAGGCGGGAGCGGCGCGCCCGATGAGGAACGCATAGTGCCACTCAGGCTGAGGAGCGCAAGGGTCCTGGGGAACGGCGTCCTGCTGAAATACGAGGTGCTGAAATGAACGCCGGCGCCCCCCAGCCCAGGTTCATCGCCGACCACATGCTCGGGTCTCTGGCCAGATGGCTCAGGATGATGGGCTACGACACCGTCTATGACAAGATCCTCGAGGATGACGGAATAGCCGAGGTCGCGCGATCGGACGGCAGGTTCATATTGACCAGGGACAGGGAGCTCTCCAAGGAGCCTGGGGCATTCCTCACGGAGGTGGACGACCTGGACGGACAGCTGAAGGCCGTCGCGACGAAGTTCGGCCTGAGGTTCCACGAGGAGTTGACCAGATGCTCCCGCTGCAACGGTTCGCTCGGCGACCTGCCCAAGGGAGAGGCCGAGGACCTGGTCCCCAGGGGAGCCTACGACGGCAACTCGGTGTTCTGGAGATGCACCGTCTGCGGGAAGGTCTACTGGAAGGGCACGCACTGGCTCGGGATCAATGAGCGGCTCAAGAGGCTGGGCCTCGCCTAGGGGGCCCGCTGGGCGTTGTCGGCCCCGTGCAGATGCTCGCCGATGATCTTTCCGCTGGACGCGTTGACGATCATCGCGCCTCCCTTCCCCTCGACGCACCACACGGGCAGATACACGAGGCCTTTGGGCTCGATCACCATGGAGTCCTTCTGGGGCTTCTGACGCTCAATTATCTCCGAGTGCCCATAGTCCCTCACAGTCTCGACCTGCCCTTTGTACTCCTTCGAGACGAGGTCCTGGGCGAGCTCCTTGGCCTTCTCGAAGTCCATCTTGGGCTCGCGCCTCGAGTGGGGGATGTCTATCTCGTCCACCAGTTCGAACCCCCAGCGCCAGGTCTCCACTTGGCTGGTCAGGGCGTTCACGGCCGCGATCCCCGCTTTCTGCCGGCCGCCCTCTAGGTTGAGCACGTAGTGGAAGAGATAGTACGGGACAAGCTCGAGCTCGAACTTGTGCCCCTGGAGCTCATGCCTCGAGAGATATCTCACATCCTCCAGCAGGAAGTTGGGCTTGACGATGCGCTCCGACTCCCCCTTCGCGCTCTCCACTATCACAGGTATGGCCTGCTCCGGGGGCTCGGCGAGCCTCCGCGGTAGCTCGTCGGATATGACCTCGTCTATCAGACTCTTCCCGTTGTCCCTCTCGACCGAGGCGAGCTGCATGTTGCCTATCTCGTGCTCGATCTCCTCTCTTCCCCAGTAATGGATCCCACGCTCCTGAAGATAGGCATGCACGGCGCCGTCTATCCCGCCCAGGGACGCCACGACCTTGCGGCCATGGAAGCCTGCGACGTTCTTGACGAAATCCTGGACTTCGTCCACCAGCATGTCGCCGGCCGCGAGAATGACGACTGAGATGTCCTCTCGGGTGCCGTAGAGGTATCCCTCCTTCTCCTCCACGGCGAACCTACGTGACCTCAGGACCTCGGTCATGTAGTCCTTGAGCGTGTTCAGAGGCAACCCCCTCCAGGTGATTGCAGGAGCGCGATAAAAGGTCTTCTGAGTCGCCTGGCCGAGGACCGGCACAAAGTAGATAGATGGACGCGCCCGATACCGGCCCAAGGGATGGCAGATGGCGTCGAGCGACAATCCCGGTCCGAACCCGACCGCCTGGCTCCCAGTCGCGCTGTTCGCCGCGGGAGTTGCCCTCATCCTCGCCTCAGTGGCGACTGGTCAGGCCGACGTGCGCGTCTTCGCCCTGTTCCCAGTGTTCAGCGGCACCAGCTCGCTGTTTCTCATAGGCGTGCTCCTTGTTGTGCTGAGCTTCCTCGCAGGGTTCGCGGTGATCATGAAGGGGGAATCTGGAGAGCCGAGATCGTCTGCCGGCGTGCCGGAACCGCTGGATGCGCAGGCACCACCCGAGGACGTATCAGGCGGACAGAAGAGACGGACTGAGTTCGGGGGCCTCGTGCTCGTCGGGCCCATACCGATCGCTTTCGGCTCGAACAGGTCGATCGCGATCCTCATGCTGATTGCCGGGACCGTTCTAGTGGTCGCCCTCGTCGTCCTCGCTCTGCTCGGTCTCTAGGAGGCTCTCGGCGACCTCGTCGATCGACATTCCGCTCCTGCCAGCGGTCTCCCTCAACTCCGTCACAATCTCCGCGTAGACCTTGAAGTCGCCCCCGCTCTTTCTGACCGTCCGGCCGATCGCGCGCTCGAGTTCCTCCTTCCGCTGGCGGATCCTCTGGGCCTCCCTGAGTATCCCGAGGAGGTCCCTATCCATCCGCTATGCCTTCCTGTTCTGGGCGCATATGTCTATGAACGCCTGGAACATCTCGTAGCCGCTGTCCGTGTGCTCCACCTCGGGGTGGAACTGGAGGCCGTAGAGCGGCTTGGTAGTGCTCTTCATCGCCTGGATCTGGCAGCTGTCCGAGTGCGCCAGCGCAACGAACCCCGGCGGAAGCTGAGTCACTTCGTCGTTGTGCGACTCCCATGCGACGAAGGTGTCCGGGAGCCCCTTGAACAAATCGTCCTCGTCGTCGACGGAGACGAGCATCTTGCCGAACTCGGGGACCTTCGAGGGCGCGGCCTTGCCTCCGAGATGCATCGCCATGAACTGATGACCCGCGCATATCCCGAGGATGGGCACACCCGCCTTGTCGATGTACTCCCCGCACCCGCCCATCTTCTCTCCGTCGAGGCCGACTCGCGGAGAGCCCCCCGAGAGGACCAGCCCGTCCGCCTTGATGTTCTCCAGAGGCGTCGTGTTCGGGATTATCTCGCTCTCGACGACCGGGGTGTCATCGAGCACCTCTGGCGGAGACGACCAGGATGCGCATGATAGAGGCAACAGTGGAGGGGTATAAATCTCCTGCTGAACTCCGTCCAGCATCCTGGCGATATTCAAGCACGGGGCGACCCGGGCCATCCAGGGCCCGCGACCCCGAGGAAGCCGAAGAAGGCCCTCATTCCCACTCGATCGTAGCGGGGGGCTTGTCCGTGATGTCGTACACGACCCTGTTGACCTTGGCCTTCATCTCGTTGGTTATGCGCCTCGAGATCGTCTCGATGACATCGTGAGGGATCTTGGAGTACACGGCGGTCATCGCGTCGACGGAATCGACCGCCCTCACGGCCACGGTGTACCCGTAGGCGCGGATGTCCCCCTGGACGCCCACGCTCCTCACGGGAAGCAGGACGGCGAAGTACTGCCACGGGAGCTTCATCTTCCCCTCGGATGCGGCCTTCTCTATCTCCTCCTCGACGATTGCGCACGCCTCTCTGACCGTGGCCACGGACTCGCGCGTGGGCTCGCCCATGACGCGAATCGCCAGCGCCGGCCCCGGGAATGGCTGCTTCTCCGCGGTTTCGATCTTCAGGACGCGGCCGACCTTCCGCACCTCGTCCTTGTACAGGTCCCTCAGGGGCTCGACCAGCTTTAGGTTCATGTCCTTCGGGAGCCCGCCCACGTTGTGGTGGGACTTGATCGTGTCCCTCAGGCCCCCGCCGCTCTCGATCCAGTCGGGGGCGATGGTCCCCTGCACGAGGCACTGCGCGCCGAACTCCTTCGCCTCGCGCTCGAAGACCCGGATGAACTTCTCGCCTATGATCTTCCTCTTCCGCTCGGGATCGATGACGCCCTTCAGCGCCTCGAAATACTCGTCGCTCGCATCCACTATCCTGTGATTGACGCCCAGGCGGCGTAGCATCTTGTCCGCGCCGTCCGTCTCCCCCTTCCGCATGAAGCCCGTGTCGACGTAGACAGCCAGGAGCCTGTCGCCGATCGCCCTGCTGACCAAAGCGGCGCACACCGTGCTGTCGACGCCGCCGGATGCGGCGATAATCGCCTTCCCCTTCACCTCGTCCTTCAGCGTCTTGAGCTGTTCCTGGATGAACTTCTCTGGGTCGAACATCAGACCTCAACATCCTTCGAGTCGCGAACGACCATGTCCTTCAGCTTCTGCCTGTACGCCGCCAACGCGGCCGCCACCTTCTCGTCCTTCAGGGCTACGATTTGCGCCGCCAGCAGCGCCGCGTTCTCCCCTCTGTCCAAACCGACGCCGGCGACGGGGATGCCTGGCGGCATCTGCACGATGGACAGGATGGAATCGAGATTGACCGGCCCGCTCACGGGAACGCCGATGACCGGCTTGATGGTCCGCGCCGCGATCACCCCTGGGAGGGCCGCGGACAGACCCGCGATTGCGATAAACACTTCCGCGTCCGTCTCGGCGACAAGCCTGTCGACGAGCTCAGGGGTGCGATGGGCGCTCGCGATGCTGAGCTTGTACTCGACCCCGAGCTCCTTCAGCACGGCGGTGGCCTTCTCAGCCACCTTCATGTCGCTCTTGCTGCCTAGAACAATCTGGATGCTCATCGAAAAAGGTAGAATGATAGTCTGTAGAAAAATCTTTGTGTGCTCACGACTTCATTATCGCGAGCAGAAACACACCGATTGCCGCGAGGGCCCCGATGATGGCCGCGATGATGTAGACGAAGGCATCCCATATCGTGCCGCTCAGGTCCACCTGGATCACTTTGACCGAGTGCATTCCCAATACGACCCATATTATGCCGACAAGCAGGCCGATCAAGAGGAGCGCAACCCCGATCATGCGGCTCTTCCCGCTCCCGAAGTATGCAGTGAATATCCCCGCCAGCAACATGAACAGCGCGAAAACCAAGACCAGCACTGTCAAGAAAGCTGCCCATCCAATCCACACTACTACCATGTGCGTACCCTCTCCCTGTGAGCGACGGCCTAGAACTTGATTCCCGTCAGGGTCTTCGTGTCTATCACGCCAGCAATCGAGCGGACCTTGTCCACGACGACCTGCCCGAGCAGGTTGAAATCCTCCGCCTCGATCTTCGCTATCAGGTCGTACTCTCCGAACAGCGGATGAAGCTCGACGACCTCCTTCACCTTGAGGAGCTCGTTGTAGACCTCGTGTTCTTTGGCTGGCGCGGTGCTTATGAGTATGAAACCCACGGCCATCTGGTCCTCACCCATTTCGCGTAATGGGGTGTCCTGTCATAAAGCTTTCTCCATTTCGAGTTTCGTCCCAGACCTCTGGCAAGAGTTCCCCCGCCCTGCCGAGCAACGAAGCGCCGGCTCGCGAAGATAGAGAATCGCGATCGAGGTTGACCTCGATCACCAGACCTCCCGATTCTTTCGCGAGCGGCGGATGCGCGGCGGCCGGGTGGACGACCGCGGATGTGCCAACCACGAACAGGACTTGCTCTCGCTCGCGGCGAGTGTTGCGGCATCGAGCGCATCCTGAGGGAGCTGCTCTCCGAACCATACGACGTCCGGCCTCATGATCGAGCCGCACTGGCAGAGCGGAGGCGTCTCCTTCACAGGCTCGTCGAGCGTGATCATGGTCCCGTCCCTCTCGCACCCCATGCGCCACATGTTGCCGTACAGCTCAATCACGTTCCTATTCCCGATGCGCTCGTGCGTCCCGTCTATGTTCTGTGTGATGACGTGGAACTCGAGGGATTGCCGCTCCATCTCTGCGATCACCTCGTGCGCGCGATTAGGCCGCGCCCTCGCAATCTCGCCCTGCCACAGCTGGCACCATTCTCATGCCGACATCGGGTCGTTCCTGAAGCCCTCGGGCGTAGCCAGCTTCGAGAAAATGCACCTCTCCCAGATCCCGCCCTCCCCCCTGAATGTCGCTATCCCGCTCTCCGCTGACACGCCAGCACATGTGAGAACAGACACCCCCTCCGGCCCCCGGACGCGTGCGAGCATCCTGTCGGAGAGCAGGGGAGGCGCGCGGGCCGCCATCCTCAGACGCGCTTCCTGCGCGCGGCCCTCCTCTGGACCATCTCCCAGGTCGGCAGCACGCTCTGACCGCCCACGCCCTCGACCACGAACGAAGCTGCAGAGGCCCCCGCCCACGCGCACTCTTCGAAGCGAAGCGCCCTGGAAAGACCCGCATAGAATCCCGCTCTGTAGCCGTCGCCGGCTCCAGTCGTGTCGACGAGCTTGTCGGGCTGGATGGACCCGATGATGATCTCGTCGTCCGATGTGAGTATCCTGCTCCCCTGGCCGCCCTTCGTGTTGACCAAGATCTTCACGTAGGAGAGGAGCTCGACGTCCTCCCTCAGGTTGAGGTACGCCTTGGCCTTTGCGAGCTCCGCGGAATTGACGAAGAGGATGTCGCACAGGCCCACGATCGCCTTGAAGGTTTCCGGCGTGTAGACGTAGTGGAGCTCCTGGGCAGGGTCGAATGCGACCGTCTTCTTCATGCTCCTCGCACGCCTGGCGATCTTCAATGCGTACCCGGGTCTGCCCGTGCCGATGTGCACGAACTTCGAGCTGTCCGCCGTGTGCGTCCTAAGGGGAAGCTGGTCCTGAAGTTTCATCGCTCCTTGGTCGACGAACCCGATCTGGTTGTGATCCTTGTCGGAGACCATTATGATGAACGGCGTTCGTTGGCCGCGCACCCTGACGACGTCGATTATGTCCACACCGCTCTCTCTGAGCGCGGCCATGAAATCCCCCGGGAGGTCCACGCCGACATGACTTGCCAGTGCCGTCCGGACGCCAAGGGACGAGGCGGCCCTCGCGAGGTTCGCACCCGTGCCTCCGAAGAGTTCCGTGCGCCCGATAAGCTCGACAGTCGTGTTCGGCTCCGGGAAGCGCTCCGAACTGTAGATGATATCCAACGCCGTGTGTCCGTAGACTCCCAGGAAGTTCGTCTTCCGCAATTTCCTCGCTCCCGGGGCCGTATGGTCTGGCGCGCACTTGAAAATTAGGATGTCGGGATGCGTGCCCCCCGCGCGAGGAATGGGCTCGGACCCCCAGAAAGCCTCAGGTGCCCTCTCTCCAGCTCCTGATGTAGGCGCTCTGCTCCTTCGTGAGCTTGTCGATCTTGACGCCCATCGTCTGGAGCTTCATGTCAGCGACGAGCTTGTCCAGATGGTCGGGCACGTCGTAGACCTCCGGCTCGAGCGCCTGCGCGCTCATGTCCAGATACTCGAGGCACAGCGCCTGTATCGAGAAGCTCATGTCCATGATCTCCACCGGGTGCCCCTGGCCAGCCGCCAGGTTCACGAGCCTCCCGTCCGCGAGCAGGTACACCCTGCGGCCATTCTTGAGGCGGTACTCCTCGACCGACTCCCTGACCCTCTTCTTGCCTTTGACATCTTCTCCAGGGCCAACATCGAGATCTCGTTGTTGAAGTGGCCGGAGTTTGCAAGCACGCACCCGTCCTTCATCACCATCAGGTCCTCTGCCGTCACGACGTCCTTGCAACCCGTGGCAGTGACGACGAAATCCGCGCTCCTCGCCGCCTCGATCATGCGCATGACGGCGAACCCGTCGCATTTCGCCTCGATCGCTCTGATCGGGTCCACCTCCGTCACGACGACCTCGGCACCCATGCCTTTCGCCCTCATCGCGACCCCGCGGCCGCACCAGCCATACCCGGCGACGACGAACCTCTTCCCCGCGAGCACGAGGTTGGTCGCGTTCATTATGCCGTCCATCGTCGACTGGCCGGTCCCATACCTGTTATCGAACAGGTACTTCATGTACGCGTCGTTGACGTCCATCACAGGAAACCTGAGCGCGCCATCCTGCGCCATCGCACGGAGGCGTTTCACGCCCGTCGTGGTCTCCTCGTTCGCTCCCTTCACCTTGCCCAGCAGCTCCTTTCTCTTGGTGTGCAGGAGGGATATGAGGTCCGCCCCGTCATCGATGACGTAGTCGGGCTTGATGTCCAGCACCTTGTTCAGAGAGGCGTAGTAGTCCTTGCTGGACTGGCCCTTCTTCGCATACGTCTCGAGGCCGTACTCGTGGTTCAGAGCGTACGCGACGGAATCGTCGGTCGAGAGCGGGTTGCAGCCCGTGAGCCTCACATCGGCTCCCGCCTCCTGGATGGTGAGCGCGAGCACCGCCGTCTTCGCCTCCGTGTGCAGGGCCATGCCGATCTTCATGCCCTCGAAGACCTTCTCCCTGACCATCCTCTCCCTGATCTTCCCGAGGACTTTCATGTGGGTCCTGGCCCACTCGATCCTGTTCATGCCCTTGTCCAGCAACTCGTTCTTGGCCATGCTACCAGAAGCTAATCGGATGGTCCGTTAATAACTGTTGTTCCAGATGGGTCAGCGACCGAGGAACCGCCTCAGGTTCCCGGCCATGCCGTCTGCGACGGCCCTCAGGTTCTCGTCCCGATCGTAGTTGGAGAGCGCAAGCTTCGCGGCGCGTGGGTCGTCCGCCAAGTCCTCGACGTTCTTGGTCAACTCCGGGACGGCGCGCGTCACTTCGTCGACGATCGTCACAGTCGCGTTCCTGGCGGTCCGGGACATGGGGTTCAGGTCGACAGCGATGGTCTTCTTCCCCATCCTGGCCAAGGCCTCCGCCCTGTCCCCGTCCTCCAGTGGAATGAGGACGACATCGGCCGAGAAGATACCCTCCTTCGAGCACAGACCGCGAAGGCTCTCGAGCCCTGGTATCTTCGCGTCCGGAAGAAACCCGAGGACATCGATCGCGCCGTGCTGGGCGAGCAGCTTCTCGACCTTCGCCACGCGCTCGTCGGTCCTGTGGAACAGGCCGACCTCGATCCTCGCGCGGGCGACCTGTCCCAGCCTCACGATCTCGGCGGCACACAGAGCCGCGACATTGCCGTTGACCGATACGACAGGTCTTCTTGCTTTCAGGAGGAGCGCGGCCGCCGCTCTCGATGCCGCTCTCGCCTCCTTCGTGGTCCTC
The DNA here is from genome assembly GCA_037439985.1 of Methanobacteriota archaeon. Taxonomy (GTDB): domain Archaea; phylum Thermoplasmatota; class Thermoplasmata; order UBA10834; family UBA10834; genus COMBO-56-21. The sequence continues at coordinate 4,934 of JBBIUZ010000026.1, read as the reverse complement.
TCTCCGAGGAGGTAGTCGAACATCTCTCCGCGGCCGTGCGCGACGAGCCCCTGCGGCACGACCACTCCGTCATCCATAGCCCTGACGAGGGCCTCCCGTCGGACGAGAGACTCGTAGCGCGGGTGCGTGCGCGGTGTGTCGGTCATGTTCCCCAGACCTGATAGGCTATCTCCAGGTCTTACCCTTTGGGGATACCCTGGACCAATGCGACGGTGAAGACTCAAAGCTTAAATATGTTCAGGAAAACATTATATATATTCTAGCGCATTCGACCGCTAACGCAAACTATAAATAAGATTCGGTGAACCACTTGAGGCTTCTCGGCGTCGTGCAGGACATATCGCATGATGGAAAGCTCATCGTCAAGGCGAGGTTCGCGCCGAGTATCAGGGAGATTGTGAGGGACAACTTGAAGGGGGAAATCGGCAGGGTTTCGAAAGTGTTCGGGCCCGTTCGAGCTCCGTACGTCGCGATAGAGCCCAGAAAGGAGATGAAGACACTTGCTGTGCTCGGCAAGGAGGTCTACATCCAGAATCAATCGGAGAGGGAGTATGGCAAAGGTAAGAGAAGAGACTGAACAGATCGAGAGATGCCCTGAGTGCAACAGCACTCACCTTGTGAGAGACTACGAACGAGGAGAACTCGTCTGCGAGGACTGCGGTATCGTCCTGGACGACCAGCTCATAGACCAGGGCCCCGAGTGGAGGGCTTTCGATGTGGAGCAGGGGGAGAAGAGGGCAAGGACCGGCGCTCCCATGACTTACACAATTCACGACAAGGGGCTCTCGACCGAGATCTCCTGGAAGAACAAGGACTCGTACGGGAAGAGCATACCGACGAGGAACAGGGCGCAGCTGTACAGGCTCCGGAAGTGGCAGCGCAGGATCAGGGTCTCGAACGCCACCGAGAGGAACCTCGCCTTCGCGCTGAGCGAGCTGGACAGGATGGCATCGTCCATGGGGCTCCCGAGGAACGTGAGGGAGACGGCGGCAATGACCTACAGGAAGGCCGTCAACAAGAACCTGATCAGAGGGAGGAGCATCGAGGGGGTCGTGGCGGCCTCGCTGTACGCCGCCTGCAGGCAGTGCAACGTTCCGAGGACGCTCGACGAGGTGGCCAACTCCTCGAGGGTCGGCCGGAAGGAGATTGGCAGGACCTACAGGTTCATGACGCGCGAGCTCAAGCTCAAGCTGATGCCGACCAAGCCCCAGGACTACGTGTCCAGGTTCTGCTCGGAGCTGAAGCTGTCCGGAGAGGTCCAGTCGAAGGCGGCCGACATACTCAAGGACGCCGCCAAGAAGGAGCTCACCTCCGGTAGGGGGCCCACGGGCGTGGCCGCGGCCGCGATCTACATATCGTCCATCCTGTGCAACGAGCGTAGGACCCAGAGGGAAGTCGCGGACATCGCAGGCGTGACCGAGGTCACGATAAGGAACCGCTACAAGGAACTGACCGAGAAGCTGGGCATAGAAGTCCAGCTTTAACCAGGCGGGGCAAACTCCTTCCCATCGTTCTTTGCCTCACCGGACGGAAGGTGTTCAGAGGTCCATGAGGTCCGCATCATCCACTGCGACGGCCGAGTCGCGCACGCGCAGATAGATAGACAGGACTATGACGAAGGTCGCCACCGACATGTCCAGCATCCATATCGAGACGGCCCGCCGGAACGTGTCGTAGCCGATGAACCCGAGCGCACTCGCTGCAGCCGCGAGGGCCGGGACAGAGAGTATCGCGGCTGCCCACGCCCAGGCAGGCCCGAAGTCACTCATCGGGCCGGGATGGGCCCTCACGATCAGGAAACTGCAGACGAAACCGGCGGCTATGAGTACGAGGTAGGTGGTATCGATGCCGGACACGGGCGTTCCGCCCACGAGTCCGCGAATGAAGACGACCGACAGGACTGCCGGCAAACCCATCACGATGGAGACGATCACCGAGCTCATGATGAAGTCCCCCCAAGTCACGGCCCTCATGCTGAGCCTCCAAGAGATGACCAGGTCCATGACACTAGATAAGGATATTGCGGGGCCCGCAATTGGAGGCGGGGGGAACCCTTTTTAGCATGCCCATTCATTAGCGGAATCGGGGAAGGCTTTGATCAAGATAGGCATCAACGGCTTCGGAAGGATCGGCAGGAACGCATTCAGGGCGGCGCTGCAGAAGCCAGGCTACGACAAGGACTTCGAGATCGTAGCGGTCAATGACATCGCACCCGTCGACTCGCTCGCGTACATGCTCAAGTACGACTCGATCTATGGCAAGCTGGACCAGGACGTGAAGGTCGACGGGGCCGGGATACTCGTCGGAGGCAGGAGGCTCGAGATCACACAGGTGAAGGACCCGGGGGAGATACCCTGGGGCAAGCTCGGGGCCGAAGTCGTCATCGAGTCCACAGGGCTGTTCACCGAGAGGGAGAAGGCAGCGAAGCACCTCAACGGAGGGGCGAGGAAGGTCATCATCTCCGCGCCGTCGAAGGACGCGGACGTCATGGTCGTGCTCGGAGTGAACTTCGGGATGTACGACAAGTCGAAGCACAATGTCATCTCGATGGGGTCGTGCACGACCGGCAGCCTCGCGCCCCCCGCAAAGGTCCTCAACGCCGCCTTCGGGATAGAGCGGGGAACGATGCTCACGATACACGCGTACACCGCTGACCAGAGGATAACGGACCTGCCCCACAAAGACTTCAGGCGAGGAAGGGCGGCGAGCCTCTCGATCATACCGACCTCTACCGGGGCCGCGAAGGCGATCGGAATGGTCATACCCGAGCTGGACGGCAAGATGAACGGCATGTCGATGAGAGTGCCGACGCCGTGCGGGTCCGTGACAGACATCAGCTTCACGAGCAAGGTCGATGTCACGGCTGAGGACCTGAACAAGGCTCTGCTGGATGCGTCCAAGGGGAAGATGAAGGGCATCCTCGAGTACTGCACTGACCCGATTGTCTCGACGGACGTGATCGGCAACCCGCACTCGGCCATCATCGACTCGCTGCTGACGATGGTCGTGCAGAAGAGGTTCGCCAAGGTCTTCTCGTGGTACGACAACGAGTGGGGGTACGCCAACAGGCTGATCGAGCTCGCTCCGAAGCTGCTCTGATCACGGCCTGTACCTGCTCAGGCTGACGTACTCAACTGCCTTCTTCGACACCCTGCCGAGGAGCATCTCCTTCTTCACGCCGTGCGCCAGCCTTACGGCCCTGCTGACCTCGGGCCACATCGCCCTGTAGTCCTCGGGGACCGCGTGCACGAGGTACCTCGCGTGCTGGTTCTCCTGGTCCCCTTCGTACGCCCTGAAATGGGACCCGTACTTGAAGCCCGTCTTCGCGATTAGCCCCTTCCCCTTCAGGTCCTTGAACGCATCCAGCCTGAGATCGAAGTCCGGCTGGAGGGCCCTCGCCCTCTTCTTCAGGACTGGGAGCGTGACGGCCCGGTCGGTCTTCGCATCTGTCAGCTTCAGCGCTCCGAGCTCCACCAGGAACGCCGCCTCGATCAAGGAGAGCTGCAGGGCCGGACCTATCTGCTTCCCGAAGCTGTGGCCTCCGCTATGCAATGCCACGACGCTCTCGCCGTCCGCAACCAGCGCCCTGTCTGCCATCAGGACACCTCTCACAGTCCTACCGAGGTCGACCGCGCCGAGCTTCCCCTCAGGGGTGACGCGCCTGACGTCATAGTAGGTGACATCGCTCTCCTCGTCTACCACCGCCAGGAGCAACCTCTTCCTCACATCGTTCGTACGGTCCAGGTCCTCCAGCAATCTGCCGAGGTCGAAGATCGAGCGCTCGGAGATCGCCGCGACCCACCACTTGCTCGGGGTCTTCGTCGGGGAGCCTCCCCGAGGGAACACGCGGAAGTCGAGCGGTGGCTGGCCGAGCTTCACGATATATCCGCGCTGCCGGAGCTCCCTGTAGACGAGGTACCGCACCTCGAAGCCCTCCGAGGACCTGTGGCCGAGCATCAGGAGGTCGCTCGCACCCATTTGCATCTCGCCAGAGAGGACCTCGAGTCGTTCGGACTCGACGAGGCAGATGGCCTCCATCAGGTCCAGCTTGAGGCCCCCGCCTGTTTGCGGGACACCGTAGTGGCCCTTGTTATGGATCTGGCTTGCCTCCGCCTGGTCATCCACTAGGACCTCGCTTCCGACGAGCCTTCCGGACATCAGTCCCGCATACGCCTTGTGGTTATTACTGTGTTCCCCGATGAGCGGCCACGAGCATTTCGAGCGATTCGTGGGTGCCGGTCGCAATGGGCGTCCTGCAAGAGACTCTGCCCAGGCTCGCATGAGGGTGACGCACGCGTCGCATCACGGTGCGTGGTGTCACGTCCAGAAGCGTCTCCATGATTCCTCCCGTGCGTCCTGCCATATCTCCACCACGTCGCGCGCAGACCGAAGCCGGCGCCTGGGGCGGCTTGCGCAATTCTTATATAGAAGCTCTAGCATAGTTTAGCTGCGCCAAGAAACCACGAGAGAAAGGAGGCGTGCGATATGATACGAAGGAGAGAGAGAAAAGACGACATCGTACCGAAGGACTACTGGGCGCCAGCGAGCGACCCGATGGCGCTCCTGCATGACATGGACAGATTGTTCGACGAGTTCAGAACCGGATGGGAGACCACTTTCTTCCCGTCGAGGATGCTCTCGCACGAGTTCACCAGGCAGCCTCTCGTGGACCTGGCCGACAACGGCAAGGAGTACCTGGTCAAGGCCGAGCTCCCCGGGATAGCGAAGGAGGACCTCGACGTACAGGTGACGGAGAACAGTGTCGAGATCTCCGCAGAGAAGAAGACGGAGGAGACCGAGCAGAAGCAAGGATACATCCGCAGGGAGCGCAGCTACACCAACTTTCACAGGTTGATCCCCCTGCGGGACGCGATAGTCCCGGACAAGGCCGAGGCCGAGGTGAAGGAAGGCGTCCTCACCGTGAAACTTCCCAA
>JBBIUZ010000025.1:13170-14828 GCA_037439985.1 Methanobacteriota archaeon | reverse complement strand
AAGAGCATGACGGCTTTCTCAATCCTGAGGCTCGTCCCTCATCCAGGCCAGATCACAGCGGGCTCGATCAAGTTCAAGGGCGTCGAGCTCATGGAACTGAACCAGGAACAGATGCGCGGAGTGCGCGGCAAGAGGATATCCATGATCTTCCAGGACCCGTCCACATCCCTCGACCCCGTATTCACAATCGGACAGCAACTGGGAGAGGTGATCTCGCTTCACCAGAACATCTATGAGAAGAGCGCTCTCGACGCCCGGGTCCTCAGGGCATTGAAGCTCGTGAGGATAGCGGCACCCGAGAGCGTGATGAAGCAGTATCCGCACGAGCTGAGCGGAGGCATGAAGCAGAGAGTCATGATCGCGCTCGCCCTGTCGTGTTCTCCCGAGCTACTGATTGCAGACGAGCCCACCACCGCGCTGGATGTCACTATACAGGCTCAGGTACTCAACCTCCTGAAGGACCTCGTCAAGACGACCGGAGCCTCGATGATGCTCATCACGCACAACCTGGGGGTGGTGGCAGAGACCTGTGACAGGATATGCATCATGTACGCTGGCAGGATCGTGGAGGAGGCCGAGACATACGAACTCTTCGCGACCCCTATGCACCCCTACACGCGCGGCCTCCTCATCGCGTTTCCGAAGCTGGGCGAGCGACGGGAGGATCTCTCGGTCATCAAGGGGACCGTGCCCAACCTCATGCAGCCCTTCAAGGGCTGTCCGTTCGAGGAGAGATGCGCGAGGTCAATGGAGATCTGCCGGGCCGCCAGGCCTGCAAGGGTCGAGGTTCAGCCAGGTCACTTCGTCTCGTGTCACCTGTACACCGCAGAGAGGGGATCCTCGTGACCGGGCCCGGGACCGATTCCACGAACAATCTGATCGAGGCCGTCGGCCTACAGAAGCTGTTCCCTGTCACGAAGGGGGTGTTTGGGAGGGTTGTCGGCCGCGTCCACGCGGTGGACGGCATAGACCTGGCGGTCAGGAAGGGGGAGACCGTGGGGCTCGTCGGCGAATCCGGATGCGGGAAGACCACGGTCGGAAGGGCCATGCTGATGCTGACCCCGCCGACGGGAGGGCACGTCTTCTTCGATGCTCCCGAGGAGGTGGTTAGTGTGTTCAGGGAGGTCCATGGCGCCGTGCGAAGGATGGACACGGGCGGTCTTGCGACCCAAGACCTGGTGCGACTGGTCCGCGCCCTTGACCGGCTCACCCGCCTCAAGGAGTGCAGAATCGCCGAAGGACGGAGGAAGCGCCTCAGCGAGCAAGTGGAGAGGCTGCTGGCACTGGCCAATGAGGAGAAAGAAGCAGTCGCCTCGGAGAAGACGGCAGCGAAGGTGAGGAAGACCGCCCTCGACGCCCTTCACGAGGTCGCGAAAACCTACTGCGTGAACCATATCCCGAGGGGAGTCCTGAAGAAGCTGCGCGCGCGGATACAAATCGTGTTCCAGGATCCCTACTCCAGCCTGGACCCCCGGCAGACGGTGGAGCGGATAGTGGGTGAAGGGTTCAAGATCCACGGCCCTCCGAAATCAGTGTCTGGAGACAGAGTCACGGTCGAGAGGGAGAGGATACACGAGATCGTCGAGGAGGTCGGACTGTCCCACGACCATCTCACAAGGCTCCCGCACGAGTTCAGCGGCGGGCAGAAGCAGAGGATT
>JBBIUZ010000025.1:0-13153 GCA_037439985.1 Methanobacteriota archaeon | reverse complement strand
CTGGAGCCGGATTTCGTTGTTCTGGATGAGCCGACCTCGGCCCTGGATGTGTCCGTGCAGGCTCAGGTCCTGAACCTGCTCAAACGGCTCCAGGACAGGTTCGGTCTCACGTACCTGTTCATCTCGCACGATCTCTCGGTCATAGAGCACATGTCAGACAGGATCGCGGTGATGTACCTGGGCAAGATAGTCGAGCTCGCAGAGACCACCGAGTTCTTCACGAACGTCTCGCACCCGTACTCTCAGGCCCTTGTCGGTTCGATACCCATTCCCGATCCGAGGCAGAGAAAGGAGAGGAAGGGTATACTGGGCGAGGTCCCGAGCCCGATCAACCCGCCGACCGGGTGCAGGTTCCACCCAAGATGCACAGTCGCTGACGAGAGATGCACGACGGAGGAGCCTCAGCTTGTGGACATCGGGCGAGGCCACATGGTTGCATGCCATAGGGTGAGCCCGCAGCCTTCTGGCCCACCCGGCACCGGCGTCACTTTTTCTTGAACTCCGTGTACCCGCACTTCCCGCAGGATACCCGGTTCGCGTGCTCGGCCATGAACACCCCGGGCCCGCACTTGGGGCAATGCCTCCTCGTCCGGGACAGCTTGCCCTCCTCAATCTTGAAGTAGTCCTTCTTCGCGACACGAATCTTCTTCGGTTTCGGTTGCTTGTCTGCCATCTGAGTCCACCTACGCCTTCTTGTCGGCCTTCTTTTCCGCCGGCTTCTCGGCGGGCTTCTCCGAGGGCTTGGCGGCCGCCGGCGGTGCCTTGCCCGCGGCCTTCTTCTCGACCTTGGCTTTCTCTTTCAGCTTGTTCCTCACGAGCACGTGCTCGCGTTCGTACTTGAGGGCGGTCTCCTTGGTCTTGTAGACCTTGGCGTACCCGACCGTCTCCGTCTTCCCGAACTCGGAGTTCATGCCGTCCACTATGACTCTCTCCTTAGGGACCTTCAGCATGGCCGAGAGCTTCTCCCTAACGGAGTCCCTCTGAGGCGTGCCTTCCTTCGGATGGACCGCCTTGAACGTGACTTCCGTCCTGTCAAGCAGTTGGTTCTCTTCCTTAGAGACTATCTCGATCTCCACTGACTCACCTTGCCATTCGTCTTACAGTGGCCGCCGCCGTCGACCTCGCGCGTTCGTCCGTCTCGACGACCACGAGGCCCTTCCGGGGCAGGCCATATATCACGTGCGTTCCGTTGGGCGCCGTCGCGATGGCGACGAGCGCCGCGAGGTCCTCCTCTCCGGAGACCTCTATCTTGATCCGCTCCTTGGAGTTGACGGCGTCCCTCACGGCCCTCCAAAGGGCGGGCGTGATCCTGCCCGGCGGGTTCTCGACCTTGACGACCCTGCCGCTCATCTTCGATATTCGCTCTCTCGCCTTGCTGTCCTCCGAGCGCTGGGTCCTGTAGTCGAACACCGCGACGTCCGGCTCCGTCCTCATCTGAAGGAGTGTCATGGTGACGACATCCCCGACGGTCACTACCCTGGTGCTGCCTTCGATGCGCTTCTTAAGTGCCCACGCAGGCACCATCTCGCCAAGGGGTTTCGCGAGCTCCGCCCTCATGTCGTCCGGGAGCTCCAGGTCTCTCTCGGGGAACGATTCAGCGAACCCTGAGGGCGAACTTGCCGTTGACATGTATGCCCATTCTCCTCGCTATTTCCGACTTGGCATGGTCGAGGACGACGACGTATCCCTGCCACTCCTTCGAGGTGTCGCCTCCGCAGAGGGGGCACTTGTCCTCTTCGGTGATGAAGCTGCAGCGCTTGCACGCGCGTTCGATCTTCATTCCTTCCTCTTCTCCTCGCGCCGTTTGCGCTCTTCTTCTATCCACTCGAGCTTGCCCAAGCCCGGCTGCCGCATGGTCAGACCTATCTTGCTCTCCCTCGGGCTGCGCTCGTTTATGCTCAACGAGACTATCCTCGCGCGAACGCTGTCGCCGAGCCTGAGCTCGCGCTTCGTGTCCTTCCCGACGAGCCTTCGGCCCTCGACATCAATGTCTATCCTATCATCCATTATCTGGCTGATGTGCAGCAGACCGTCGAGCGGGCCGAACCTGACGAACGCCCCGAACTTGAGTATCTCGCAGACGCTGCCCTCCACGACCTCGTGGAGCATCGGTCTGAACATTAGGGCGTCGAACTTGACCTTCTGGTAGACCGCGCCGTCGCCATGTATGATCCTTCCGCCGCCCATCGGCTCTATGTTCTTGACCAGGACGGTATAGCTTCCGTCCCCTTCGACCTTGTTCTGGAAGGATTCCTGGGTCAGCCTGACGGACAGCTTGTCGAAGTCCTCGCCGAGCAGGTTCGGCGGAATCCTCACGACGTCCTCCTTGGACGATATCACGTACATCTAGACAGTCCTCTGAGATGATGACTCGCGGGCCTCTCGATGCCCGTGGTCATATATATGCATTGCTGACCAGTGGCCTTCCTCACATCAGTATGAACAGGCCCACGAACACCAGCGTCACGGTCGAGAGCAACTTCACCAAGACATGTATCGACGGCCCTGCGGTGTCCTTCAGCGGGTCTCCGACGGTGTCGCCCACGACCGCAGCCGCGTGGGCGGGGGTCCTCTTGCCCCCGTAGTTCCCTGACTCAATGTACTTCTTGGCGTTGTCCCAGGCACCGCCGCCGTTGTTGAACATGTTCGCGACCATGATGCCCGTGATCGTGCCTATCATCAGCAGAGCTCCGACAGCCTGTGGAGCATCGTACCCGGCGGCCCTCATGAGTATGCCGAAGCTCACTGGCACGAGCACCGGGAGCAGCGCTGGCAGGACCATCGCCTTAAGCGCCCCCTTGGTCGCGATGTCCACGCACTTGGCGTAGTCGGGCTTGGAGGTGTTCGCCATTATTCCCGGGTCGGCCTTGAACTGCCGTCTGACCTCGTTGATCATCGCATGGGCCGCCTTACCGACGGCCCTAATGGCCAGCGAGGCGAACAGGAATACCAGCATCGCGCCGAGCAGCCCGCCGACGAACACCGCTGGCTGAGCGATGTCCACATGGAATGCGAGGGAGAGGTCGCCGCCGTACTTCTTCGCGCTAGCAACCCTCTCGAAGTACGCCCCGAACAGCAGGAACGCCGCCAGGGCGGCGCTCGCCATGGCATACCCCTTCGTCAGGGCCTTTGTCGTGTTGCCACACGCATCCAGCCTGTCGGTCCTCCTCCTGATCTCCTCCGGCTGATTCGACATCTCCACGATGCCGCCGGCGTTGTCAGTAATCGGGCCGAACGTGTCCGTGGCCAGGATGAACGCGCATGTCGCGAGCATGCCCATCGTGGCCACGGCGGTGCCGTAGAAGCCGTAGATGAGCTTGTAGGTGGAGTAGTCGAAGACCGTCGAGTTGACGATCGACGGGTCCGTTGGAGCTGCCATCTGGCCGAGCTCGAAGGCCCCCAGCAGCGCGAGTATGATGGCGATAACGGGCATCGCGGTCGTCTCGAGAGCGATCGACAGGCCGGTGATGATGTTCGTGGCTGGGCCAGTCGTCGAGGCCTGGGCGATCTCCCGCACAGGTCTCCATGACCCGGACGTGTAGTACTGGGTTATGTACACGATGATAATGCTCAGGCCAATCCCGATCAAGCCTGCACCGAAGAAGTAGATGTACCTGTCACCGAGCATGTACCTCGTGGCGATGTAGAAGAATATCGCCGCGAGCACGCAGGTCAGGTAGTATCCCATGTTGATCCCCGACATCGGATCCTTGTCCTCCCGCTTCAGGCGGACGAGGAGGATCCCCGCGAGCGAGGCGAAGATGCCGAACGACCTTGCCACCAGTGGGAAGAATATCCAAACGAGAGCCGCCGAGTCCGACCACCGGAGGTTCGGTGGGACGAGCTGTGTCCAGAACGTGAAGAGCGAGAGTCCGAGCACCATCGCGCCTATGTTCTCGGCGGCAGTCGACTCGAACAGGTCCGCGCCCCTACCAGCGCAGTCGCCTACGTTATCCCCCACGAGGTCGGCGATGACCGCGGGGTTTCTGGGGTCGTCCTCGGGGATGCCTGCCTCCACCTTGCCTACAAGGTCGGCGCCCACGTCGGCTGCCTTGGTGTATATCCCGCCCCCGAGCTGAGCGAACAGGGCCGAGAAGCTCGCGCCGAAGGCGAATCCAATTGCCGCATAGAGGGACTTCGAGGCGTCGAAGCCCATGATGCTGTGGAAAGTGGTGAAGACGCCCGCCACCCCGAGGAGACTGAGCGAGACGACGCCCATGCCGGACACTGCTCCTCCCCTGAAGGACGTCATGAGCGCCTCGTTGAGCGACCGCCTGGCGGCTGCTGCAGTGCGTATGTTGGACCTCACGCTGACGTACATGCCAATGTACCCGGAGAGCGCGGAAGCCATGGCACCGATGAAGAACGAGAGGCCAACCCAAGGCTTGGGGTCTATCAGGACCGTGATCAAGAGCGCCAGCAGGATGCTGATGACGATGATCGTGCTGTACTGCCTCTTCATGAACGCCTCGGCTCCTTGCCTTATGGCGTTGCCGATCTCCTGCATCTCAGGGCTCCCTTGGTCTTTCCTGAAGACATACCAGGTGAGGTAGCCCGCAAAAGCCAGCCCGACCGCTCCCGCGATCGGAATCACAAGGGTGATATCTGCCATCCTATACACTCCAATTCGATTGTCCGGCTCATTAAGCTCTGTATATATATGCTTAACTTACAAGAGCGCATTAACGCGCACGTTCGAGGAAGAGTGCCAGATGACTGGCTCGGGGGGCGCCTGAATCGTGGACGGTGTCCACCAGCGCCGCTCTGACCGGGGATCGAGATGACCGCGCCAAGACGACCGATGGAGGTCGTCAAGCGCCAATGGCTCAGAAAAGATGTAGTGAGGATGGGGAAAAAGGCTAATCTGAAAAGGCCACGGGAGCCTCTTCAGACAGGGGTTTGGACGCCCTTCATCTCTCGATGAGCGCTTCGACGAATCGCACGAAGCTGAGCTTCTGGATCTTGTCGGTTATCTGGCCAACGTTCTCCAGACCGGGAACTTCGAGGAATGCCACGTAGTCGTAGTGACCGAAGACCAGGAAGCCGTCGTTGACACCGGGTATCTTCTTGATCTTGTCCGCATCGTCAATCGTCTTCGGCTCCAGCATGACCAGGACTACCGCCTTGACTGGCTTTGCCATCTTGGTCACCTCAGGCCTCTGGCCAGCCGACCAGGGTCTCGACAATCTCGACTCCGTCGGCCTTGTAGATGCTCATGCCTATCTCCGAAATCCTCTTCAGGTCGAGATCGTCCGTTTGCACCGCGATGTCCCACCGCCCGTGTACCATGAACGCGTCCTTCACGCCTGGTTCCTTCCTTGCGAGTTCGACTACCCTCTTCGTCTTGAGCAACTTGCAGTTGACCAAGATACATGACTTGACCATATTCAGACCTCTCCGCTGATTGGTGAGAAGTGCTCACTGCTTAAATACTCTTCCGAACAGCTGGGCTCGGCTGTCTCTGCCGGAGCCCGAGGACCGATTCCTTCATCGTGCTGGGGGCGTGATACGCCTCTTTAATCCTGCGGAGCCCCGGCTCACCGAGGCCATGCTCGCGGTCTATGACCTCGCAGTCCGCGGGGCCCTCCTCGAAGGACTTCTGGTTCGTCACCCGTTACAGCCCGCGTATCCTCGAGTTCACCTTCTAGAAGTGCATCACGGCGGTGCGGCAATTCAACCTCTTGCCGATGGTCAGTGCGTCCATCTTCGAGTTCATGAGAACGACGCTCCCACAAAACGGATCTCGTCCATGCTGGCTCGTGCGGCTTTGAGGAAGGCATCTTCGGCTCGGGGCAAGCCGTCCAGCGTGCAGGGCTTGGGATTCCACCACAGCTCCTGAGGCTCGAGGCACTAGCGCTGTCGTTCCTGTGTCATCGACGCCCCGCGTTCTCTTCCGAGCACTGGAATGAAAAGCCTTATCACCTCAAACACAAATCCAACGACGTAGGTGAGGACTTTGGCTACCCAGGAGGACCAGCCCAAGAGGAAGGGATTCCAGAAGAAGACGGACGACGATATCGAATCCTTCCTGTCAAAGAGCGAGGCCTCGCGGACCGAGTCTCCACCGAAGGCGACAGCTCCTCAAGCGGCTCCCAAGCCGGCGACGCCGGCGCCCGCTTCGGAGGCACAAAAGCGTCCAGAGACAGAGGAGATGCACGAAACGACAATCGACGAGCACGAGGAACAGATACGCGCAGCCAGGTCCAGCCGGGCAGAGGCGGAGGCGTACCATGATGTGGCCGTGCTGAGGAAGAAGGCCCACGCATGCGGCCACAAGGCCGCGAAGTTCTATCACAAGTACAGGGCGAACGAGGCTAAGGCCCAGAAATGCCAGGCCAGGGCAGTTGCCCACAGGGAGAAGGCGGGCACTTATAGAGAGAAGGCCAGGAATCTTAGGGACAAGGAGAAGGAGTACGAATCAGAATTGTCGAGTGCAGCACAGGGCAAGGTCGATCTGAGCCCTGAATCCATCCGCACCAGGATGGCGGCCGTGGAGAGGAAGGCCGCGAAGCAGGACGAGCTGGCCCGGCGGAGCGAATCCCGAGCGGCGGCGCAGACCGCGAAATCTGCGAAGTTCAGAACGCGAGCGGCGAAGTACCTCGAGCAGAACAAGCTGCAGGAGAGCGAAGCGAAACGCTACGCGAAACGGGCGGACAACCTCGAGAAGGCAGGCGTATAGGAGTCACTTCGGACCCTCAATGCCGGGTGCGCGCCCCCTTCTGTCCAGGCTCGAGACCCAGTGGAGCATCGACGGGCCCTCGTTGAGGAACAACTCGCCGGCCTTGTCCTCGCCGTTCGTGCTTATCACGACGCGCAGCCGGCCGTCCTGGAGAACAACCTCGGCCTTCTCAACTGCGCTTCTGTACGTCGCGACGAGCTTCCCGCCGACTGACGTGGCGCGCCCCTCCTCACGCAGCATCTGGGCGTCCTTGAGCGCCCTGATCCGTCTGTAGCAGGCCGCTATTGGTATCTCCAGGGCCTCGCTCAGCTCGCACGCATTTAGAGGTTTGGAGGCAGTCAGCTCCAGTATCCTGGAAGAGTACTCATCGAGCAGCAGCCGAAACTCATCGAATGCATCCAATCGAAAGCACCTCCATTCACACTCTTGACAGGCTCTTCCAGTCTCTGTCGAACCCCGAACGCCCGATTTCCTCAAGACGCACTGTCGTCTGCGACAGCGCCCGATCCCTGGTGATCTTCTGCAGGTAGTTGACTTCGCCACTGGATACGTCCAGGTGCAGGAAGACGACGTTGTCTGTGTGGATTATGGGATCGAGTCTTTCGCACGACCCCTCCGCGTCATTGCACGCAACCTGCTCATGACATACCGGACACGATCCATCCTTGACCGTCACGAGCTCGCCGCACATGGGACAGTTCATCTGCCCGAACTCGACCTTGTCAAACTCCATCCCAGTGAAGAGCCCAGCGATACCCGCCTTCGAGCCTTCGAGCCTACAGCCGCATATCGGACACCTCTCCGCATCGAAGGCTATCTCCGTGCCGCAGTTGCCGCATTCGATCGAGATGTTCGGGGGGTCGCTGTCGATTTGGAGGTAGTTGATGCTCCCTGTCCTGGCGTCGAAATGGACGCAGGGTGCCTTCGCCTTCTCCACGATCTGGGCGGAATCCGGAGACAACTCGGTCTGGACGGCTCGTTCAGCCTCTTCGAGCGCCTTCAGTTCCTCATCGGATATGTCGTTGAGGAAGAGGGTGTCGCATGCTGGACACCTGTCGGAGCCGACGGGCACTGCAGCGCCACAATGGCCGCAAGTGAATGCCCCGGGTTCAGGGACCACTTGATGCTGCGGTGCATCTGTCGCGGCCTTCTGGAGGTGCCCGCTAGTTACGCCCTCTATGACCTCCCGCGTGATCTCGATATTCTTGCTCGTGACGCCGGTCGCCTCGAACGCCTCCGAGCCGTGCCTCCGGCCCTTCTCCCCCATTCTCAGGACTCGTTTCTTCACCACCCTCTGGACCCTGATCCTGACGGTCTTCCCAAGGTCATCCCTCATTCTGGAGCGGCCAAGGAACGAGCCGTCGCGCAAACGCCGCTCCACATCCGGAGTCTGTCCTGCCTGCTTGCCTTCGGTCATCAGCTGCGACCTCCGGGTTGAAACCTATCCATGACTCGAGGCCCGTGGATTCAATCGCGGGAGCTTCTTATACGAATACCGACGCGGTAATCAGCCATGATAACGTTGCGCGCCTCAGCCGTTCCAGCCAGAGGGGACCGAGGGCGCCTCCGACGGCGCGACCTGACCAACACCGAGAGAAAGCAAGACTGCGTCCAAGTCCAGCGCAGACGGACCGCATCTGCACGTCCCGGTGAACAACTGGCAGCATCGAAAGACATATAAGTGGGACCCAGTATTGTCCTCATCGCGTCCAGGCGTTCAATTGTTCTGAAGACGATGGTTGGTGCTCATGGTCGAGCTCACTGGTGACCTAGAGGAGAAGCGTGCGCGGCACAATGCAGATGCCGAGAGGCACAAGAGGTTTAGGGATGAGCTCAACGACAAGACGAAGGAATGGGCTGAGAAGAGGGACCATCTCAACGCACAGGTCAGGAAGCTCATAGACGATGCGAGTGTGCGAAGAGAGAACAGGGACAAGCTAAATGCAGAGGTCCGTTCGGCAAAGGCTGACCGGGACGAATGGAACCGGAAGTACAACGACCTGAGCGATAAGGCCATGGCGCTCAGACGAGAGAAGATGCCGAAGAGCGGCATCTCGATCAGGAGGTACAAAGCGGAGCTCCATGCTCTCGAGAAGAAGCACATGACATCCGTCCTGAGCGCCGAGAAAGAGAAGGCGCTCATGAAGGAGATGTCGATGCTCGACGCCCAAATCAAGGCGATGGAGAAGGAGATCGAGCAGTTCACTGAGGTCAAGGTGGCCGAGAAGGAGGCCCACGAGGCGAAGGAGAACGCCGAGAGGTCTCACAAGAAGGTGTCTGAGCTTGCCGAGAAGGCACAGGTCGAGCATGACTCCATGCTGAAGCTCTACGAGGAGGCGGACTCACTCAGGAAGGAGGCGGACGCGGCTCAGGAGAGATTCATCGAGACGAAGCTCGCGGCCGACGAGGAGCACAGGCAACACATCGAGCACATACGCCAGGTCCACGACTTCGACAAGATCATCGCCGGCATCAGGGACAAGACGCGCAAGACCCGGAAGGAGAAGGACGAAACCTCGGCTAAGAA
Organism: Methanobacteriota archaeon; assembly: GCA_037439985.1. GTDB lineage: Archaea > Thermoplasmatota > Thermoplasmata > UBA10834 > UBA10834 > COMBO-56-21. The sequence goes on along the minus strand of JBBIUZ010000025.1, from coordinate 3,947 downwards.
GGAGGCTGAGGAGATCTTCGAGAAGTTCAGGAGCGGGGAAAAGCTCAGTACGGAGGATATAATGGTCCTTCAGAAATCGGGGTACATGTAGGGCGCCCGCGTTCCACTGGAAACGAGGGAGGGCGCCAGTACAAAAACGTCGCCTTTTCCGCAAGGGTGATGGCCAAGAATCCGGCAGCTGTGCTGTGACTGCAAAATGCATTTAAGCAGTCCTTCGATAAATCTTTATAGTACACCGCCAATATATCACGTGGGAATTTTGGGCTAGTTGTTAGAGTGCATCCCATCCCTTCTGACAAGGCTAGCCCTTCCCTTCCCTTTTTTTGTAGGTTTCAAGCACGACTGCACAAGCTATTTATGCGACCCGTCCGCTAGCCGTCCGAAGCGAGAACAATGGTGCTAGAAGGCCTCGGCCAGTCTCTGAGAAGCGCAATCAAGAAGATTGCGAACGCCTCGCACGTCGACCAGGCCCTAGTGAAGGAGGTCGTCAAGGACATCCAGAGGGCGCTTCTGCAGGCCGACGTCAATGTCAAACTCGTGCTCCAGATGACGAAGGAACTCGAGGAGAGGGCGCTCACCGAGAAGCCACCGGCGGGCATGAGCTCCAGGGAGCACGTGATCAGGATCGTCTACGAGGAGCTGGTCAAGATCATCGGCAAGCCGAAGGAGATACCGGCGAAGCCTCAACGTATCCTCATGGTAGGCCTGTACGGGCAGGGCAAGACGACCACCGCGGGCAAGCTCGCCAAGAACCTGCACAAGAGGGGAATGAAGGTCGCCCTCGCAGCTGCGGACGTGCACAGGCCAGCGGCATATGAGCAGCTCTCGCAAATAGGGAAGAAAATCAACGTGCCCGTGTACGGCAACCCAGCGGAGAAGAGCGCTGTCAAGATATCGAAGCACGCCATGAAGGAATTCGAGGGCTACGACGTAATCATCTTCGACACCTCGGGGAGGCACTCGCTCGAGTCCGACCTGATCGACGAGATAGAGCAGGTCGCGAAGGCCGTCGACGCCGAGCAGAAGATCCTCGTGCTTGATGCGCAGACGGGGCAGCAGGCGGGGCCTCAGGCGAAGGCCTTCCACGACGCGGTGGGTCTGACGGGCGTCATACTGACGAAGATGGACGGCACCGCGAAGGGCGGGGGTGCGCTCAGCGCGGTGGCCGAGACGGGCGCCCCCATCAGCTACATCGGCGTCGGGGAGCATCTGGAGGACCTCGAGAGGTTCGACCCGGACAGGTTCATCAGCCGGCTCCTGGGGATGGGGGATATCAAGTCCTTGATGGAGGCCGCGTCCGAGGTCATCGATGAGGAGGAGGCCGAGAAGGTCACCAAGAAGATGATGTCGGGGAAGTTCACTCTCAAGGACATGTACGAGCAGATGGAGATGCTCCAGGGCATTGGCCCCCTGAAGAAGCTCGTATCCATGCTCCCGGGCCTGGGCGACAGGATCGCCGAGCAGGACATGGAGTCGACCCAGGAGCGGCTGGCCAGGTTCAGGTTCATCATGGACTCGATGACCGACGAGGAGCTGGAGAACCCGAGGGTAATCAAGTCCTCGAGGGTGACGAGGATCGCCAGGGGCAGCGGGACCTCACCCAGGCAGGTCAGGGAGCTCCTCAAGCAGTACAACATGTCCCGGAAGGCCGTCAAGGGCCTCATGGGCAACAGGAAAATGCGTCGCCAGCTGATGAAGCAGTTCAAGGACTCAGGATTCGCGCAGGATGAGTGACCGTATGAGGAGGTTCATAGTCATGGGCCACAGGGCCATCACGTCCGCGGATTTCAAGCTCGACGACCTGTGTGGGTCTACTGGAAGGCTCGACATCCTCCTGAGGTGCGTCAACTCCGCGTTCTTCCTCTCCCACGGGATAAGGAAGGACGTCGAGATACAGCTCATGTTGCTCGGGCCGCCCAGCCCTCCGAAGACCGTCAGGATCACAGGGTCGGAGGTTAAGTACCTCAACCCCGACGAGCGGAGCACGGCGGCATTGATCAGGAACGCCCTTCTTCAGAAGGGCGAAGGGGAGAGAAAGTGCTCCCCTGGCATATATGTTTCATCCAGGAGCTACGAGGAGGTCCTCTCGAATGTGTCGAAGGAGTCCAGGATGTATTACCTCCGAGAGGACGGGGAGGACATCAGGTCGATGGAGTTCGGGCCCGATTCGACTTTCGTCATGGGAGACGACCAGGACCTGACGAAGGCCGAGGAGGAGACGTTAATGGTGTACGAGCCGCGCAGGATCTCCCTCGGGCCGACAAGCTACCATGCGGACCACTGCATCATCCTGGTGAACAACGAGCTTGACCGGAGATAGCCCTACTGTGCTGGCTCGGTCGGTCCCGGGCTGACCGCTGGCGCGTCCAGCGAGCCCTCGCTGCCGTTGCCTTCGGAGAAGCAGTCGTACCTCACCACGAACCTACCGTTCAGGAATTCGATGGTCGCGGACCGCAGCATGCACTTGTACAGCCTGATCTTCCTCCCCTTGTAGACCTCCCTCTCCCCGTCCACCGTCAGGAGCCCCGCCTGCTCCAGCTCGTGTATGCGTCTATAGCACGCTGCGATGGGGATCTGGCAGGTCTTGCTCAGTCTCTGGGCCGACATGGGGGACGAGTATGTGTTGACCAGTATCTTCTGCGAGTAGTCGTCGGCGAGAAGTTGAGAGACCTCCCTAAGCCTCTGGTCAGGGGTCATTGCCTTCGCCCAAGAATAGGGGTGCATACTTTAAGGCAACTATCTTCAGGTTATCAGTCCTGATAACCTTGTATTCGGTTCCTGACGGGCTGGAGACTCCTTCACGAGTCCAGTAGCGACGTGAGCAAGGGATTTTCTACAGGAACCTCATACCTTGCGCGAAAGACAATGTCAGGTCTTGGCGACCACGGCTCGCAGGTCGGAGAAGGCGGGACTGAGAACGACCGTCCCGCCAGCGCGGACATCTCGACTCTCAGTCGAGCCCTTGACTGTCGGCCTTCGATTTGGGCGGCCATCGTCGCGGCGATTTCCATCATCGTACTTCTGGCGACGCCTGTCGGATGGTTCACGATCACCAAGGTCGGCCCCGACTACGTCCCGATGACAATGACGACCGCGGCCATGACGCTCGTCCTTGCGGCGGTGTTGTACTCGTACTCCAGGAGGGGCTCGCGACAGCGGCCGGGACTTGCTTCGAAGGTGGCTGTGAGCGTCGTTATGCTGGTGGCGCTGACCCCACTGGCCGAGATCTTGACCAACATCCCGGTCGATCTGGGTAGGTACCTCGAAATCAACAGACAGATCGTGAGAGGGTACGACACGGGTCTGATTTCCCCGCTCTCGGCACTGGGCATCCTGGTTGCGGGGTCGGCCCTCCTGCTACTTCTTCTGACGCCCTCCAACTCCCGCGGAGCCAGGGCGCTCTCTCCCTTGCTCGCTCTCCTCGTGTTCGGAATCGGTCTCGTAACCTCCGTCGGATACGCCTACGGCGCCCCGCTCCTCTACGGCGGAGCGATCAAGCCCATCCCGCTCCTCACCGGGACAGAACTGCTCTTGCTCGGCGACGGAATCGTTGTAATGGCTGGACCGGGCTTCTGGCCGAGGAAGGCGTTCGTCGGAGACTCCGTCAAGGCGCGGATGCTCAGGGCCTTCCTTCCCCTTACGATTGCGGTCGTCTTCGGGGAGGGATGGCTGGCTTTCCAGGCCTCCCGCGGTGTCGGGGATACCTCGATCGAATCCGCCATGATTGCCCTCGCTGCAGCCTTGTTCGTGGTTGCCATAGTCTCGAGGATCTCGGCCTCGATTGGAAACCAGGTTGACGCGAGCAACTCCCGCAGGGCGGAGGCTGAGGAGAGATTGAGGATATCGAACGAGAAGCTCAACGCCATGGCCAGCATAACCAGGCACGACTTGCTGAACCAGCTGATGGCCCTGAGACACTACGTCGAGAAGGCGAAGAAAGAGATGGA
>JBBIUZ010000024.1:14663-14970 GCA_037439985.1 Methanobacteriota archaeon | reverse complement strand
GTGTGCGACCCGACGGGCGGCGGGAAGAAAAGGGGGGCCCACAACTGCGGCGAGTGTGACGGTGCCATCCTCGACTCGCTGAGGTCGTACTCCATCACACAGGATGCTCGCAGGCTGGGCACGCCCGAATGCGACTGCGCGAGGACCTGGCGGAGCGTCCTCGAGCTAGAGGACTACATGACTAGCACCTGCGACCTCCAAAGGTTTTTCAGGAAGCAGAGAGCATGACGGGCCTGGGGATGCACGATGCAAGAGTATGAGGTGAGAAGGGGCCAGGCCGGGAATATCTCTCCAGACAACCTGAAGG
>JBBIUZ010000024.1:11258-14653 GCA_037439985.1 Methanobacteriota archaeon | reverse complement strand
CGGCTATGGAGGAGGTCTTTGGGAGCGTCGAGCAGCAGGACGAGAAGCTGGTCTCGAACTTCGGCGCGCTGAAGCAGATAGCCGCATGGCCAGTCAGAAAGAGCCTCGCAGTGGAGACCAAGATGGATCCCACCGTTTCGGACGAGGTCGCGCAGAGCACCATCAGGGCATACAACGCCTTCTTGGAGAAGGTGACGGGGTACACGGCCAAGGAGCGGGCGAGGCGCGCCCAGAAGAAAGCGAAAGAGGGCAAGGTCTGAACACTCACTTTTAAATACTGCTAGCTCATTCAGCGCGTTGCGATACCTGAGGCGGTATCGGCCAGACGCCACATGGGCAATGCCGGTTGAGCAACCCAACACTCGCGTTGAATGCATTTTCGGGCGCGAACGAGGCGTCACGGCCGAGAATGATGGCCTCTCGGACGCTGTGCTCGAAACACTCGAGGACCCATAGCCAGGTTCCTCGATTCGAGACGAAGGGATAGCTATGCCAACCACGAGACGTCCAAGAAAGGGCTCGATGGGCTACTCACCCAGAAAGAGAGCGAACAGCATAACCGCCCGAATCCAAACATGGCCAGACGGCGGAGACGGTGCCAAGCTCCAGGGCTTCGCCGGATATAAGGCAGGAATGACACACGCATTCATCGTGGACTTCCGCACGAAGAGCACCACGGCCGGACAGGAGGTCCGGGTCCCGGTGACGGTGCTCGAGGTGCCCCCGATGAAGGTCTGCGCGATACGGTTCTACCAGGACACCGCCTACGGCAAGAAAGCGGTCGGAGAGGTCTGGTCGAAGAGCATCGACAAGGAGCTGGCACGCAGGCTGCCGATCCCGAAGGAATACGATGAGGCCGCGGGATGGGGCGATGCCGAGAAGCTCGAGTACGATGACCTCAGGGCGCTGGTCTACACGCAACCGGCACTTGTCGGAGGATTGTCGAAGAAGAAGCCCGAGCTGATGGAGATTAGGGTCGGAGGCGGGAAGATGGAGGACCGGCTGAGCTACGCGAAGACCGTCCTAGGCAAGGCAGTCACTATCAGGGATTTCACCAAGGAGGGCGAGATGGTCGACGTCTCGTCGGTCACGAAGGGACGCGGATGGCAGGGCGTCACCAAGAGATGGGGGACGAAGCTGCTCATGCACAAGAACAGCAAGCACAGGAGGCTTATCGGCACATTGGGCAACAAGAGGCCGAACTACGTCCGGCCCACCGTGCCCCAGGGAGGCCAGAGAGGGTTCCACCAGAGGACCGAACTCAACAAGCGCGTCCTCAAGATCGGGGACAGCGGCGAGGAGATCACCCCCAAGGGAGGGTTCATGCACTACGGAGCCGTCAAGAACAACTATGTGTTGGTGCACGGCTCGGTGCCTGGCCCGTCGAAGAGGATAGTTAGGCTGAGGGAGCCCGTGAGACTCACGGGCGTGGCCAAGCTCGCGGAGCCGCTGCAGGTGACTTTCGTCTCGCTTGAGTCGAAGCAGGGGGTGTGAGCTGGATGGCCGAGAAGAGGAGCAAGAAGGGCATGGCCCAACAGGAGATGGCGGACAAGCCGAAGACCACGCCCGGCAAGATCAATGTGTACGATCTTGAAGGCAAGGTCGTCGGGGAGCACGTCCTCCCTGCAGCGTTCAAGACCGATCTGAGACCGGACGTGATCCGAAGGGCCGTCACGGCCATCGAAGCGAACCGTAGACAAGCGTACGCCCCGTCGCCCACCGCAGGCATGAGGCACTCTGTCGAGACCTGGGGCAAGGGCAGGGGCGTCTCGAGAGTCCAGAGGCTCAAGGAGGGCTCGCAGGCGGCCCAGTCACCGAATAACGTCGGCGGGAGGCGCGCGCACCCGCCGAAGGTGGAGAAGGATCTCGGCAAGAAGATCAACAGGCGCGAGATGCTGCTCGGAAAGCTGTCGGCGCTCAGCGCGGTCAGCAGGCCTGAAGTGGTGAAGGCCAGAGGACACCTTTTCAGCGAGGAGCTGACCGTGCCCGTCGTCGTCAAGGACGACTTCGAGTCGATCAAGACGACAAAAGAGGCCATCAGGACGCTGTCGTCGATAGGCGTGTATGATGATGTCGAGAGGGCGCTCAACGGCAAGCAGGTCAGGGCTGGAAGAGGCAAGATGAGAGGACGCAGGTACAGGATCCCGAGGAGCCTGCTGGTCGTCGTTTCCAAGGACTGTCCCGGCGCGAAAAGCGTGCAGAACCTGCCAGGGGTCGATGTGACGACCCCGGAGAAGATCAATGCGTCCATGCTCGCGCCGGGAGGCGACCCGGGGAGACTCTTGCTGATCTCTGAGTCCGCATTCCAAGCAATGGGGGCGTGGTCCCGATGAGAAGGACGATAATCCTACATCCATACGTGACGGAGAAGACGATGAACGCGATGTCGGGGACGCCCACCCAGGATTTGAAGGATGGCAACAGACTCGAATTCGTCGTGAGGATCGATGCCACGAGACTGGACATCAAGAAGGCGTTCGAGGCTAGGTTCGAGGCGAAGGTCGAGAAGATCAACATCAAGATAATGAAGGACGGGAAGCACGCGATCATCAAGCTGAAGGAGGGATACTCTGCCGAGGACATCGGCATGAGGATCGGAGTGTTCTAGGCGGTGACAAGATGGGGAAGAGACTGATCACTCAGAGACGGGGGCGGGGCTTTGGACGGTACAGGTCCCCGAGGCATCTCAGGTTCACCAACGCCGCGCATCCGCGCGTCAGGCCCGGCAACGGCACCGTGACGGAACTGCTGCACGAGCCTGGCAGGATAGCCCCGATAGCGAAGGTCCAGTTCGCCGAAGGCGAGCAGTTCATGATCGCCCCGGACGGGCTCGCTGTCGGCCAGCAGGTCACTTTCGGCACGAGCGGGGAGATTGCGGCCGGGAACACGATGCCTGTCGGAGTCATCCCCGAGGGGACGATAGTGTACAACGTGGAGTCGCAACCAGGCGATGGCGGAAGGTTCGCCAGGACCGCGGGCACGGCGGCCACAGTCGTGAGTCATGCGGACAAGACGGTCCTGCTGATGCCGTCGGGCAAGTTCAGGGAGGTCGACAAGAAGTGCCTCGCCACCATCGGGCTGGTGTCCGGCGGCGGACACAAGGAGAAGCCCTTCGCGAAGTCCGAGAAAAAGTTCCACGCGTACCACGGCAAGGCGAAGGCGTACTTCAAGGTCAAGGGCATAGCGATGAACCCGGTCAATCACCCGCACGGCGGTGGCGGTCATCCCCACGTCGGAACGCAGTCCAGCGTCGGGAGGAACACGCCTCCTGGAAGGAAGGTCGGGAGGCTGGCCCCGCAAAGAAAGAAGAGGAAGGTGTGATGAATGGCTGACGAGAAGAAGAAGGACGAGAAGCCAGCAGGGAAGGCGCCAGTGACGGACAAGGGCGCGAAGGT
>JBBIUZ010000024.1:6469-11248 GCA_037439985.1 Methanobacteriota archaeon | reverse complement strand
CAGCGGCCGCACCGAAGGCCGCGGGAGCACCCGCCGCACCGGCGGCCCCCGCAGCGGCCCCGGGAGTCGCACCCGCCCCGGAGAAGAAGATCAAGCCCTCGGCCAGACACATGGGCTCCGCAAAAGCCGCGAGGAGGAAACTCAGGAAGAAGAAGAGCCAGATAACCGCGCGGAGGAAGAAGGAGTTCACCTACAGGGGACACTCGATGGAGGAGCTTATGAAGCTCCCGTTCGCGGAGATCATCGAGCTACTGCCTGCGAGGGCCAGGCGGACCTACATCCGCGGGCTGAACACCGAGCAGGAAGCATTCATCAGGAAGCTGAGGAAGTCCGACGGAAAGCCGGTCAGGACGCACAGAAGGGAGATACCGATCCTGCCAGAGTTCGTTGGCAAGACGGTCCACATCTACAGCGGAAAGCAGTTCCAGCCTGTGGAGATAAGGCCCGAGATGATAGGGCACGCGCTGGGCGAGTTCGCCATGACGAGGAAGGCGGTCAAGCACTCCGGCCTGGGCGTCGGGGCGACGAGGTCGTCCAAGTTCATGCCGCTCAAGTGAGGAGGTTGAGGAATCATGGGATACTCGCAGAAATCGGACCCGGAGACGACCTCGAGAGCGTATGGGAGGGAGATCGGCGTCTCCCCGAAGCACTGCCGCGAGGTGTGCAAGATGCTGAAGGGCAAGAAGGTCGAGGACGCGAAGAAGTACCTCAAAGGGGTCATCGATCTCGAGACTGCCGTCCCGTACACCAGGTTCAAGATGTTCCTGAGCCCCAAGCCGAAGGTCGGTCCGGCCAGGTATCCGAAGAAGGCCGCGAAGGCCATTCTGAGGGTGCTGGAGAGCGCCCAGTCGAACGCTGAGTACAAGGGCCTGGATGCCGACAGCATGAGGGTCATGGTCGCCGCTGCCCACAGAGGCAGGATAGAGAAGGCATACATGCAGAGGGCGCAGGGGAGGAGCACCGCCTGGAACGAGCAGACCACGAACATAGAGATCGTGCTCGAGGAGGTCGAGACGGCCTAGGACGGCCCTCGAAGGAGTGATTGTCATGGCAAGTGAGAGGAAGTTTGTCACTGAGAACATTCGGCGGGTCCTGCTGAGGGAGTACCTGATGAGCAGGATCGGCAGGGCCGGGTTCGGAGGGCTGGACGTGCAGAGGACGCCCATGGGCACGAGGGTCACGCTCATAACCGAGAGGCCCGGGCTCGTCATCGGCCGAAGGGGAGAGGCCATCAAGAGCCTCACGAGGGCGATCGAGGACGATTTCAACTTCAACAACCCGCAGATCGAGGTCCAGGAGGTCGCGAACCCCAACCTGAACGCCCAGATCATGGCCGAGAAGCTCGCGAACGCCCTCGAAAGGGGCTGGCACTTCAGGCGGGCGGGGCACTCGACCGTGCGGAGGATAATGGACAACGGCGCGAGAGGGTGCCAGGTCGTGATTGCCGGGAAGCTGACCGGCCAGAGACACAGGACCGAGAAGTTCAAGGAAGGACACATAAAGTACTGCGGCCAGGCGAAGCTGAACTTCATGCACCAGGGCTTCGCAGCGGCGAAGCTGAAGCCGGGAATCATCGGCGTGACGGTCCAGATCATGGACCAGGACGCAAGGCTGCCCGACGAGATTGAGATCATACCGCCAGCGCCCGTCGCGGAGACTCCGGCCGGAGCACCTCAGGCCGCGCCCGGAGAGGCGAAGGCTGAGGAGCGGAAGGCCGAGGAGGCCGTGGCGGAGCTGAAGAAGACTGCCGAGGGAGAGGCCTCTGCGAAGCCTAAGCGGCCGAGGAAGAAGAAGGAGGAGGACGAGGGTCAGCAGGCTCCAGCCGCATCTGGAGAGGAAGAGAAGAAGGTCAAGAAGACGCGCAGGAAGAAGGAGGGGGCGGAGACCGCACCCCAGGAAGCGATCGCGCCCGTCGCCGCGCCTGTGGAGTCCATCACCGTCCCCGAGCAGCCGAAGCCGCTTGCAGAGGTCCCCGAGAAGAAGGACGAGAAGAAGCCCGAACAGAAGACCGAGGAGGTCAAGGAGGAGGCGCGGCACGATGGCTCTGCTTAAGGCGACCGAGATGAGGGCGATGAGGCCGGACGACCTCAGGGCGAAGTTCAAGGAGATCAACGACGAGCTGATGCACGAGAAGGGGGTCGCGGCCATGGGTGGCGCACCCGCGAGCCCAGGGAGGATCCGGGCCCTGCGGACCGAGGTCGCCCGGATACACACGGTCATACGGGAGGCGCAGCTGGAAGAGGCCATGAAGGCCGCTGGACGACCCGCCCGCGAAACCAAGAAGAAGGAGAAGAAGACGAAACTGAAGGAGTTGGCGGCCGAGAAGCCGAAGCAGGAGGAGAAGAAGTAATGGCAGGAATTTGCTCGGTATGTGGACTACCTGAAGAGCTCTGTATATGTGAGCAGATAGCGAAGGAACAGCAGAAGATACGGATACTCACGGACACCAGAAGGTACGGAAAGGTCGTGACCGTGGTCGAGGGGATCGACTCGACGGACATAGACCTGGAAGACCTCGCAAGGAAGCTCAAGACCCGCTGCGCTGCTGGCGGCACTGCCAAGGAGGGCAGGATAGAGCTGCAGGGCGACCACAAGCGGAAGGTCAAGGAGGTCCTCGAGGAGCTGGGGTTCTCCGTGGAGAGCAGGTAACCGAGCATGAGTTTACGCGATTTCCGGAGGCGCGAGTTCATCGGACTGGATGTGGAGGTCTTGGAGTCCACGTGCAAGGAGCATCTCGGCATAAGAGGCCGGGTGGTGGACGAGTCCAGGAACACCTTCACCATCGAGCAGTCTGGCAGGACCAAGATGGTCCCCAAGGACTGCTGCAGGTTCAGGTTCGTCGACGAGGATGGCGCGCACGTGGTCTCCGGCAAGGACATCAGGTTCAGACCCGAGGACAGGATCAAGAAAGTGCGGTAGGGTGAGATGCGATGGCGGAGAAGATCAAGAAAACGGCTCAGACCGGTACGAACGACATAGGGCTCGATGTCGATGCCCCGAATGGGGTCTGCAAGGATCAGAACTGCCCGTGGCACGGCACGCTGCCGGTCCGAGGCACGGTCCTGAGCGGCACGGTGGTATCCGCGAAGATGCAGGGGACCGTGGTCATCGAGAGGGAGTACATGAGGAACCTGCCCAAGTTCGAGAGGCTTGAGAAGAGGACCAGCAGGTATCTGGCGCACTCGCCGCCCTGCCTCCAGGCCAGGGTGGGGGACGAGGTCACGATCATGGAGTGCAGGCCCTTGAGCAAGAGGGTCTCGTACGTGGTGATAGAGAACAAGCGGAAGTGATGACGATGAAGGCGATTCCTGGAAGACAGACCAGAGGCATACCCACCCGCGCAAGGCTGGAATGCATCGACAACACGGGGGCGAAGGTGGTCGAGGTGGTCAGCGTGCCCAGGTACCACGCGACCAAGAGAAGGTACCCGAACGCCGCCCTCGGCGAGATGATGGTGATCACTGTGAAGAAGGGCACGCCCGAGGTCAGGAAGCAGCTCTTCAGGGCGGTCATAGTTCGGCAGAAGAGGCCTTTCAGGAGGCCCGACGGGACCATGATCCAGTTCGAGGACAACGCCGTCGTCCTGGTCACCGACACCGGGGAGACCAAGGGCACGGACATCAAGGGCCCCGTCGCGAGGGAGGCTGCAGAGAGATGGCCCAGGATTGCCGCGACGGCGTCCATGATAGTGTAGGGGGTTGAACAATGGCCATGACGACGAGCAAGAAAGCCGGGAAGCAGAGGAAGGCGAGGGCCCACGCGCCCGTCCATCTCAAGAAGCGAATGGTGGCCGCCCACCTGAGCTCCGCGCTCATGAGCGAGTACAATGTCCGCTCCCTGCCCGTGAGGAAGGGGGACACGGTCAAGATCCTGAGGGGCGCCAAGGACTTCAAGACCTCCGAGGCGAAGGTTGCCTCGGTGGATCTCAAGAGCTGCAAGATCATCATCGAGAACATCACGATACCGAAGGCCGACGGCTCGCAGAAGGAGAAGCCCGTGGACCCGTCGGACGTCCTTCTCACGAAACTCGACCTCTCGGACCCCTGGAGGAAGGGCAAGTTGGACAGTCTCAAGGGAGGCAAGAGCTAGATGAAGAAGCACATCAAGAGGATGGCGGCTCCGAGCAGCTGGGCGATCGCGAGGAAGACGGACCACTGGGTAAGCAAGCCCAGCCCTGGCCCTCACGGGACGGAGAAGGCGATGCCGCTGGCGATGGTCGTCAGGGACATGCTCAAGCTGTGCGACAACTCGAGAGAGGCGAGGTTCATCATCGGCAGCAGAGGCATCCGGATCGACGGCAAGGTCGTGACGGACTGCAAGTTCCCTGTGGGACTGATGGACGTCGTCACCGTAGTCAATATGAAGGAGAGCTACCGCATGCTCGTCGACTATAAGTCCAAGCTCAAGCTCGTCAGGATCGAGGACAGCGAGAAGGACTGGAAGCTCGCGAGAATCGACAACAAGACCGTCGTGAAGAAGGGCAGCATGCAGCTGAACCTGCACGACGGCAGGTGCATCGTCCTCCCGGCGGACCAGTACAAGACCGGCGACGTCCTGAAGCTGGAGCTGCCGTCCCAGAAGGTCATGAAGGCGTTCAAGCTCCAGAAGGGCAGCGTCGCGCTTCTCATCGGGGGCTCGCACCCTGGGACTCTCCAGACGATCGAGGAGCTCCAGATCAGGAGGGGCTCGGCATCGAACCTGGTCACATTCAAGGAGGGCTTCTCGACGATCAAGGAGAACGTGTTCGTCGTAGGCGAGAAGACCCCTGAGGTCAAACTG
>JBBIUZ010000024.1:0-6459 GCA_037439985.1 Methanobacteriota archaeon | reverse complement strand
AAGGTCGCATGACCAACGAGATGAGGAAGATCCGACTCGAGAAGGCCGTCGTCAACATAGGCGTCGGCGAGGCCGGCGAGAGGCTCCTGAAGGCGGAGAAGGTCCTCAAGATGGTCACTGGCAAGACGCCCGTCAGGACGGTCGCCAAGACGACCAACAGGGACTTCGGCATCAGGAAGGGCATGCAGATCGGGTGCAAGGTCACTCTGAGGGGCAGCGAGGCCGTGGAGTTCGTGAAGAAGGCGCTGTACATCAGGGAGAGCAAGATCGCAGAGTACTCGTTCGACCCCGCTGGCAACTTCTCGTTCGGGATCGAGGACTACACCGACTTCCCGGGGATGAAGTACGACCCTGAGATAGGGATATTCGGCCTCGACGTGAGCGCGGCCCTGGGAAGACCCGGGAAGAGGGTCCAGAACAGGCGGATCATGAGGGCCAGCCTGCCCAAGCACCAGAGGCTGTCGAAGAAGGACGGCATCGATTTCGTGAAGTCGACGTTCGGAGTGGAGGTGGTCGATTGAAGCCAAAGAAGAAGTTCGGAAGATCGACGGGATGCACGAGGTGCGGAAGGAAGAGGGGCATCATCCGGAGGTACGGGATGCACCTGTGCAGGCAGTGCTTCCGCGAGATCGCCCCGAACATCGGGTTCAGGAAGTACTCGTGAGGTGAGATGACATGCAGCACGATACACTCAACGACGCGATGGCGGTCATCAAGAACGCGGAGAAGGTGGGAAAGGGCGAGTGCATCGTCCGCCCCTCCTCCAAGCTGATCGGCCGCGTGCTCAAGGTCATGCAGGAGAGCGGCTACATCAAGCAGTTTGAGCTGGTCGAGGACGGCAGGAGCCGCATGTTCAAGGTGGCCCTCGCCGGCCACATAAACGACTGTGGCGTGATCAGGCCGAGGTACGCGGTCAAGGTGAGCGACCTGGAGAGGTACGAGGCCAGGTACCTCCCCGCGCAGGACTTCGGAGTGCTCATACTGACGACCACGAAGGGGGTCGTGACCCACATGGATGCGAGGGAGGGCGGCGTCGGCGGCAGGCTGCTGGCCTTCGTCTACTGAGGTGTTCACAATGCGCGCAGGAATGATGAAGGATGAGATACGGGTCCCGGAGAAGGTCCAGGTGACCGTAGAGGGCGGGACCGTCAAGGTCAAGGGTCCGCAGGGCGAGGTCTCGAGGCAGCTTTCCCACCCGCGGATCAAGCTCGAGAGAAAGGGCGACCACATCGTCGTCTCGAGCGAACTGCCGCGAAAGCGGGAGAAGGCGCTCGTCGGGACCTACGGGGCGCACATTCGCAACATGCTCGACGGGGTCACGAAGGGCTTCGAGTACAAGCTCAAGATAGTCTACGCCCACTTCCCGATCAAGGCCTCCGTGAAGGGCGACGTGTTCATGATAGAGAACTTCCTCGGGGAGAGGTTCCCGAGGAAGACACAGATAATCGGCTCCACCAAGGTCGTGGTCAAGGGCGACCAGGTCGTCGTCTCGGGCCCGAACCTGGAGGACGCTGGCCAGACGGCGGCGAACATCGAACGCGCCACGAAGATCAAGGGCTTCGACCCCCGGGTCTTCCAGGACGGCATATACATCGTCGAGAAGCCGGGGAGGTGAGCTAGTTGCCACAGGAGAAATCCGAACACCATGACGATTTCATGAAGCTCCACATGTTCAAGGAGGAGTACATAGAGAAGCTCGCGGCCATCAGGATCACCTCGCCCGAGGAGCTCGCGGAGGCGCTGGAGGACGAAGAGAGGACGAAGGATATCCACGAGCACCTCAAGGGAGCGGGCCCGAAGACCATCGAGCACTGGAAGGAGGACCTCGGCGTGGTCGCTGAGGAGGAAGAAGCGGAGAGCGCGCCCGAGAAGCCCGCCACCAAGAGGTCGAGGAAGGCGGAGGCCCCCGCCAAGAAACCCTCGGAGGAGAAGCCCGAAAAGAAGGAGGCCGAGAAGGAGGAGAAGGCCGAGGAAGAGAAGGGCGCGGAGGAGAAGAAGGGCGAGGGCAAGGAAGAGGAAGGGGTAAAGATCGAGGAGGAAGAGGGCTACAAGGTCAAGGTCAAGCCGAAGCTCCCCGAGGACATCGTCGCCGCGCTCAAGGTCAGGAGCGAGGTCGCATCGAGGAGGCCCGACTTCCTCAGGCAGGAGTTCCATGCTAGGAAGAGGCTCCAGAATGCCAGGTGGAGGAAGCCCAGGGGTGTGCACTCCAAGATGAGGCAGCACTACGGCTACAGGATGAACGTCGTGTCCATAGGCTACGGCTCACCACGGGCCGCGAGACACCTGCACCCGTCCGGGTTCAGGGAGGTGATGGTCTGGAGCGTCAAGGACCTCGCGAAGATCAACCCCGACACCGAGGCCGCGAGAGTGGGACACTCGGTCGGCTTCAAAAAGCGGATGGAGATCGAGCAGAAGGCCGACGAGCTCAAGATCCGCGTGCTCAACAGGAGCGGATGAACGATGAATCTCAAGAACCAGAAGAGAATCGCGGCCCAGCTGCTCAAGTGCGGGGTCAACAGGGTCTGGATCGACCCGAACAGAACGGAGGACGCCATCGACGCGATCACCCGTGGCGACATCAGGACGCTGATCGCCTCCGGGGCCATATCGGCCAAGCAGAAGATCGGCGTCTCGAGGGGCCGGGCGGAGTTCGAGCGCGCCCAGAGGAGGAAGGGCCGGCAGACGGGGCACGGGTCGAGGCGCGGCGGGAAGGGCGCGAGGAAGCCGTCCAAAGAGGTCTGGGTGCAGGCCATTCGGCCCATCAGGCGGAGACTGAAGGAGCTCAGGGACTCCGGCGCAATCGACACGAGGACCTACCGATCATACTATATGAAAGCCAAGGGCGGCCAGTTCAAGAGCAGGCCGCACATGGAATCCCACATGAGGGCTGAGGGGGTCCTCAAGGAGTGATGGACATGTCGACAGGACCGAGGTACAGGGTTCCGTTCAAGCGGAGAAGGCAGGGACGGACGGACTACAGGCACAGGGCCGCGTTGCTCAAGGGCGGGACCGCGCGCCTTGTCGTCAGGAAGTCCAACCGCAACGTCAGGGTGCAGTTCGTCGAGTACAGGCAGGTAGGCGACAAAGTGCTCGCGTCAGCAGTGTCTACCGACCTGGCAGAGCTCGGCTGGAGCGGTTCGGGGAAGAGCACGCCTGGAGCCTATCTCACCGGCCTCTTGGCCGGCAAGAGGGCCAAGGAGAAGGGGTTCGAGGAGGCAGTGCTCGATATCGGCCTCAGGACGCCCACCAAGGGAGGCGTGGTGTTTGCCGCCCTCAAGGGCGTGCTGGATGCGGGAGTCGATGTCCCGCACAGCGAGGAGATGGTGCCGGGACAGGACAGAATCGCGGGCAAGCACATGCGCGAGGGCGTGTCCGCAATGTTCGAGACAACCAAGAGCAAGATTGGGGGTGCGACCTAATGGCTGAATGGGTGCCGAAGACCAGGCTCGGGAAGCTGGTCGTTGAGGGCAAGATAACCACGATGAGCGATGCGCTCAAGAGCAGGTTGCCCCTGCGCGAGCCCGAGATTGTGGACATACTGCTCCCGGAGCTGGCGGACGAGGTCCTCGACGTCAACATGGTCCAGAGGATGACCGACTCAGGCAGGAGGGTCAGGTTCGCCATCACCGTCGTGGTTGGCAACTACGACGGCTTCGTCGGACTGGGCCGACTGAAGGGCAAGGAAGTGGGCCCCGCGATCAGGGCCGCCATCGATGTCGCGAAACTGAACATCATCGAGGTCAAGAGGGGGTGTGGGTCCTGGCAGTGTGGCTGCCTCACGCCGCACTCGCTGCCGTTCGAGGTCGCCGGGCACGCCGGCTCGGTCGTGGTGACGCTCAAGCCCGCCCCGAGGGGCACAGGCCTCGCGGTGGGGGACATCGCGAAGAGCGTCCTCAGGCTGGCTGGTATCAAGGACTGCTGGGGCTTCACGAAGGGGCACACGAAGACCACCATCAACTACTCGATCGGCGCCTTCGAGGCGCTCAGAAGGACCGCGCAGATCAGGGTCACCGACGAGCAGAGGGACAGACTCAAGATAATGACTGGCCCGACCGCGATCCATGTGGCCGGCGCGCCCGTGGAGGAAGGGGTCGAGGCGCTGGAGCAGAAGGACGAACCGGAGAACGGCGAAGAGCAGCCCAAGGAGGCGCAGTGAGATGCCCGCCATCGTCGTCGTCAGGGTGAAAGGGCACGCGAAGATAGGGCACGCGGCCGTCCAGACGATGAACCAGATGAAGCTCAACAGGCCGAACCACTGCGTCGTGCTGCCCGAGACCAGCACGACCCGGGGCATGCTTCAGAACGTTAAGGACTACGTGACCTGGGGCGAAGCGGGTCACGATCTCATCGCGCGGCTGCTTCACCAACGGGGGGAGGTCGCGGGCGGCGCCCGGCTTACGGACGCCTATGTCAAGGAGAACTCGAAATTCACATCGATCCTGTCGTTCGCGAAGGCCCTCGAGAAGGGCGAGGCGAGGATGGCCGACGTCAAGGGCCTGAAGCCCGTCATACGGCTGCCGCCTCCCAGGAAGGGTTACGAGAGCACGAAGAAGACCGTCGTGGACCACGGGGCGATCGGATACAGGGGAGAGAACATGGGGAAGCTGCTCGATCGCATGCTCTCGAAGCCGAACGCGGAGGTGGCGAAGTAGATGGTAAGCCGCACGAGCAAGTTCAGGGGAAGCAGGACGCACGGCCGCGGCAAGAAGGCCGGCAGGGGAGCTGGCCTCAGGGGTGGCCGCGGGAATGCGGGCCTCCACAAGCACAAGTGGATAAGCATCGTTAAGTACTGTCCTGATTATTTCGGCCACCACGGGTTCAAGAGACCTCAGTCGGTCGTTCGCTCCAAGGTGACGATGAACCTGTCGGAGGTCGAGGAGACGCTTCCGTCCCTGTCGAAAGATGGCTTCGCCGTCGAGAAGGACGGGAAGTGGACCGTCGACCTCGCGAGGATGGGTGTGGACAAGCTCCTCGGGTCCGGAAGGATCAGCACGCCGCTGACGATCAAGGTCGCAGAGGCATCCGCGACCGCCCAGGAGAAGCTCAAGGAAGCTGGCGGAAACCTGAATCTGATCGAGGAATGACTGAGCAGGGGCTGACGGCCTGATGGCCCCAGCGCATCGGAGAACGAGAGAAGAGTCCTGACGACAGGAAGGATGCAGATGGCTGAGTCGGAAGAACAGAAGAGCTTGCTATACAAGCTCAAGCCCGTGACCGACAGGCTTCCAGCCGTGACGAAGCCGGAGGGGCACGTGCACTTCAGGACCAAGATGATGTGGGTCATCCTGATACTCGTGCTCTACTTCTCGATGACGAACATCGTCATCTACGGGCTGAACACCACGCAGAGGATCGACCTGTTCGCCCAGTACCGGGCGATACTCGCCGGCGCCCAGTTCTCCCTCATGCACCTCGGAATAGGCCCCATCGTCACCGGCTCCATCATAATGCAGCTCTTCACGGGCGCGAAGATCATCAAGCTCGACCTCAAGAACGACGAGGACAAGGCAGTGTACCAGGGGACCCAGAAGCTGATGGTGATCATAATGATCGTCGTCGAGGCCGTGCCACAGGTCTACGGCTTCATGGGGCCCTCGGCCAAGTTCGTGACCGGCATGAACGGCATCCTGCCAGGGCAGGGGGACGGTGTCGCCAAGTTCCTCATCATCCTGCAGCTCTTCGCCGGGTCGTATCTCGTGTTCCTCATGGACGAGGTCGTGTCCAAGTGGGGCATCGGGAGCGGGATATCGCTGTTCATCGCCGCGGGCGTCGCGCAGCAGATATTCACTGGCTCGCTGAACTGGCACCCCGTGACCAACTCGGCGCCTTTGAGCCTCACGACGAACCCGCCTGCCGGGACGATACCGAAGACGATCTACTTCCTCCAGCACATGTCGGCGCCTACGATGATCGGTGGGGGCTTTGAGCGCATCATGCTTGCTCAGCCCAACCCGATGGTCGCCCTGATAGGCACGATAGCGATATTCCTGTTCGTCTCGTACACCGAGTCGAGCAGGATCGAACTCCCGCTCGCGCACGGAGGTGCGAGGGGCGCCCGGGGACGATACCCTATAAAGCTGATCTACGCGTCCAACATCCCGGTCATACTCATGGCCGCCCTTCTGGCGAACGTGAGCATGTTCGCGTTGCTGTTCGCCAACCAGCCGGCGTTCCAGAACGTGCCCCTGCTGGGACGCAATCCCATGCTAGGGTACTATGCCGCGGGGGCCACCAGGCCGTCCGGCGGGCTCGCATACTATCTCTCCACGCCCAGCGGCGTGGGCGACTGGCTGCTTCCGCTCCTCAGCAACGACTACCTGAACGCCCTGGGGATCAACAAGACCAGGCTGCAGGTTGGCGTGCACATCCTGGTCTACGTGAGCGTGATGGTGTTCGGGTCCGTCCTGTTCGCCAAGTTCTGGATCGACACGACCAACATGGGCCCCGAGGCTGTGGCCG
>JBBIUZ010000023.1:3940-16204 GCA_037439985.1 Methanobacteriota archaeon | reverse complement strand
ACAAGCAGGTGGGTCCTGTCATCCACGAAGATCGATGTCTTCTCGATTCCGAACTCCGCGCGCTTCAGAAGGGAGGCCATGGCCGTGAGGGACTTCCTCAGCTGCG
This sequence comes from Methanobacteriota archaeon, assembly GCA_037439985.1. GTDB lineage: Archaea > Thermoplasmatota > Thermoplasmata > UBA10834 > UBA10834 > COMBO-56-21. Next base: position 16,098 of record JBBIUZ010000023.1, on the reverse strand, counting down.
GGTACACCACGTCGTCGACGAGGTCCAGCCTGGGGAACGTGACCGACACGAGGTTCCTCAGCCTCCTGCCCGCGACCTCCCTGACCTCCGCCTTGGTCCATGTCCTCCTGGCGGCGGGGAAGAAGAAGCTCATGCTCGGCTTCGCAAGGTACTCCCTGCACGCCATGATGTACCTGAGCATCGTCTCGTGCGAAACAGCGGACGCCAAGTTCCGCTTCGTGTCCACGGGGTCTATGAACGTGAGGGGGTCGTCGAACCTGCCCGCGTAGTCGTCATGGCCGGGGATGCTCATGTACTCCCCGACCTTCCAGCCTGAGCCTTGCCTGAGCGCCATCTCGAAGGTTCCGAACCGGAGTATCAGCAGTTCGCACAGATACCCGGAGAACCCCTGGACCCTGGCCTCCGCCCCGTAGCATTCGGTCCCCTTCATGAACTGCTTCAGGAGCCTGACCTGGTCGACCATGCCCTTCTTCATGTTCCTCTTGACGAACTCCGTGTGGAAAGGCGTGCGGTCGACAGCGCTGAGCTTGCTGCGCGTATCCCTCACCTTGAAGCAAGGGACGAGGTCTATCTCGAAGCCCATGTACGTCCCCCTGACGTACGGGTGCTGGGCCCAGTACTCCCTGCCGCCTATCACGTTCCTCCCGATCTCCAGTCCGAGCCGCTTCAGCTCCTCTGGGGCGGTGCTGGAGGGGAAAAGCATGAAGAGGTCCACGTCGGGGTTCCTAAGGTGCGTTCGTTTGGCCACCGAGCCCACGAGCATCGTCTCGATGTGCGCGCCCAGCCTCCTGGCCTCGGCCGTGACCTTTGTGGATAGCTTCGTCACGACGGCTGCGACCTTCCTGTCCTGTGCCGGTGTCGGCTTGACTAGCCTCAGCACCTCGTTCTCCAGCTTTGTCGTCATCGCAGTGTTATTGTCCAGACGCCTAATAAAACAGATTGCGGCGAGAATTCAGCGGATGTCTGGGACGGAAAGAAAGGGGAAGGTGTCTGTAAGGTCGGTGCGGTGGGGATTGTTAGAAATCGTTACGCTTAGGAGGAAAGTTGAGCCACCAACCTGAGACACCAACAAGAATCTAAGATGGGCCGCTATATAACGGCTTCTCGGCAACAATCCAGCATGATGATTCAAGGACTGCAACCACACCTGTGGTCATGTCCCATGGCGCAGCACTTCGGAACAGAACTTCGAAGAACGTATCGACTCTTCGAGGCTCTCGAGGAGCGCGTCGTCCGCCGCCGAAACCGAGACGAGCTCGGTTCGACTCCCGCCTATCCACAGGAGGATTAAAATCTTATCATCCGAATTAAACTCTGCGAATCCGAAGTCCGCGGATGGCGACCACGAGGTTCTGACGAAACGCATACGGCAGACCTCCGCCAGGGCGTCGAGGAGTGGCTTGAGTTCCGTGGGCGCGTGCTCGGTCCTCACAATAGCTACGCTGACCGGGTCGGCTTCGACGCGCTCCCTGACCCTTCCGAGCTCCTCTTCAGTGAGACCGCGTGGGCTCATCGGGGAGCTAACCCGCAGCGGGTTAGATAATCGTTGTGACCGCTCGGTGCGGCCGAGACCCCGTGCCGACTGCAAGTGCTCTGAATCTTTATCATGATGCAATGCGATGCAGCCTCAAGTTGGGATGCGAGAGGATGGGAGAGAATGTGCACTGAGAGGGATTGCAGGATATTCAGAGGGATGATCACGGCGTGCGACGCTTGCGAGAGGAGCGACAGGACGACGGGCCAGATGCCCCTGAGTGCGTCTGAAGGAACCGCCCCTCAGCCCCGGAACAACTGATCACTTCTCTGGCTCCCGCGTCATCAGGTTCGAGACGGCGGTCCCGTCCTTCTTCAGCGTGAGGGTCATGAAGTCCGTGGCGGCAACGGTCTTCACGCCGGACCTCTCCTCGATCCACTTGGCCTGAGTCTCCGGGTTCTCCTGTATCACCCGCATCCCGAAGTGGGTTATGACGGCAAGCTCGGGCCTGCACTTCCCTATCAGATACCCTGCGTCCTCCGTGCTGAGGTGATGCGGTATCCTCTGTCCGAGAGGGCGCGTGACGGACGCTATGAGAAGCCTGCAGTTCCTGTGCGCCTTGATCACCTGCTCCGTGAGCTGCGTGTCCGCGACATAGGACACGACCCCTCCCGTGGTCTGGATCTTGAGCCCGATGGCGCTCGTGTCCGAGTGCGCGGAGGGGGTCGCCTGGAGCTCCAGGGGTTTCAGAGAATACCTGGCGAAGGCCTCCATGACCTTCACGACCTTGGGCTTCGACAAGTGGTACCTCGATATCGCGGGGCCGAACTCACCGTTGCCCTCGATGACGCTCACGCTACCCAGGAGGACGCCCTGCTTCCTCGTGCCTCCCTCCGTCATCGCCTCGATCAGTATCTCGGCGTCGAGGTAGTGATCCGGGTGACAGTGAGAGATCGCGATCGCGTCGGTGGCAAGAGGGTCGATCCCTACCGAGCGCATCCTGACGAGAGCTCCGGGTCCCGGGTCGATGTGCACGTTCTTGCCGTCCGAAAGGTATATCCCTCCTGTGGCCCGCGTCTGATAGATGGTGGCAAACCGCCCCTTAATGACCAAGACCCTTAATATCGTTCCCACCCCAGGGGGATTGCTCGCTTGTCCACTCTGATCAAAGGCGGCCTGATTGTCACTCAGAACTGGAAGCGCGAGGTGATCAGGGGAGACGTCCTGATAGAGGACGGAAGGATATCCGCGGTGGGCCATGTCAAGGCCAGGCCCGACGAGATCATGGACGCGGGCGGGTGCATCGTCATGCCTGGGCTCATCAACTGCCACTCGCACGTGGCGATGTCCCTGATGAGGAGCGTCGCGGACGACGTCCCACTCGAGAAGTTCCTCGAGAAGACCTTCGCAATAGACGCCAAGCGCACCTCGGAGGACATCGGCATCGGGGCGGCCTTGGGATGCCTGGAAATGGCCAGGTCCGGGACGACGACCCTCGTAGACTTCTACTACAGCCAGGATGTCATCGCCAAGAGCATTGAGCAGGTCGGCCTCAGGGGCTACCTCGGATGGGCCGTCCTGGACGACAAGCTCACCACCCAGAAGGGCAGCCCGCTAAGGAACTGCGAGCAGTTCATCAGGTCTCACAGGGACAGGCCACTGATCAGGCCGATGGTCGCCCCGCAGGGCGTATATGCCTGTTCCGATGAGACGCTGATGAAGGCCAAGGAACTGGCCCAGAGGGAGAAGACCGTCTGCCAGATACATCTCGCGGAGACGAGGTACGAGGTCTACGAGTACTTGAAGCAGAAGGGGAAGAGGCCAGCGGCACACCTGGCCGAGCTCGGCTTCTTCTCGAAGGGGGACTCCGCCGCACACTGCGTCTGGCTCACGATGAGCGAGGTCCGGGAGCTCGCGAAGGCCGGCGTCTGCGCGGTGCACTGCCCCACATCGAACATGAAGCTCGCGAGCGGCGGCGTCGCCCCTCTCCCAGAGATGTTCGAAGAGGGCGTATGCGTGGGCCTCGGAACCGACGGCAGCTCCTCGAACAACTCGTTCGACATGTTCCACGAGATGAAGCTCGCTTCGCTGTTGCACAAGTCCACCCGATGGGACGCGTCAGTCCTCCCGGCCCAGAAATGCCTCGACATGGCGACCGTGGATGCCGCGAAGTGCCTCGGGGCGGAGAAGGACATCGGGTCCATCGAACCGGGCAAGAAGGCAGACATCGTGATCGTTGATGCGAACACGCCCTGCATGGCCCCGACGACAGCATCGAACGCGGTCGCGAACCTGGTATATGCGAGCGCGGGCTCGGCTGTCAGACACGTGATAGTGGACGGGAGGTTCGTCGTGCGCGACTGGAAGGCGACCGGCGTGGACGAATCCTCGGTCGTCCAGAAGTCCCAGGCGGCGGCCGAATCGCTGCTGCAAAGGGCAAAGTGACGGCGCTGCAGCCCAGCTATCTGCTCCTTCGCAGGAGTGCGCCGTCAGGCCTACTGCTGTTGCTGCTGGTCGCTGCTGCGCTTCGCAGAACCCGTCTTGCGGACTATCTGTTCGACCTCGGCGTCTTCCGCGGACTCCACCTTGGCGCCCTCCTCGTCGCTCGACTGCGCCTTCAGCTCCGCGTGGAGTTCGTCTGGAGTGGGGATTGGCCCGAGTACCGTGTCGGCCTTCCCCACCGCTTTCTCGACCGCGGTGAGGTCAGTGACCTCCCTCTGCGGGGTCTGCCTGCCGATCCCGAGGTACTGGGATGCGCCCTCGACGAGCTTTGTCAGTTCGAACGGGAATATGATCTTGGTCGCCTGGCCGTTCCCGAGGGACTTCATGGTGTCAAGCGAGAGCACGGTCAGCGCCTTCGAGTCAAGGGGCCCCGCACCGATGCTCAGTATCCTCAGGTTCTGGGCCTCACCCTGGGCCCGGAGTATGATGGCAAGCCTCTCGCCCTCCGCCTCGAGTATCTTCGCCGCCCTGAGCCCTTCTGCCTGGAGTATCCGGGACCTCTTCTCACCCTCCGCCTGGAGGATCGCGGACTTCTTGGTGCCGTCCGCCTTCAGGATGGCTGCCCTTCTGAGCCTCTCGGCCGAGGTCTGCTCCTCCATCGCGTCCTTGACCTTCCCCGCGGGGTCGACCTCCCTGATCTCCACGCCCTCGACCTTGACGCCCCACTTGTCCGTGGACTCGTCCAGGACGTCTCTTAGGTGCAGGTTTATCCGCTGCCTGTTGGACAGGATCTCGTCGAGCTCCATGTCACCGACGAGGGATCTTAGGGTGGTCTGCGCCAGGTATATCGTCGCGGTCCTGTGGTTGGTGACCTGGAAGAACGCCTTCTGCGGGTCGATGACCTTGATGTAGATGATGGCATCGATGTTCGTCGGTGAGTTGTCCTTGGTGATGACCTCCTGCCTCGGGACCTCGAGGACCTGCGTCCTCAGGTCGATCATCACCACCGTGTTGACCAACGGGGTGACGAAGTTGAACCCTTGGTTGAGCACTCGCATGAACCGCCCCAGCCGCATGTATATGCCCTGCTGGTACGGCGTGACGATCTTGATCCCACTGCTCATGACCGCCAGAACGACTATGACGATCAGGATTACAAGCCCTATGATCAACTCTATGCTCGCCATTCGTTCCCCCTCCTATGTCACCGTCATGTCTCTCCTTCTCGGTTCCGCGCTACTGGACCTCCTCGACGACCACGTGCACTCCCTCGCTGGACTTCACGATGACCCTCCTGCCTGCTTGAATAGGTTTCGCCGAAGTCGCGCTCCACACGTCGTGAGCGATCATGACCTTTCCCTTGAGGCTGTCCGGGACGGTCTCCGTCGTGACCACGCCTGTCTGGCCGATCAGCGACGTCGCAACGGTGGTCTCGGGAGGCGCGGGGGGCGCCAGCCTCTGATACAGCTTGATCGAGATGAACGCCATCGGGAGGACGATCACCAGCGCGATGACCGGCGACCACCAGCTCAGAAGGATGTTCGGCGCTATCAGGCCTATCAGGCCGAGCACGACGAGCACCGTCGCCGGCACCAGGATGAACGATCCTGGCGACGACAACTCCGCCAGCAGCATCAGTATGCCTATGACCAGCAACGCGAGACCGAGCTCGTATCCCATTGCCATGACTGATACAACAGGTTCGTCATTATATATGGTTTGCCGCGGATTGCCAGCACGCCCGCTCTCCCGCAGACAGAGACAGAAGGACGGTCGCTCGGGACCGGAAGATGTTGGTGATGCCTACCGCAGACGCAGCCTTGCCACGTGGTAGCACCACAGGCCGTACTTCATCAGGGCCTCGTTAGTGTTGCTGACGGTCACCCTTTCGGGCGCCGTCCTGTAGCGCAGCACGTCGTCGATTGCACGGCCGGTATAATCGGAAAGCTTCACCAGCTTTTCGTACGGGAACGGCTGCTCCCCCACCAGGATCTGCCGGACGCTCCAGCCCGGGTGAATTCTCGAACGGTAGCCCAGCTCCCTTGCCAAGCGGTTTATCGAGCCGGCTTTCTCGATACCGTCCTTGATGAGTTCCACCCGGAAGGCGGAGGCAAGCCAGACCCTCTTGTCCGTGGCATAGGCCTTGGAAGGCCTGCCATACGCGTCGCTGCCTGGATACATCTGTGAAGTTGAATATTGACCGATGATATATATGATTTGGTCCATTCAGTCTCAGGCGCCAGCGGGTCTCAACCCCGATAAGTTCTTGTACTGGTTAGGAGGCGACTCGGAAGAAATGTTATCATCCCTGAGAGCGTTCAATCGGCCCGGTGAGAGAGATTCCGACCGCGAACGGGACGATCGAGCTACGGACGTCCGCGAAGGACGAGATCGTGGACATAACCGCGAAGGTTCAGGACATCGTTTCGAGGTCAGGGATAGAGGAAGGTCTTGCGTGCGTCTTCGTCGTAGGCTCGACCGCGGCCGTGACGACAGTCGAGTTCGAGCCAGGCCTGGCGAAAGATCTGAACGACGCCATGAACCGGCTCTACCCAAAGGGCATTGACTACGAGCACCACAAGAGGTGGGGGGACGGGAACGGCCACTCTCATGTGAGAGCGTCTCTCGTGGGGCCTTCTCTCACGGTCCCCGTGGTCCGCGGCAGGCTGAGGCTCGGAACATGGCAGCAGATCGTCTTCCTGGAGTTCGACAACAAGCCCAGGTCGCGCGAGGTCGCTGTCCACGTAGTGGGGGACTAGGGGTGCGGGGGCAACATAGTTATACCTGGAACCGTTGGGCTGCGTAGATGTCTCTGGAAGGCACCTTCCTTGGGGGAGGGCACGAGGTAGGCAGACTGGGGATACTGCTCAAGGAGGGCGGCTCGAGTATCCTCTTCGACTACGGCATGATAGCGTCCGACCCTCCGAAATACCCGAAGCCGTGCCCGCCGATCGACACGATGTTCCTCACACACGCGCACCTGGACCACTCAGGCATGGTGCCCTGGCTGACGGCGAGGTACGACATGCCAGTCGTCGCGACGCCGGTGTCGAGAGAGATCGGGCTACTCCTGATGCAGGACAGTGTCAAGATCGCCCTGGCGGAGGGGTATCCCGAACTGTACGGCGCAGCCGAGGTCAAGGTTGCGAGCCACAGGTTCGAGGAGATCATGATTGGGGACACCACCTCCGTAGGCGACCTGCAGGTGAAGGCCCACTCCGCGGGGCACATCCCGGGCGCCACGATGTTCGAGCTGCAGGGGAGCGGGACGACGCTCGTCACTGGCGACATCCACACGCTCGACACGAGGCTCGTCCTGGGGGCGAAGCCCGTCAAGTGCGATACCCTGATCATGGAGTCGACCTACTCGGGCAGGAACCATCCTCCGCGACTCAAGGTCGAGTACAGCTTCGTCAGGAAGATCGAGGAGGTCACGGAGCGGGGCGGAACGGTCATCATTCCGTCCTTCGCCGTGGGCAGGACCCAGGAGATACTGCTCCTGCTCAAGGACAGCAAGCTCGAGTTCTGGCTCGACGGGATGGGCAAGACGGTCAACAAGACCTATCTCAGGTTCCCGGAGTACGTGCGCTCCCCGAAGCGCCTGAGGCAGGCAATCACGCGCACTCACGAGGTCAGAACGATGCACGCCCGCACGAGAGCGCTCAAGGGGGATGTGATAATCACGACGAGCGGCATGCTGGACGGAGGGCCAGTCCTGAGATACATCGACGAGATCAGGAACGACCCAAAGAGCGCCATCCTGCTCACGGGCTACCAAGTCGAGGGGAGCAACGGCAGCAAGCTCCTCGAGACGGGCATGCTGGAGTTTCAGGGCGTGAACGAGAGGGTCAACTGTGAGGTCATGAAGTTCGACTTCTCGGCCCACGCAGGCCACGACGAGCTGCTCGCGTTCGCGAAGGGGTGCTCGCCGGAAAGGATCGTCCTAATGCACGGGGACAATAGGGAGATACTCGCAGGCGACCTAAGATCGGAGGGGTTTGAGGTCCTGCTGCCCATGAACGGCGAGGAGTGGACCACATAGGCGGCCCAGGCAGGCCAAAACCTAGTTAAGCCCACGAGCTTCTTGCGTCTCGATGAAGTCCTGGATTCGCGAGTTCCTTCAGGAGGACATAGGCTCCGGAGACGTCACGTCCGAGCTTGTCGTCCCGGCTGACGTGCGGGCCAGGGGACGCATGACCTGCAAGGAGGATTGCGTGCTCGCGGGCTTGGCGGAGGCCTCCGATGTCTTCGCCGAGCTGGGAGCGGAGACGGTCCTGATGATGCGCGACGGAGAGCGCGTCCGGAAGGGCGAGGTCGTGATGGAGGTCACGGGCACCGCCCGGCAAATCCTGGCTGGCGAGAGGCTTGCGCTCAACCTCGTGATGCGCATGAGCGGGATCGCCACGCTGACGCGGGAGCTCGTCGACCGGTGCAGGAAGAGGAACCCGGCAGTGAGGGTGGCGGCGACGCGCAAGACGACGCCTGGCTTCAGGGAGTTCGAGAAGAGGGCCGTTCTTCTGGGAGGCGGGGACCCACACAGGGCCGGGCTCTACGATGCCGTGCTGATAAAGGACAACCACGTCAGGATAGCCGGGGGCGTGACCGAGGCGCTCAAGCGCGCGAGGAAGGACAGTTTCACAAAGAAGGTCGAGATTGAGGCCGAGTCACGCGAGGATGCACTCCTCGCGCTCGACAACGGCGCGGACATCATACTCCTGGACAACTTCGACCCGGAGGAGCTCGTCGAGCTGTCCAAGGAGATGAAGAGGAGGAGACCGGACATCCTGATCGAGGCCTCAGGCGGCATCACCCCGGAGAACGCGGACCGATATGCCGCGGGAGCCGACATAGTATCGCTCGGATGGCTGACGCACTCGGTCAGGTCGATGGACTTCTCCATGGATGTCGAGAAGGCATAGGTGCGGCCCGCCCGATGAGGCGAAAGCTTTGATATCTGCCATGGAGTAGAGATCGATACATGTTCAAGAACGAGAGGTGCGAGATCTGCGGCAAACCAGCCACGCACTATCTGTTCGCGCAATTCGTGTGCGACTCTGAGGATTGCACACAGAAGGCACGGGTGCGCAGGGGAGGGCCTGGCGGACATCAGAAGAAGAAGCTCTTCGAGTACGGGAGGAAAGACGAGGGGCCATGACGCGGCCGCCCTCCAGCAATCCTTAAGCCAGTCCTCCTGATTCGGGTCACCATGGACAGACGCGCGTTCGTGGGCCTGGCAGTCATCGAGACGATGCTCGGGTTCGGGAACACGTTCGCGGCCTCGTTCAACATGATCTACCTCTTCAACAGGCTACACATGCCGCTCTGGTCGGGCACGCTGTACCTACTGTTCGGCTTCGGCATCTCCATGTGCGTCAGCCTATGGATGTCCTGGAAGCCGCGCATCAACCTGAGGAACACGCTCACTGCCGGGCTCGTGTCCCTGATCGCCGAGTATGCGCTCTTCATCGTTGTCGCGAACGGCTGGGTCCTGTCGCTCTTGGTCGGCGTGTCCTTCGGACTGTACTACCCCCTATTCTGGACATCCTGCAACGCGCTGATGGCCCAGATGACCGAGAAGGGGGACCGGGGAGTCACATACGGCGCGTTCTTCTTCCTCTGGCCGGCCGTCACGTTCGTCGCGCCGTTCCTCGGGGGCGTCGTCATAGGCGTCACGAACTACGATGTGCTCTTCCTGATTGGGATAGCAATCATAGGGGCGACGGCAGCCATGGCCATCGCCTACGGCAGGTACATCCCGAAGGACCAGCAGATGAAGATACGCCTGCACGAGATCGGTCGCAGGAACGTCCTCGCGATGCTCGGGGAGGGAGGGTTCGAAGGCGTCTTCTGGGCCGATGTGACTCTCGTGGCGTACACATTCACCAGAAGTGAGTACAGCCTCGGCGCGCTCTTCTCGCTGTTCGGCCTGAGCGCCGGGGTAATGGCAATCATCCTGGGCAAAGTCTCCGACAGGATGCAGAACAGGAGGTTCTTCGCCGCCGTGAGCGCCCTGACTTCCATCCCGTGCGTCTTGTTGATCTATCTCTCGAACAGCCTCAGCGGCTTCGCCGTGGCCAACGGCCTGCTCGAGTTCACGAGCTTCATGCTCCCCGTGTTCCTCTTCGCAATACTCACGGACAAGCTCGAGCAGACGAAGAACGACTCGGTCGTCGGCAGGGAGTTCCTGCTCGATGTCGGGAGGGTGGGCTCGATCGGGGCGCTGACTCTGCTGCTCTGGCTCGGATACTCGCCCCAGCAAGGCTTCCTGCTGACGATACCCTTCCTCCTGCTGGGCGCCACGGCACACGAGTACAAGAGGGAGAGGCCTCGCCGGTGACGGTGCGGGCGCTCGACGAGCCGGCCGCCGCTACTCGGCGCAGAAAGGGCGTGCGGGCTCACGCAGGTCTTGCCGAGCCGCCCACGAGTTCCATGATATCCCTCATCTCCAACCTGGACTTCTTGAGCTCGATCGCAGACTGGAGACTCTGATAGCAGAACGGGCACGAAGTCACGAGCATGTCGGCGCCCGTCCGCTCGGCGTCCTCTATCCTCATCTGCGATATCTTCGCCGCGAGGTCAGGGAACGCCGTCTTGACTCCCCCTCCGGCACCGCAGCACCTCGCGTCCTCCCTGGTCCGGTCCATCTCCACGAGCCTCGCCCCAGGGATCGACTCGATTACCCTCCTCGGCTCGTCGTACAGGCCATTGTGCCTTCCCAGATGGCACGGGTCGTGGTACGTGATGGCCTTCTCGAGTGGCCGTTCGAGCCTCAGCTTCCCGGAGTCGAGCAGCTCGTTCACGAACTGAGTTATGTGCACGACGCGCGCGCTCACCTTCCCTATTCTTGGATAGTCCTGCCGGAGCGTCTTGAAGCATCCGGCGCAGCTCGTCACTATGGTGCTCGGACGGACCCTCTCGAACCTCTCGATGTTGCGCTCCGCAGTCTTCCGTGCGGACTCTGTCAGACCCGTCCTCAGGAGGGTCGAGCCGCAACAGCTCTCCTCGTTCCCCAGGGTCCCGAAGTCCACACGCGCCGTCGCGAGCACGCGCGCGGTATTGAGGGCCATCTCCCGTATGTTGGGGTCGTAGGCCGCCGTGCAGCCCACGAAGTAGAGCACCTCGGGCCTGTCTCTGAGGGCGTCCTTGATCTTCGCTTCCTTCTCGATCCTCCGGGACCATTTGGACCTCTGCATCCTAGGCTGCATCCACGGGTTGTCGTAGTTCTCAATGCTCTTGATGATCTGCTCGTGTGCCGGGAGAGGGCCGAGGCCGTTGCTCACGAGGAACTCGCGCATGTTCTCCCACATGGAGATCGTATCGAGGCCAGCGGGGCAAACGGCCTTGCACTGGCCGCAGACGGTGCACTCGTACGCCTTGGTGGTGAGCTCGATCAGCTCGGCCTGCGACACCTCTCTGGGTCCGATAAGGCGCGCCCGGAGGCCGTACTGCCCGATGTACATCCTACGGAGCCTCAGGATCTTGCCCCTCGGGGTGATTAGCTCGTCCTCCTGAGCCTCTCCGCCCGTAGGACATGTGGAGGTGCACTCGCCGCAGCGGGTGCACGCATCGAATCTCATGAGCGAGAGCACGTCCAGCTTCGACACGTCGAGCTTCTTCATGGCCTCGCCTCCAACGGGAGCATCTTGTCCGCCTCGATCGCGATGGGGGTCGCGAACATGTGGAAGAGCTTGCTGAACGGTATGTATGCGATGAACAGGGCGCTCATGACGCCATGGATGAGCCATGCCTGGTCGTAGTACTGGCCGGCGGTCGAGGGCATCGCGAGCGAGAAGGCGTACCCGAGAAACGAGTACGCGTTGTTGGACTCGTGCCCCGGGATGTGGCCCGCGATGCCCATGCCCTCAAGCACGAACCCCCCGATCACGACGGCTAGCAGGAACAGCACGGAGGCGGCGTCCGGAAGCTCCGTCCTGACAATCTTGGGCCTGAATACGAACCTGCGGACGAAGGCAATCAGGAGACCGGCCAGCATGGCGGTCCCGGCGAGGTCGAACCCGAAATCACTTATCCAGAGCTTCGCCCAGCCGTCATCCTGAATCATCGGGCCGCACCTGATGATGTCGAGCGAGAAGGTCGCGACAAGGTCTAGCAGGAACATGAGCACGAAGCCTCCGAGGATCAGGAGGTGCATAGACCACCTCGTGAGGTTCCTCTCCTTCAGCTTCGAGAGATAGAAGGCGTCCCTCGCGAAGACCAAGAGCACCTTCCCGAGTCTCCTGGT
>JBBIUZ010000023.1:0-3930 GCA_037439985.1 Methanobacteriota archaeon | reverse complement strand
GGTAGCGAAGACGAGCGCCCTCGGGAGCAGTTTCAGGAACCTTTCCTCGGGGGTACCGACCAGCCCTCTCCCGCGCATCCAGAGGAGCGCGTTCTGGGTCATGCCGGTCACGAACACCGCGACACAGACGATGATCGTGAGCAGGAAGGCCGAGAGGTAGGTTCTGTCCCTTACATAGACCGTGCCGTACGGAAGCAGCAGAACGCCGGCAGTGAACAGAGCGAAAGCGATGGACAGCAGCAGGTACAGCCCGAGCCCGCCCTTCAGGTGCCTGTCGCCGGACATCGATGCTGAAGCCGTTCGAGACGCTATAAACCCATCCTTTTGCAGGGACGCATATGCATGGCTTCCGAGGTCAGTCCCGGGTGGCCCTGGCCTCTGCGGAGAGCACGGCAAAGTGGTTGTCAACGCAAACCCGCGCGGCGTCGACAAGCAGCATGACCGACTCGTCAGCGTCCGAATCGGATCCGACATCCATCGTCATCAGCAACTCCCTAGCTCGGTCGAGCGAGGCGGCGAGACGGCCAGCAGTCCGCTCGTCAAGCGTTCTCGCACGCTTCTCGATGGCCTCGACAAGCTCCAGGAGCCTCGAACCATCCCATACCTTGTGGCCGACGATGAACGACCTGTTCTCTAGGCCGAGGACCGAGATCTTGAGGTCCGAGAGCGGGCCCCTGAGCCGGCAGGTCGCTACGGCATCGCGCTCGGACGGCAAGACGACTCTGGCCTTCTGCGGCGAGCCGACACCTAGCATATCGAGGAACCATCGGTTGGCGTCCGGATACCGGGGGTGTTCGAGATGTGGGCCGAGCAGGACGAGCGAGCCGTCTCCGTAGGCCGCTCTAATCGCTGCGGGCCTGCCAATCATCAGCGTCCGGGCCCCCTCGAACTCCACCTGGAACTCCGTCAGGGGGGTGAACGACGCGTATCTCATCAGGACCGAATCCGTCCCGGGCTCCATGAACACGGGCCCGCCATACAGGGGCGCGACGAGACTCCTCCCCGGACCATCGGATACCTGGACGGGCCCTCTGACAGGGTGGAATATCGTGCAGCTCGCGTAGGGCACCGCCTCCCTCGGATTGCAGGGGCGCGGGTCGTCACCGCCGCGCCTGATGTTCTCGATTCTCGTCGAAATGTTGAAGTCCGAGAAGGGCTCGATGGACGAATGGAGTGGGAGATATGCACCGGCGCAGATGCCCACGTAGAGTCCACCTCCTGCGAGGAACTCCCTGAGCCGTCCGAACCCGCCAGCGCCGAGCGATCCGGCGATCCCGTAGCCGTCCCCGCCAGATATCACAGCCACGCCCGCCGAGCCATCGGACAACGACGATGCGAAACCCTCCGAGCCGAGGAACCTGACATCCAGCATGCCGTGGGCCTCGAAAAGGTCCGCCAGCCAGGTCCAGGAGTGCGACGACCCCCTGCCTGCGTATATCATCGCTCTGCTCGGCACATGCATGCGGAGGGTGGAGTGCTCGCGCCACGGATAAAACACGTCACACCAGCTGCTGGCCCGTCATCGTTTGCACAGAAAGTGTTATAGACGCCATTGGCTTATCTCGCGGACTGCGGGCCCATGGTCTAGTGGTTATGACGTCTGCTTGACACGCAGAAGTTCCCCGGTTCGAATCCGGGTGGGCCCATTTTCACTTTGCTGGCTAAGATCTAATCAGCGATCTTGGGATTTCGGAGAGAACGCATCAAACCTCTATGTGAAGAGGCCCTCTTATTGCTCTCCATCGAGTTTTTCTACACAGCAGCATAGCCACAATCAAGATGTATCAAAGAACAGGAGAAGGCCAAGAGTGGAAGAAAAGGGATGGTATGTGGAAGAGGCGCGAGTGCCTTTTCAACACGAGAGGGTTTGTTGGGGGTTTAACCCGGCCTTCTGCTCAGCTTGAAGCGGGCCTCTCTTCCTTAACGATTGGCGGCCTCGTGAAACACGCAATTGTGAAGGCCGCTATTGAGCCAGTGCCCGTAACGATGAAGACCCACCCGAACCCGCCGTTGACTATGCCCGGCATCAGGCCGCCGATCACCCCGCCGACCGCATAACTGGTGTATACTAGGCCGTAGTTGAACCCGAAGTACCTCGTGCCGAAGTACTCCGAGGTTATCGGCGGGAACAAGGCGAAGTTGCCGCCGAAGCAGAAGCCGATCCACGAGTCGAACACGGCGATCATCAGAAACTGCAGGCTCTGGTCCGAGGGCTTGGACAGAACGAACGCCGCAGATGCGAACAGTCCGATAGCCTGGACAAGGAACATGGTCCTCATGGCCTGCGTCCTCCCCTTCCTGTCTGAGATGAAGCCCCAGGCGATCCTGCCAGTTCCGTTGAATATTGCGTAGGTCCCAGCAAGAAGCGCCACGCTCCCTGCCCTCATCGTTACAGTGTTTCCGCATGAGTCAAGTGAACCCTTGGCGAACTCCTTCAGACTGCTCGCGGCAGACAGGACGAACATTGTCCATATCATCCAGAAGGTCTTCGTGCGAATCATTTCACGCCAGTCGACCTGCTTCTTCGCCGTGCTGCCTACCCCCTGAAGTGGTGGAGTCCAGCCGGCAGGACAGTAGTTGGATGGCGGGTCGCACAGAAGCAATGACCCGATAATCACTATGACAAGGAACATGACTGCCAGCACAAGGTAGGCCATCGCCAAGCCAGGGTACGCGTGAGCTGTACTAGCAGCGTTCGAAGGGCCAAAGAGTGCAGTGCCGACCTGAGCGAAGATGAAAGTACCTGCACCGAACCCTGCCACTGCAATGCCGCTGATCAGTCCCCTCTTGTCGGGGAACCACTTCAGGCAACAGGCGAGCGGGCAGCTGTAGCCAATGCCCACGCCAACTCCGAGGAAGGCGTAGGCGACGTATGTCAGCGGAAGACTCATATAGACAGCTGACAACATGAGATAAGTGAACGCGTAGATGACACCGGCAACCATGGCGATCTTCCTTGGTCCGTACCTGTCCTGCAATATTCCACCGACGCTGACGAACAGGCCGAAGGCCGCGAGGCTTGTTGCGAAGATCCCCAGCACCTGAAGCGACTTGGGTGCAAGCCCTGGTGCGGCGGCGAGGTAGCTCGCCAGCGGCTTGTTGAATATCGACCAGGCATAGATAGTGCCCAGCACCAGCTGTATCATTACGGCACCGATCACCCTGATCCATCTGTTCGACAGTTCCCCATGAGTCTCAGTTTCTCCCATTTCTGATCTCACTCCTTTGCTTCGGCTGACTTCGTAATCTTGAACGAATTCCCCCATGCGAGTCCGCAGATCGTACATCGCACCAATCACCGACATCATCCCCTCCGTGACCTCGTGGCCTGTCAGCACGCTGTTGTTCTCAACCTGCCACTCCTGCAGCTCGAAGTTGCGCTCGGCGATGGCATTGACTTCGTTCTGCTGATTCGTCGCCCTCCTGTGCTTGGCTTCTTGATATCCCTCGTAACGCCCTAGAGCCTCCGCGGGCCCTTGTCGTCCATCGCGGCCAATGACCTCACCGCAATCCGTGCGGCCCACCGTGGCTATCTCCTTCACATGCAGGTGCTCGACGGCGTAATCGAGCCGGACGAGCACCCGCGGATCGGAGGCGCGGCTGCCCGCCACGCGCACCGCGAAGGCATCGCCGATTCAGAGGCTGCAGGATCTCCTTGCCTCGCCGCCACAGGCTGCATTCTTGGGGTCGCAGTCAACGCATCCGTCAGATTCGACCTCCTGATGATCGCTCGCGTCGCGCATTCTGGCTCTCTGTGCGTTGCTCGACGATTGTCTGCCCTTGCTCGCGCGCGAAGCCCTGGAGGTAGTGTGGCCCGAGCGCGCCTTTTCCTGTGGTCCCACTCGACTTCCATCCCACGAACGATTGTGCTCCCGGCCATGCACCAGTAGTTGCCCCTCCGGATCTGTTGACGTAACAGACGCCGAACTC
>JBBIUZ010000022.1:242-16556 GCA_037439985.1 Methanobacteriota archaeon | reverse complement strand
ATGCCGGACAAAATTACGAAAAAAGCGGGGGCGCCGTCAAAGGCTGGTAGATTGAGAAATCATTATATATGCGGTGTTCCTACACGGCCTGCTAATGCAGCCTAGGGTAATCCATCCATGTCGCCCAGGGCCCGTAGCTCAGCTAGGTAGGAATCTCATGCATTCTCGATGTATAGGACTCCCTAGAAAGAGCATCTGCCTTTTAAGCAGGTGGCCCGGGGTTCGAATGACGGTGCCTAACCGACACGTCTCGAAAATCCCCGCGGGCCCGCGGAGCGCCACAAACCGCGCCTCTGGATGCGGATGGGTCACGAGCTTCTCGATGCTCTGCCAAGGGCTGTCGGGGTGAACGCAAGATGGCCGAAGAGTTTAACGTCCTGGAGCATGAGCTCGTGCCCGAGCATCATCTCCTGCCGGAGAAGGAGGCCGAGAAGGTCCTGAAGGAGCTGAAGCTCACGAAGGACCAGTTGCCGAAGATAAGGCTGGCGGACCCGTGCATCCGCGCGTTGGATGTCATCGCGGGGCCGGTCGAAGAGGGAATGGTTGTGAAGATCGTGAGGAGAAGCGAGACCAGCGGCGTCTCCGTCTGCTACAGGCTGGTAGTAAGGGGGTGACCCTTTGAGGGAACTGGTTGAAACCTACTTCAGGGAAAGAAGCATTGTCAATCATCACATCGCGTCGTACGACGATTTCCTGCCAACGATAGACCACCCGAACAGCAGGATGCAGAAGATAGTTGACAACGTGAGGTCTTCGCCGGACGAGACCGAGAGGGGCATCATCAGGCTCGACCCCGACCGCACCGAGGGCAAGATTATCGAGATCCACATCGGCCGGAAGAGGGACGAGAAGACGGGTCTGATCGACCCTAATGCGAGGCCCACGATATCCGTCCAGAGGCCGATCATCAAGGAGGCCAACGGCGCGACGCACGACCTCTTCCCGATGGAGGCTCGCCTCAGGAACCTGAACTACTCCGCTCCGATCTGGCTTGAGTTCACCGTCGTCGAGGACGGCATCGAGAAGGAGCCAGAGAAGGTGCACATAGGCGACCTCCCGATCATGATCCAGTCGAAGAAGTGCAACCTCCACCGGGACAATATCGAGATGGACCGCGAGCCCACCCAGGCCGAACTGGACAAGTTCCTCGTGGACTCGGGCGAGGACCTCTGCGACCCCGGTGGGTACTTCATCATCGGGGGGACCGAGAGGGCCCTCATCTCGCTCGAGGATCTTGCCCCGAACAGGGTCATGGTCGAGATGAACGAGCGCTACGGCACCAGCCTCCACGTCGCCAAGGTGTTCTCCCAGAAGGAGGGCTACAGGGCGCTCACGCTGATGGAGAAGAAGAAGGACGGCATATTGGTCGTCTCGGTCCCGGCGGCATCCGGGCAGATTCCGCTCATCGTGCTCATGAAGGCGCTCGGGATGGAGAGCGACGAGGCCATCTTCAAGGCGATCGTCTCCGACCCGCAGATGGCGAACATCGTCTACGCCAACATCGAGGAGTGCCAGAACAAGAAGCTCTACCCGCCGAACGGCATATACACGACCGAGGACGCCATCCTGTTCCTCGAGCGCAAGTTCGCCACGGGCCAGGCCAAGGAGTACAGGGCGAAGAAGGTCGAGAGCATCATCGACAGGTCTCTCCTGCCGCACCTGGGCGACACGTCCGACGTGAGGCTGAAGAAGTCCATCTTCCTGGGCAGGGTCGCCCGGACGATCCTCGAGCTGGAGCTCGGCCACAGGAAGGAGGACGACAAGGACCACTACGCCAACAAGAGGCTGAAGCTGGCAGGCGACCTGATGGAGGACCTCTTCAGGGTCGCCTTCACGAACCTGATCAAGGACCTGAAGTACCAGCTGGAGCGCGGGTACACCCGCAAGAAGGGTCTCAAGATATCGTCCGCAATCAGGCCGGACCTGCTGACGCACAGGCTACTGCACGCGTTCGCGACGGGCAACTGGGTCGGCGGAAGGGCGGGCGTGTCCCAGCTCCTGGACCGCACTTCGAACATGAGCGCCCTGTCCCACATGAGGAGGGTCACGTCCCCGCTCACGAGGAGCCAGCCACACTTCGAGGCCAGAGACCTGCATCCAACGCAGTGGGGCAGGCTGTGCCCGAATGAGACCCCCGAGGGCCAGAACTGCGGCCTCGTCAAGAACGCCGCGCTGGTCATCGACGTGTCCGAGGGGTACGACGAGAAGGAGGTCATCTGGATGCTCAAGGACCTCGGCGTCAAGGAGGTCGGGGAGCAGCAGACAACCGAGACGAGGGTGTACGTCAACGGGGACCTGATCGGCCTTCACGACAGGCCGAAGGAGCTCGTCGAGGAGGTACGCCAGAGGAGGCGCTCAGGGCTGCTGTCGCACGAAGTGAACGTCCGCTTCGACGACAACATGAACGAGATCATAATCAACTGCGACGAGGGGAGGCTGAGGAGGCCCCTGCTCGTCGTGCGCCACGGCAAGACGATGATCACCCAGAAGCACGTCGAGGATATGCGCGCGCGGAAGGTGACCTGGTCGGACCTCATCAGGGAGGGCGTTGTCGAGTGGATCGACGCCGAGGAGGAGGAGGACGCATGGATCGCCGTGAACGCGTTCAGGCCCCCTCCGAAGTGCGAGCACTGCGGCAAGTTCCTGTCGGAGATCGATGTCGAGTGGACGAATCCCGGGGAGGCCGGCAAGATATCCCTCGCGTGCAAGGGCTGCGGCGGCGCGATGCAGGTCGATTCGATGCTCACTGACGAGCACACGCACCTGGAGATCGACCCGATGGTCATACTCGGGTGCTGCTCGGGGCTAGTCCCGTATCCGGAGCACAACTCGAGCCCGAGGGTCACGATGGGGTCGGGCATGGCTAAGCAGTCGCTGGGCTTGAGCTCGTCCAACTACAGGATAAGGCCGGACACGAGGAGCCACCTGCTCCATTACCCGCAGAAGCCCCTGGTCACCACGAAGTCGATGGACTTCGTCTACTTCAACAAGAGGCCGGCCGGCCAGAACTTCGTCGTGGCGATCGTGTCGTTCAACGGGTACAACATGGAAGATGCGGTCATCATGAGCAAGGCGGCCATCGACAGGGGCCTCGGAAGGTCCACGTTCATGAGGACCTACCGCGCGGAGGAGCGCAGGTACCCGGGCGGACAGGAGGACCACTTTGAGATACCCAGCCCGGACGTCAGGGGCGCGCGGGCGGACCTCTCGTACAGCAACCTGGGCGAGGACGGCCTCATCAGCCCCGAGACCGCGGTCAACGGCGGCGACGTGCTCATAGGCAAGACATCTCCCCCGAGGTTCCTCGAGGAGGAGGCGGACTTCCTGACGCCCCAGAAGCGGCGGGAGACGTCCGTCACGGTCAGGTCCGGCGAGAGCGGCTGGGTGGACAACGTCATGCTCACGGAGTCGGAGAACGGCTCGAGGCTGGTCAAGGTCAAGGTCAGAGACGAGAGGATCCCCGAGCTGGGGGACAAGTTCGCTTCCAGGCACGGGCAGAAAGGGGTCGTCGGGCTTCTCGTCCCGCAGGAGGACATGCCGTTCACGGAGGACGGCCTCACGCCGGACCTGCTCATCAACCCGCACGCCATCCCGTCCAGGATGACGGTCGCGCACGTGCTGGAGATGATTGGGGGAAAGGTCGGTTCGATGGAGGGAAGGTACATCGACGGCACGCCCTTCAGCGGCGAGACCGAGGAGGCCCTCAGGGACGCCCTCGTCAAGAACGGCTTCAAGCACAACGGCAAGGAGGTCATGTATGACGGCATCACGGGCAGGAAGATCGAGGCCGAGATATTCATCGGCGTGATATACTATCAGAAGCTGCACCACATGGTCTCCGGTAAGCTCCATGTCAGGAGCAGGGGCCCGGTCCAGATACTGACCCGGCAGCCTACCGAGGGCCGGTCGAGGCAGGGCGGTCTGCGGTTCGGCGAGATGGAGCGTGACTGCCTGATAGGCCACGGCGCCGCCATGGTCATCAAGGACAGGCTCCTGGACGAGTCCGACGGCACGCTGCAGTATGTGTGCGGCAACCCGGCCTGCGGACACATCGCCATCCTCGACAGGCGGGGCACACTGAGGTGCCCGGTCTGCGGCAACAACTCGAAGATCTACCAGGTGCAGACGTCGTACGCCTTCAAGCTCCTGCTCGACGAGCTGCTCTCGCTCGGCGTCGCCATGCGGCTTCAACTGGAGGACTTGAAATGAACATCAGCGGAGTCACGAAGCGGATAGCGGCGATCAAGTTCGCGCACCTCTCGCCGGACGAGATCAGGAGGATGTCGGCCACGAAGATCATCACTGCCGACACGTACGACGACGACGGCTTCCCGATAGACATGGGCCTCATGGACCCACACCTGGGAGTCATCGAGCCCGGCTTGAGGTGCAAGACCTGTGGGAAGAAGGTCGACGAGTGCCCGGGGCACTTCGGGCACATCGACCTCGCGATGCCAGTCATCCACGTCGGCTACGTGAAGGAAATCAAGAAGCTCCTGCAGTCCACCTGCAGGTCGTGCGGCAGGCTGCTGCTGACCGGGGAGCAGGCCGAGGAGTACAGGAAGCAGAGGGACCGGATGGAGGAGCTCGGAGGGGACATGCTCGACACGTCCGCGGTGTCCAAGGAGACCGCGAGGGACGCGGCGTCGAGGACGACATGCCCGCACTGCGGCACCGTCCAGCTGAAGATCACGCTCGACAAGCCCACGACCTTCAGGGAGGAGGGGCACAAGCTCACGCCCAAGGAGGTCAGGGAGAGGCTGGAGCGTATCCCGGACGCGGACCTCGTCTCGCTGGGGATCGACCCGACGGTCTCGAGGCCTGAGTGGATGGTGCTCACGGCGCTGCCGGTCCCGCCGGTCACCGTCAGACCTTCCATCACCCTCGACTCTGGCGACAGGTCAGAGGACGACGTCACGCATAAGCTCGTCGATGTGCTGAGGATCAACCAGAGGCTGCGTGAGAACAGGGATGCGGGAGCGCCCCAGCTCATCGTCGAGGACCTGTGGGAGCTGCTGCAGTATCACGTCACGACGTACTTCGACAACCAGACCTCGGGCATACCGCCCGCCAGACACAGGTCCGGGAGGCCTCTGAAGACGCTCGTCCAGAGGCTGAAGGGCAAGGAGGGCAGGTTCAGGTCGAACCTGTCCGGCAAGAGGGTCAACTTCTCCGCGAGGACGGTCATATCGCCGGACCCGATGCTCTCGATAAACGAGGTCGGGGTGCCCATAGAGGCCGCCCGGGAGCTGACTGTCCCGATACACGTGACCGAGCGCAACCTGGCGAAGGCCAAGGAGATGTGCGCGAGAGGCCCGACGCCGGCCGGACCCGAGTACAAGCCAGGAGTCAACTACGTCATCAGGTCTGACGGCCGGAGGATCAAGGTCACCGACAAGAACGCAGAGTCCGTGGCCGAGACGATCGAGCCAGGGTACATCGTCGAGAGGCACCTGATGGACCACGACGTCGTGCTCTTCAACAGGCAGCCGTCTCTGCACAGGATGTCCATCATGGCTCACGAGGTCAGGGTGATGCCGTACAAGACCTTCAGGTTCAACCTGTGCGTGTGCCCGCCATACAACGCGGACTTCGACGGGGACGAGATGAACCTGCACGTGCTCCAGAGCGAGGAGGCCAGGGCAGAGGCCAAGGTCCTGATGCGCGTGCAGGAGCACATCCTATCTCCCAGGTTCGGAGGCCCCGTCATCGGCGGGATACACGACCACATCACTGGATGTTTCCTCCTGACTCACAAGGACTCGAGGTTCACCAGGGAGGAGACGCTCAGGATTCTCGAGAAGGCCGGGGTCGTCGACCTCCCGAAGCCGAAGGTCATCGACGGGAAGGAGTACTGGACGGGCAAGCAGCTGTTCAGCGAGATCCTCCCGAAGGACCTGCACATGACCTTCAAGTCGAGCATATGCCAGAAATGTGACACCTGCCTCAAGGAGAAGTGCGAGCACGACGCGTTCGTCGTGATACGCAAGGGCAGGCTCATGTGTGGCACGATCGACGAGAAGGCGGTCGGGGCCTTCAAGGGGAGGATCCTGGACAAGATGTCCAGGGACTACGGCCCTGACCAGTCAAGGGAGTTCATCGACAAGGTCACCAAGCTCGCGATTGGCGCCATCATGGTCAGGGGCTTCACGACTGGCATCGACGACGAGGACATCCCCGACCAGGCCAAGAGGGAGATCGAGGACGCGATGAACCAAGCCAGGGAGAAGGTCGAGGAGCACATCAAGGCGTACCATAGCGGCGAGCTGGAGCAGATGCCCGGGCGGTCGCTGGAAGAGACGCTAGAGGTCGAGATCATGAAGGTCCTCGGCAGGGCCAGGGACACGGCGGGGCAGATCGCGGGGAGGCATCTCGGTCTCGAGAACTCTGCGGTCATCATGGCCAGGTGCGGCGCGAGGGGCTCGATGCTGAACCTGTCCCAGATGGCAGGGGCCATCGGCCAGCAGGCGGTCAGAGGGGAGAGGCTTTCCAGGGGCTACTGGAACCGCACGCTGCCGCACTTCAGGAAAGGCGATCTCGGGTCCGAGGCGAGGGGATTCATCAAGAACAGCTACAAGAGCGGCCTGACGCCGACGGAGTACTTCTTCCACTCGATGGGTGGCAGGGAGGGGCTTGTCGACACGGCCGTTAGGACTTCCAGGTCGGGCTACATGCAGAGGAGGCTCATCAACGCCCTCGAGGACCTCAAGGTCATGCAGGACGGGTCCGTCAGGAACACTGCAGGCACCATCATCCAGTTCCGGTACGGCGAGGACGGCATCGACCCGAGCAGGAGCGTCCAGGGGGACCCGGTCGACGTCGACGACATCATCCTCGGCGTGCTCGGGGACCAGGGCGAACTCATCGCGAAGGTGCGGGAGAAGGGCGTCGTGAGCTACGGCATCCAGGAGAGGGACCTGCTCGAGGCGCCGGAGGAGGCAGAGACAGAGACCGAGGAGCCCGAGTTCGAGGGCGGTGGCGGCGGAGAGGAGGGATGAGCGATGCCTGCCAGCAAGAACGCGCTCGAGGTGTTCACGCGGAAGGGCGTGGACGAGAAGACCGCCGAGAAGCTCGTCGAGGCCGGATACACGTTCACGAAGGTCGCGCGGGCGAACGAGAAGGTCAAGAGAGAGTTGGAGAAGATGTTCGGGGAGAAGAAGCTGAAGCAGCTCCTCGACTCGGTAAAGGCCAAGGAACGGATGCCGAGGATGAAGAAGGAGCAGCCCCTCAAGAGGCCCGTCATCTCGAAGAAGGAGCTGCCCGTCAAGATCGCCCCCAGGACGCCCATGGAGACGAAGCTGAACAAGCTGCTGGAGAAGGAGCACAAGTCGCTCTCCCCCGCGGTCGTCAGCGAGATCGCGTCTAGGCTGGAAGGAGTCGACATCCCGGACAAGCTCCTGTCGAAGATACTGGATATGACCATCGAGAGGTTCGGGTCGCACTCCGTTGACCCGAACGAGTCCGTGGGCATCCTGGCCGCGCAAAGCATCGGCGAGCCAGGCACACAGATGACCATGAGGACGTTCCACTATGCGGGCGTCGCCGAGATGAACGTCACGCTCGGCCTGCCGAGGCTCATCGAGATAGTCGACGCACGGCGGGTGCCCAGCACACCCATCATGGAGATACGCCTCGAGGAGGAGGCGCGGGACAACCTGGACAAGGTCCGCGGGATCGCCTCCGACATCGAGCGGACGAACCTGATCGACATCGCGGACGTCAACACTGACATCAACGCGATGGAGGTCGTAGTGAAGCTCGACAAGAAGAAGATGGAGCGGAAGTCCATCAGGCCGGAGGAGATCCTCAGGAAGCTGAACAAGTCCAAGGGCGCGAAGGGCATGGCGGCCATGCGCGACGCGGACATAGTGATCAGGTGCGACGAGCCGTCGTACAAGAAGCTCCAGAGGATCTCGGAGGACACGAAGGCGTGTCCGATCAAGGGCGTCGAGGGTATCACGCGCGCGGTCATAAGGAGGGTCGGCGGTCACTACATGATCTACACGGAAGGGTCCAATCTGGAAAGGGTCCTGGAGATAGCTCACGTGGACAAGAAGAGGACGTCGACCAACAGCATCCTCGAGATATACGAGGTGCTGGGGGTCGAGGCCGCGAGGAACGCGATCATCAACGAGGCCTCGAGGACGCTTGAGGAGCAGGGCCTGACCGTGGACATCAGGCACATCATGCTCGTGGCGGACCTGATGACGAACGACGGCGACGTGAAGGCGATTGGAAGGCACGGCATATCGGGCAGGAAATCGAGCGTCCTGGCGAGGGCGGCGTTCGAGATCACGTCGACCCACCTGCTGCGCGCGGGCATAACTGGCGAGGTGGACACGCTCGAGGGCGTGGTGGAAAACATTATAGTCGGCCAGCCGGTTACTGTAGGCACTGGCGCAGTCAATCTCGTATGGGCACCGACTAAGAAGGAGAGAGGTGAGGTGGAATGATTGATGTGGCACGCGCTCTGAAAACGGCCTCCACGACCGGACAGGTCAGGTTCGGGCTCTCGGAGACCAGGAAGTCGATCAAGAAGGGAGAGGCCAAGATGGTCGTCGTCTCGTCGAACTGCCCCGAGCCGGATATCGCGAAGGGGTCGTCCCTCAAGGTCGTGGTCTTCGACGGGACGAACGTCGAGCTCGGGTCGGCATGCGGGAAACCGTTTCCGATATCGGCGCTGGCCATCGTGAACCCCGGAGAGTCGAACGTGCTCTCCGCCTGAACGGTGTCCAAATGGGAGACATCACATTCACCGAGGACACGCTGAGATACATCACCCTCTTCGAGAAGGTGACCGGGACCCTGCTGGTCGTCACCGGATTCCTGGTCGCGACGGGCCAGGGCAGCCGGGCCGTCGGCAAGAAGGGCGAGAACGTGATTCGCCTGAAGAACCTGACCGGGAAGAACATGCACGTGATAGAGTACTCGGAGGACCCCGAGACATTCATCAGGAACGTGTTCCACACCTATTCCGTCCAGAGCGTTACGCTCGAGGACCGCGGGAGCATCATACATGCGACCGTCACGGTCGATCCGAAGGTCAAGGGGAAGGCCATAGGCAAGAACGGCCGGAACCTCAGGATCGCACGCGAGATAGTGAACAGGCACCACAACGTCCAGAGCATCAGCGTCGCTTGAGCGGGATGCGCTCGACCTCGAGCCTGTCGGCCGTGGGGTACTCCTCCACGATGAACGAATCGTAGGGAACCTCGCCGGCTATGTCCTCAAGGACCCATGGCGCGATTTCGAGCCTGTCCTTCTGGCCGTCGCACCAGACGAGCCTCCCCGGAATATCGTACTCTCTCATGAGCCATGCGGCGGTCGCTGCGATGCTATCGGTCTCGATCACGCCCTTCAGAAGCGTGCCGTCTTCGGTGAGTATCTCATGCGGTCTCCGCACGTTCCGGCCGCGCCTCGTGATCCTCCTCCGCAGCTGAACGCCGTCCTTGAACGCCGATGAGCAGTAGTGCAGGGGCACGCTGACACCACTCTGGAGCAGCCGCTTCGAGAGGCTCTCGCTCCCCAGGACCGCGGACGAAACGTCGTTCTTGACGTCGTACCCGGTCCTCCGGAGCGCCCTCCAGTTGGTCTCGGAGAACTCCAGCTCGTTCAGGTTGACGAAGTCGAGACCGAGCGCATCCGCGGAGGCGATTGCCGCCCGCAACTCGGCCTCCCGATCCGGCAGCACGGGTACCTCCAGCCCGACGGACATGCCCTGGGACTTCGCGAACGAGGTCGCCGCGGAGTACTCCGACTTCCCCAGCCTCAGCCAGAGCGACACGGGTGGATGGAACCTTATCTCGTCCAGGCCAGCCTTAGCAACACGCTCAAGCAGAGCCCTTTTCGTCGTTGGCGTGTAGAGATGGATGTGATGTCCGTCGCCGAACTCCTTCTTCAGGGCCGTGATGCACTCGACTGCCCTCCCGACGGCCATGAGAGGGTCCCCCCCGGTCACGCCCGTCCCCTTGGCGTCCATCAGCCTAGCCTCGTCGAGGACCTCGGGGACGCTGCCGACCCTTCGCTCGTTCGCGAAGAACACGTCCATTCCCTTCTTCTCGGCGGAGAGAGGGCAGTAGAAGCACCACCTGGTGCACTTCCCCGTGACGAGGAGCACGAGCTTGGTGCCTTCTCGGCACATTCTGCATCCGTCAGGCAGCCGCCCAGTGTACGCGGAACCACTCTCCATCCTCCTGATCCTGACCACGATGCAGGTATTGCGCTCTGGTAATTGAAGAGATTGCCGCGGCTTCGGCTGGGCTACCGAAAGCTTAACCAGACGAAAGCGGATGTTGCAGGAGGGAGAAGGATGCGAAAGGACACAAGGCTCATCCTGGCCCTCGATGTCACCTCAGGCAAGGATGCGCACCGAGTCGCCAGGGCCGCTAGAGACCATGTGGACGCGATCAAGATCAACTGGCCGCTCATAATTGCGGCCGGCCCGGAGATCATACAGGAGATGTCAGTGCTCAGGGAGGTCATCTGTGACCTGAAGATCGCGGACATACCGAACACGAACCGGCTGATTGTCGAGCAGGCGATGGCCAGAGGGGCGAGCGCTGTGATATGCCACGGCTTCACGGGCGAGGATTCGGTGAGGGCCTGCGTGGAGGCGGCGAACGGGAAGGTCTATGTGGTTACGGAGATGAGCCATCCAGGCGGAAGGCAGTTCACGGCGCCCATCGCGGACAGGCTTGCGGCGCTCGCGAAGTCGGCGGGAGCGAAGGGCGTAGTCGCGCCCGCTACGCGCCCGGAACGCATCATGGCGCTCAGGAAGATTGTCGGCGACATGGAGATCATAAGCCCGGGTGTCGGCGCGCAGGGCGGAAAGGCATCGGACGCCATAAAGGCGGGGGCGGACTACATAATCGTCGGGAGAGCCATCTACGAATCCCCAGACCCCGGTTCCGCGGCCAAGGAACTCGCGGACGAAGTCAGGGGGATCGAGTGAGGAAAACTGCGCGTCGGCGGCGGATGGACAATACAGGCGTGCCAGATATCACCTTTTGCGTGCACATCTGCCAGACAACGCTTATATAGCACTCCAGTTATCGGTGGGGCTACTACTCACCAGGTGGCACAATCATTGGCCGAAGAAGGGAAAAGCCCTGTGAGGCCGTTTCTGTCCAGGATTAAGAGGGGTGGCAGAGGGCCAGGCGGGCTCGGGGAATGGATTGCGGCGAACTGGCCGACCTTGGCGATGGTCCTGTTCATTTTCATCCTTGCGCTTTTCATAAGAGCGTACTTCGCATACCCCACTGCGCATGATAATGGCAACTTGGTGTCCGGCGGGTCCGACTCGTACTACTACCGGCATGTCATGGACTACGCCGCCCAGACGGGCAAGGAGCTGTACATCGACCCGCTGCTGAATTTCCCGTACGGCCTGAGGAACCCGTACCTGCCGATGTACACCTTCTCGGTGGCCGTGCCGGCAGTATTGACCCAGCAGGCCTTCGCATCCCTGAGCGACGCGACGGGCTGGTACCACATCTGGTCGACAGCCATCTGGGGAGCGCTCACTATCGTCCCGGTCTATCTGCTGGGCAAGGAGACCTTCGGGAAACGGGCCGGTCTCGTGGCGGCGTTTCTGTTGGCAGTCACGCCAAGCAATGTGACGGCGAGCGTTCTCTCCGATGGCGACCACGATACGCTCGTCCTTTTCTTCATCGTGCTGATGATGTACTTCCTCCTGAAGGCCCTGAAGGTCCAGGAATCGAGGAACTGGGTCAGGAGCTGGAGGAGCCCCAGCAGCATCAAGGAGGGCCTGCAGGACTACTTCAGGGGCAACAGGAAGGCCGTGCTCTACGCTGCCATGTCCGGCATCGCGTACGGCTCGTTGATCATGACCTGGGTCGGGTTCGGCTACGCCACCGTCCTCGTGCTCATCTACTACATCGTCGAGATCCTCCTGAACAAGGTGAGGGCCCAGGATTCGATGAGCGTCACGATCATCATGGCCGTCGCCCTGGGCCTCGGATTCATCATATCCTTCCCGACATACTACCTCCAGTCGCTGATACCCAACAGATTTGACATTCCCGTATACCTGTTCCTGGCATGCCTTGCCTTCGGCGGGGTATTCGTGGTCACGCGGGACGTCCCGTGGACGCTGGTCTTTCCCGGCGTGGCCGTTCTGCTGGGAGGGGGCGCCTTCGTCATCAGCCGAATAAGCCCAGCGCTGGCCCAGAGCCTGATCACGGGCGAGGGATACTTCCAGACGAGCCTGCTCTACTCGACGATCGCGGAGGCAAAGGCGCCGGGGTTCAGCCAGCTCGTGATGGGTTTCGGCATGGTGACTTTCTTCCTGTCACTTGCCGGCCTTGTATGGGCTCTGCGGGAGATCCCGAAGAACACCAGCGCCCAGTACATCTTCATCTCCGTATGGCTAGTGGAGGCCATATTCATGGCCATGACCTCGTCGAGGTTCATGTTCAACGCCTCGCCTGCGTTTGCTCTCGCCGCGGGTTGGATCACGGCCATAATCATAGAGAAGCTGGACTTCAACTCGGTGCGGAAGAGTCTGGCAGGAGCCAGCGGCTCGTACCTGAACGTGTTCAAGAAGAGCGTGAAGGTGCGTCATGTTGCCGGTGTGCTCTTCGTCGCATTCATGGTCGTCGTGCCGAATGTCTGGTACAGCATCGACGCCGGCATACCGTCGCAGATCAAGGCCCATCTGGACAAGCAGATCTATCAGAGTCTCCCCGCAGTCATGCGGCCCGCGGGGTACGACCTGAAGAACGGAACCAATTGGTATCTCGGGGCATTTGGCTACTCCCTGCCCCTCCCGTCAAACTACTTCCCCGCTGCATGGTCCTGGTTCGCTCAGTATGACGCCAACATCACGCCTGCCGTCGCAAGACCGGCTCTCACGGCATGGTGGGACTATGGCGACGAGGCTGTCCAGTTCGGCCTGCATCCGACCGTCGCAGACAACTTCCAGGACGGATACCAGGTGACGGGGAACATCATACTGGCCCAGAACGAGTCCGGCGCGATTGCCGTCTTCGCCTACAGGATAATTAGGGCTGGCGTGGACAAGGGCGGCCCCCTCGAAAGCGGCGTCTTCAGCATACTCGGGAAGTACGGGATCAACACGACCGAGATGCGTGCCATACTGACAGGCCCAGCGGGACAGACCATCAGCACCGTTCTCTCCAATCCATCAGTGTACGGACCGGTGGCCTCGTACCTGGATGGGACCAACGCCCAGATACTCGCTTCGGAGGCACTGCTGACCAGCATCGGCAAGGACAAGCTGGTGAGTCTCTACGATGAGCTGGTGGCCTTCACTGGCTGGGACATAGGGTACTTCATGGTCGATTCCAGGATGTTCCCGAGTTCGGGAACCAACACAGGCATCTTCTATGCCCCGGCGAAGCTGTGCGACAGGCGGTTCGACAATTCCGGCGCGCCAATAGACTTCTACAAGGTGCAGGCCCTTACCACAACTGGCGTCACGGTCGACATCGCGAACCTGACCGCCAAGGATCAGGTCGCTGCATACACGATCAGCTACAACCCGATGTTCTACAACAGCATGTTCTACAAGGGTTTCGTGGGATACTCTCCCTCCGACGTGGGCCTGAAGGTCACCAATGGCATACCCGGCCTCTCGACGGCGATGGCATCATACGCAGCGATGCCTGGCTGGAACCTGACCCATTTCGTCATGGTCTACAGGACGGCTTACTACAATCCGTACCCATCGCCCCAGTACGCGCAGCATCCAGAGGCATGGACGGCGATCAGCTACTATCAGGCAGAGAAGCTGAAGGCCGCAATCAACGCGGGCAAGGCCGTTGGCGTCGTGGACGATAGCTCCTACTCCTACTACGGTGCAGGAGCGAGCTTCTTGCAGTACTACGCGGGCGCCTACGTGAACGGCACTCTCACCACGCAGCAGGGCTACCCAGTGGGCGGCGTCCGGGTGACGATGCATGACATGTACGGGATACCTCACGGCACGATCATGACGGACGCCAATGGCCATTACTCGCTGCTCGCTCCTCCAGGCAACGACACCGTGGTGTTCTCCACGGGGAACGCGTCGAACCCGAGCCTGACCGGCTCCAACGTGGTCACGACGCTGTTCGTCAACGTGACGCGCGACCAGGCGATGAGGGTCCGCGAGGACCTGAACCACGACGGCATACTGGACTACATCTTTGCCAGGGACTTCGTCATGAAGGGAACGGCCGTCAGTGGAACAGTATACTGGGATGTGAACCACGACAGGAACTACACCGCTGGGACGGACCTGCTGCTCAAGGGCAGTCCGGCGTTCGCACATGAGGAGATCACCAACCAGACATTCTCACTGAACACCACGAGCGGGGTCTACAGTTCCATGCTCCCTGCCGGGACATACAACTTCGACACGATCGTCAACGGCGTCGACATCACGGTGAAGACGGACGTCAACGTGACCGCTAGTGGGCAGGTTACGGTCAACATGCCCATCGAGCCCTGCAAGGTGACCGGCAAGGCGGTCTATCCGAACGGCACGGCTGCCGCGGGCATCGCGCTGCAGATGAATGATCATGCCGTCAACCACACGTACAACATCACCACGGACTCGAAGGGCGGCTACGATTTCGAGCGCCTTCTCTCCGGCAACTACAGCCTGAGGACGACAGTCCCCGGGCTGACGGTGTTTGGCACGTTCTTCAACTTGACGGGGGGCGCGTCCGTGGTCAAGAACACCACTGTCGCGCCTGCGGCGGGCATAAGCTACGTGGCGCTCTTGGACGGGAATCGCGTGCCCTATGCTACGTGGACCCTCTCCGACATGTACGACCCGTCCACCGCTGTTTCGGGAATCGCCGATCGGTTCGGCCAGATAACGCTGACGGATGTTCCGGTCGGCAACTGGACGCTCTCCGTGTCGTACTACACGGGCTCGAGCTATTATGCGGCGGCCACCGTCGCCGTCACGCAATCGTCGGGGCCAGTGATGGGTGCGGTCTCGCTGGGGCCCGCGGAGCAGATACTGGCGAGCTTCAGAACCCAAGCGGGCGCGAGCGTCTCGGGCAGCTACGTCACCTTCGTGACGGCGGACGGCGCGCGCGTGTCGATCATGAGCGATAGCAACGGCATGGTGAGCACGATCCTGCCGGATGCGACTTACAAGGTAACGACCTGGAGCAGGTCCATGGTAGCCGCGTATGCGGGCACAATCACGGTGAGCCCGACCCACAAGAGCTTCTCCTTGACCCTCGGGGCGGGAACGAGCATCTCGGGCACGCTCTATATGATCAAGGATGCGGTCGCGGGCGTCACGACGAACATCAACGGCACGTTCGGAGAGCTGCGGTTCACGACGTCCTCCGGGTACACCTACACCGTCAGGTGTGATGTCCACGGCTCGTTCTCCGCAATCGTCCCTTCCGGGGCCAACCTGACTGTTGCGCTCGGCAATCCCGGGTATTCACAGTGGTCTCAGTCGCTCGGGAACGCGCAGAGCCTGCGCCCCTACTCCATCTTCGCGACGCCTGACAAGGCTACGGTCTCGGGCGTCCTCACGTGCCAGGGCGTGGGCGTGAGGGGCGTCACGATATCATTCCTGCCTTCGCTCTTCCTGGGCACACCGGTGCACGCGGTAACGGGGGCGGGCGGGACGTACTCGGTCAGCCTCGCTCCGTCGAGCTACACCATCGAGGTCAATCAGAACGCCGACTCTCTCGGGGCCCAGAGGTACTTCTTCGACAGTGATTGGACGTTCTTGCCCTCGGCCGCTGCCATAACGGTCGATATCCAGGTCACGAAGAAGGTGCTGATGTTCGGGGACATCTCAGGGGGCTCGACGACCACGAAGCTTGTCATCCAGGGCCCCGAGAGCAAGACGCTGAGCCTCGCGACGCTCAACTACTCAGTGTACCTGCTCCCGGGGAGCTACGACCTGTACGCGACGAGCACCGTCCTCGGGTCGTCCTACGCCAACTTGAGCACGGTGCTCCTGACGCCGACCGCGAGGGAGCACGATCTCTTGCTCAACTGCGCACACGCGCTCACGGGCGTGGCGACCCTTAGCGCGACGGGATACGCCAAGGCCGTGTCCGTGTATGCGGTCTCGGCATCGGGAGCCGCCACGAGCACTACATCGTCGAGTGCTGGCTCGTACTCTCTCGAGCTGCCCGCCGGGTCGTACACGGTCACATACTCTCGCCAGGACTACATGGCGGATGGCCACTACACCCTTTCAGTCAAGTACTACGCTCAGCAGGAGGTCGTGATAGGTGCGGCGGACGTCATGGTCAGCCCGCTGCTGACCTTGCTCATGGACAACGCGACCTTGCACGGCTCGGTCGTGAG
>JBBIUZ010000022.1:0-232 GCA_037439985.1 Methanobacteriota archaeon | reverse complement strand
GCTTCCCGAGCAGGCCACGATCACCCTCACGCCGACCACGAGCTTCGGCCTGCCGACAACGTTCATGACCGACACGCAGGGGTCGTTCAACCAATCGGTTCAGCCAGGAAGTTACACAGTCTACGTGACGAATGCGGTCGGGAAGATGGCGGCGTTGGGCCAGGTCAGCATGTACAGGGGCAAGGCGATCGAGGATAGGATCACACTGCAGTACTCCGGCTACCTCAGGATG
>JBBIUZ010000021.1:0-16813 GCA_037439985.1 Methanobacteriota archaeon | reverse complement strand
CGCCCATTCCACCCATGCCTCCAGCGCCTCCTGGAGGCGCGGCCGGCGGCGGACTCTTCTTCGAGGCGATGACATCGTCGATCCTGAGGATCATCGAAGCAACCTCGGTCGCAGACTCGATTGCCTGTGTCTTGACCCGGAGCGGCTCGACCACCTTGGCTGCGAGCATGTCGGAGGTCCTTGCCTCCAGGACATTCACTCCGAAGTTCTTGCCCGTCTTCTTCGCATGGGCGTTCTTGAGCTCGATGACCACATCGATGGAATCCATGCCGCCGTTCTCCGCGAGCGTCCACGGAATGATCTCGAGCGCCTCCGCAAAGGCCTCGATTGCCAGCTGCTCCCTGCCGCCTACGCTCTGGCCGTAGTCCCTCAGCTTGAGCGCGACCTCTATCTCGGGCGCCCCTCCGCCTGGGACAGCGATTCCGTCCTCTATGGTGACCGATACGACCTTCAACGCATCGTGCAGGCCTCTCTCGACCTCGTCCACGACGTGTTCGGTGCCGCCCCTGATCAGGATTGAGACCGCCTTCGGGTTCTTGCATCCCGTCACGAAGGTCATGTCCGAATCCGCGATCTTCACTTCCTCCACCTGGTCAGCTGCCCCCAGTTCAGAGGACTGCAGATCATCGAGGTTCGTGATGATCTTCGCCCCCGTGGCCTTCGCGAGCTTCTCCATGTCCGAGCGCTTCACCCTGCGAACCGCGTATACTCCTTGCTTGGCCAGATAGTGCTGGGCCAGGTCATCGACGCCCTTCTCGCATATGAGGACGTTGGCGCCCGATGCTTTGACCTTCTCGACCATGGCTCTGAGGGTCTTCTCCTCCTCGTCGAGGAACTTCTGCATCTGGGTCGGGTCCCTGATCTGGATCTTGGCTTCGACTTCCGTCTTCTTGATCTCGAGGGCCGAATCGATGAGCGCCACCTTGGCGGCCTTCACGACGCGGGGCATCCGCGGATGGACCCTCTCCTTGTCCAGTATGATTCCCTTGATGAGCTTCGTGTCAGACACCGCGCCGCCGTGCTTCTTCTCGACCTGTATGTTGTCGATGTCCGCGACCCACTTCCCGTTGGTCTTCTCGGCGACAGATGTGACGGCCTCAACGGCCAGACCGCTGAGCATGGTGCCTTCACCGCCCACCCCTTTGCCTGTCATCGCGGTGTTGGCGACGAGCGTCAACATCTTCTTGTCTGTCGGCCCGACCTCGAAGCCTATGCTCCTGAGGATCTTGTGTGCCTCCTGGGCTGCGAGCCTGAAGCCGTTGGAGATGACTGTTGGATGGACGTTCTGGTCGATGAGCGCCTCGGACTTCTTGAGCAGCTCCCCCGCGATCACCACAGCAGAGGTCGTGCCGTCGCCACATTCGTTGTCCTGGGTCTTCGCGATCTCAACGACCATCTTCGCAGCCGGGTGCTCTATGTCGAGCTCCTTCAGAATCGTCGCGCCATCGTTCGTGATCACGATGTCGCCCATACTGTCCACGAGCATCTTGTCCATACCCTTGGGTCCAAGGGTGCTTCTCACGGCGTCGGCCACGGCTCTCGCGGCCTGGATGTTGTTGTTGTGGGCGGTCTTGCCCTTGGTCGACTCCGTTCCTTCCTTGAGTATGATTACGGGCTGGTTTCCTAGCATTACGTTATGCCTCCGGAGAGTCGAGTATGATAGAGCTTCTATATAATGGTTCTCCCAATGCGAGGGCAGGCCCTCTCGGCATACCCAGCAACACGATGCGAAGGGCGTGGCGGGGAAGGGTCGGGAACCCGACCAAACGCTCAGAATGCGTCCAGGAGTTCGATACCGGAGCGGGCGCACTCCGCGCAGAAGAATGCTCGAATCTCGCGGACCTCAGCCGCGGTATGGCAGCGGCCCATCACGATGCCGGCCGATGCGAGCACACCAGCGAGACGCGCGGAGGCCACTGGCTTCTGGTTGTACTTGTCCCACATGATCCTCCTCACGCCCGACTCTCCGGCCAGTCTGACAATCTCGGAGACAGATCCTTTCGAGTCCGTCAGGCCACGGATGATTGGTGCCGCCATCAGGTACGCGGGCACTCCTTCGCCGGAGAGCTTCCCGAGAGCCTGGAAGCGCCTCTCGGGAGGGGGCGCATGCGGCTCAATCAGGTCGGTCACGCTCCTATCGGCCGAGCCTATGCTCATGCCGACCTCCGCGCCCTCCCAGCCCCTGAGGATGTCCAAGTCCCGCAGGACGAGGGCAGACTTGGTGAGTACGCTCGCCCGCGCTCCATGTCTTCGGAGCATCGCGAGGCACCCCCGCGTCAGCTCGTACTCCTTCTCCAATGGCTGGTATGGGTCCGTCACCGTCCCGACGCCGTAGACACCCCGCGGACCCCCTCTGTCCAGCTCCTTCTTGAGCCTCTGCACGATGCCAGCCTTGACCTCCACGACCGCCCCCCATGGCAGGGACGGCTCGAACCTAGTCACATCTTTGGCGTAGCAGTACGCGCACGAGTGAGCGCAACCCTTGTAAGGATTGATCGCGAAATCCAGACCCGGCAGTCCCGAGGGCGAGACCGCGGACCTGCACTGATGGATCCGTACCTCCAAGCGGCTCATCCCCAAAGATCGTCGATCCGCTTCTGGTAGAGGGCGTCCTTGAGGACAGCGCTGTTCCTGATCCATCTCGATATCGGTATGTCCATGATCGTCGATATGTGCGTCAGGGCCTGCCTGAGGGTCCTGAAGCTCCTGGGAGGCGAGCCGAGCGCCTTTCTGACGTTCTCGCGGACGTTCCACACCCCCACGGGGAGGATGTACCCAGGATGCGACTCCCTCATGATTGACACGCCCGCCTGCCTCCTCTCTTTCCGGAGAAGCTCGTTCACGGCGAATCTGGCAGCATAGTAGCACCCTCCGATGCTGGCGTACGTCGTCCTACCATCGAAGAACTCCCAGTCGGACATGATGGCTATCTTGTCCCCGTACGGGTTCCATGCGGTGTTGGGATACCACGCCTCTATCAACTCGTACCTCCAGCTGGTGGGCATCATCAGTATGGCCCAACGGTTGTCCAGGCTCCTCGTCTCGTAGACCCTGTAGTCACTGATGAGAGGAAACCCCTTGGTCGTCTCGAGCATGTGCAGGCCAAGCGTTGCATCCACGGCCGTGATGCTCCATCGTGTCGGGACGAAACGCCTCCTTCTGCCGACCCCGAAGGCCCCCACGCTGAACGCTCTCTGGATTTGCGATATCAGAGCACCGGAGTTGTACAGGGACACCACGGCATCCTTAGCCCCCAGATCCGTGTCGAAGAACGCCTTCTCCAGCCTGTTGTCGAACTTGTAGTTCGAGGCCTCAAACTTGCTCAGAGGAGCGGAAGGACCGAACGGCTGGACATCATCGTCCACGGTGAGCCTCCCAGCCGGCCTCCGCAGAAACTCCGCTTGGACATTCGGAGGGCTCCTCGCCATCGCGAGGTTTCTCGTCCGCTCCACGAGCTTGTCAGGGCTCTCCACGTCATCGACGTCTACCCTGTGCATCCCGCGCACGAGGGTCGACCTGAAGTCGATTATGTCCTCGATCGGAAGGCCGACCCATCTCTCCGGCGTGTCCATCAGCGACGTGTCCCCGTGAACAGGAGGTATCATGGGTCCAATAGAGACGCTGGGGTAGCCCATCCTGCCGACGAAGACGCTCGGAGGACACGCGCCGTCGAGCTCCAGGGAATCGATCCTGCTCTTCAGCCGCGCCGTGAAATAGAACCTCGCGACGACGGGGCATCTGTCCTTCCCGCAGAGCATCTTGGTGCCCCTGCAGTACACGCATCGAGAAGAGCGTGTGGCAACGTTCTCAAGAGACAGTATCTCGTCGAACATCGATGCATCGTCCCTCATCGAGCTCGACCGATCGAAAACCCCCAGGTCCATCTCGACGTGCATCTCGTTCTGAAGCATATAAGCTGGCCCACGGGATGCGCGAAAGTGCCTCGGTGGCCGCGAGCCGCGCCACGGGGGCCGCCTAGCCTGCTAAAGTTGATATATCGCCGAACCGCTCAGCGGCAATGCGAAACGTCGCGGGGCGCTGTAGACAATGATGGAAGCCGTGGTTTCCGTGAAGATACCACAGAACTGGATGAGCGAGATTCCTGAGAAGCATCCAGTTACGATCAAGGTCCTGGACAGGATCCCCTATTCAGAGAAGGGCGTGAAGGACCTTGTGGAGATTGCGGGACCACAGGAAGTGATGGATGATGTCCTCAAGGACATCCGCAAGAACCCGCTGGTGTCGGATGTCGACACGACGACGACCGAGCGGGGCAAGATCGTCGGGGCCATCACGACGGCAAGATGCGACATCTGCCGCATCCTGACGGACTCCGACTGCTTCCTCATCTCCGCTGAGACGAAGAGCGGGGGCAATGTCGAGTGGACCCTTGTTCTGAGCGACAAGGACGTGCTCAAGAGCATCTTCGACCGGCTCAAGGCGAAGGGTGTCTCTGTGGACCTCGTCAAGCTGACGAAGATAGACGACAAGGAGAGCCTGACCGAGCGTCAGGACAAGATAGCCCATGTGGCCTTCGAGAGAGGATACTTCGACTACCCGAAGAGGATAAGCCTGAGGGAGCTCGCGAGGATGTTTGACGTCTCACCGTCGACCCTCTCGGAGATCCTGAGAAAGGGCCAGAGGAAGATAGTCCTTGACTACTTCAGGAAGCAGAGGCAGCAGCTATAGCACCACACACAACCTGCGCTAAGTTAATCTACGACACGATGGTTCGAACAGAGGAGACGAGGAACAAACAGGAACGGAGAAAGGGAGCGACACATGGCTACGAGGGAACAGGTCATATCGACCCTGAGAGAGGTCATCGACCCACACACGAACGTGAGCGTCTACGACATGGGGCTCATATCCGAACTGAAGGTGACGAAGGACAGCATCAGTCTGACGTTCAGGCCCACATCCCCGTTCTGCCCCCTCGGCATGCAGCTCGCCCAGAGCATCAGGCGCAGCGTCAAGATGCTGAAGGGCGTGGCCAAGGCCAACGTGAAGGTCGTCGGGCACATCTACGAGGACCAGATAAACGGCAGCCTCAAGAACTGATGGCCGGGTCCCACCCCGGCCGCACCTTCACGATCAGGCTCCGAACTTCTTGGCGCGGTCCGCGATGCCCATGAGTATCGGCATCAGGTCCGTTCCCCTGACCCTGCCGAGGGCTCCGGAGGCGACCGATATTTCGTCGAACTCCTTGACGGGGTCCACGCGGCCGTCCTCGCCGGAGATGACGAGGGGCACCGGGTCCGCGCGGTGCTCCTTGAGAGCCACAGGGGTCGAGTGGTCGCAAGTGACGGCCACGACGACTTTGTCGGGCAGGTCCTTAAGCACGAGCCCGAGCATCATGTCTATGTTCTCGACGACCCTCACCTTCATCCTGAAGTCGCCGTCGTGGCTCGCGACATCGCCCGCCTTCACGTTCACGAACACGAAATCGTTCGCCTTGAGCAACCTCAGGGCGGCCTCTGCCTTCGCCCCGTAGTCCGTGTCCAGCCCGCCTGTGGCTCCTGGGATGTCAGGGACATCCATGCCGACCATCCTACATATCCCCTTGACCATCGTGACGCCCGCAACGGCCGCGCACTTCAGGCCATAGCGTTCGCCCATCGGCTGGATCTCGTTTATGCTGCCCGCGCCCCTTGGCAGGACGATGTTCGCGGGTGGGAGGCCCTCACTGACACGTTCGGAGTTCAGGCGATGTTTGGACAGAATCTGGTAAGACCTCCTGACGAACTCGTTCAGCACATCGGCCGTCTTCTTCGCTTGGGGTACCAGCGGGACAGACTCGTGAACCTCGTCCTCGCCGTGGGGATCGACATCCGACACCCTGCAATCCAGGCCCGGTCCCCTCAGGACCAGCACGGCTCTGTGCTCCGAGCCCTCCTTGAACGCGACTCTGATACCATCGACGACCATCCCATCCAGCGCCCTCGCGAGCTCAGCAGTCCCCGTCTTCATCCTACCGGCCCTCCTGTCTACGATCCTCATCGAGCTGTCTGCGGTCGCAAAGTTGCACCTGAATGCGACGTCGCCCCTTGAGACTTGCAGCCCCGCTCCTGCCGCCTCGATAGGTCCTCTCCCAGTGTATGACTCGTAGGGGTTGTATCCGAAGAGCGCCAGATGCGCGGTGTCGCTCCCTGGCACTACGCCGGGCGCGATGACGTCCATGCTCCCAGTCATGCCGTGTCTCGCGAGCGCGTCCATCGCCGGCTTCCTGGCTGCCTGCAGAGGGGTCTTCATGTCGAACTCCCGCACGGGCCGGTCAGAGAGGCCGTCGCAGACCACCAGAAGTATCTTCTTGCCTGTCATGTGAACAGGCGCTGAATGGACCGGCCTGTAGATAACCCCTGTGTCCCCTCTCGGGCGCAGCCAACATGACGATGCTGTGAAGACACCAGCAGCACTGAAGGGCGCGCGGGAGCAAGGCGCCGAGGGGGAGATTTGAACTCCCGTGGTGACAAGCACCAGTAGCTCTCGAGGCTACCGCCTTAAACCGAGCTTGGCTACCTCGGCTGAGCGCTTGGCTTCGGCCATGCATTACCTGACGAGTATATTTCGCTTTCAATCCGGCGTCGTGGTCGGGAAGACCCCGACCACCCTGCCCAGCCCCCCTGAGGAAAGGGTAAAATAGACCGCCGCGCACTGACGCAGTCCTGAGCTCAAATGAAGGTCATCCTGAACATCCTGCCGGTCCGCAAAGAGAGAAGGATCATCGAACTGAAGCGGGGGGCGACTGCGGAATCGGCCATACGCGCCCTCGGCCTCTACCCCGACGGGTGGATACCTGTGCGCGGCGACGAGCCAATTCCGCTGGACGAGCCCCTGAAGGATGGAGACGAGCTGAAGCTCATAGCGGTTGTGTCTGGAGGCTGAGGCCAGACGACGCCGACGCCTCGTGGACGATTTTTATCACCATGATGCAAAAGTATTTAATCGAGGCCGCACTAGGAGTCTCAGAAGAACAGCGCATCAGGCTTCAACTGGCATATCATCCAATATCCAAGTGAATGTGTCACCGGGACCCGGACGCGACACTGTCGCGCGCCTGGTTCCAAGGAACTAGATGTCTGTGAGCCCTCTCGGAGAGGGGCCCGCCCGAGCAAAGGGTCGGCCTAGGACTGCCGAGATGGGTTGCAGGGCTGTTTTTCGGACAGGAAAGGAAGTGCAGAAGATGGACATAGATCCAAGTACAACGAAGTACCTGATTTCGGCGAGACTTTCCACGGACGGGATCGTCGAGAAACCAGATATCGTAGGCGCGATTTTCGGACAGACAGAAGGACTGCTGGGGGACGAGCTGGACCTGAGGGACCTCCAGAAGAGCGGAAGGATAGGCAGGATAGAGGTCGAGGTGAGCTCGAGCAAGGGCAAGTCCGAGGGGCTGGTCTACGTTCCGTCGAGCCTCGACCAGGTCGAAACAGCCATCCTCGCATCGAGCCTCGAGACGATTGACAGGGTAGGGCCGTGCAAGGCGCGGATATCTGTCGAGAAGATCGAGGACGTCAGGGTATCGAAGAGGAATAAGATCATCGAGCGCGCAAAGCAGCTACTCAACGAGCTGATGAAGGCCTCGAAGGTGAGCGGTGTGGACCTGGCCGATTCGGTCAGGCAGTCGGTGCAGATAGAGGAAGTCGTCCATTACGGTAAGGAGAGGCTGCCGGCAGGCCCCAACATAGAGGACTCCGACGCGATCATCGTGCTCGAGGGAAGGTCCGACGTGCTGAACCTGCTCAAGTACGGGATAAAGAACGTTATCGCCGTGGAGGGCACGAACGTGCCCCAGACGATCGTCGATCTGGCCCGCGAGAAGGTCGTGACGGCTTTCGTCGATGGCGACCGAGGGGGAGAGCTGATCCTCAGGGAGCTCCTGCAGGTGGCCGAGGTGGACTTCATCGCGAGGGCTCCAGCAGGCCAGGAAGTGGAAGAGCTCACGCAGAAGCAGATCGTGAAGTGCCTCAGGAACAAAGTGCCCGCAGACCAGTTTGCGGAGATGCTCAACATCACGCCCGCGTTCCCACGGAATGGCGAGAAAGGAGGCAGGCGCGATGATGACAGGGGCGGCCGCGACAGGCGGGAGGACGACAGAGGAAGACCCCAGCACGGCCAGAGAGAAAGGGACCAGAGGCCGCCGAGACCCCCCGAACCGGAGAAGCCTGGCAGGAGGGTCTCCCCTGAGCAGATGAGATACAAGGGCATGCTCGACGAGATCAACAACACTTCCAAGGCGAGGCTGCTCGGCGCTGAAGGGACAGTCATCAAGGAGGTTCATGTCAGCCAGCTCGCAGACACGCTGAAGGAGGGAGCGGAGGGACTCACGGCCGTCGTGCTCGACGGCATCATCACGCAGAGGGTGCTCGATATCGCAGTGGAGAAGAATATCAGCGCTGTCGTGGGTGTCAAACTGGGCAACATAGCCAAGCTGCCCGCCAATCTGGAAGTATTGACCAGAGAGGACCTCAGCGCAACATAGTGAAAATCATGCCAGGAGAGGAGCGGCGCGCGGACAGGCCGACGGGGATAACCGACGACTTCGAGACAACAGAGGACATCCGCATATCGCAGGACCCGCTTGACCGCGTGATAGGCCAGGACGAGGCGGTCAGGCTGGCCCGCATAGCCGCGTCCCAGAGGAGGCACTTCCTCCTCGTGGGTCCTCCGGGCACGGGCAAGTCGATGATAGCTCAGGCCCTATCTCTGCACCTCACGAGGCCGACAGAGGAGATACGGGTTGTGCACAATCCAGAGAACCCGGAGCGGCCCCTGGTGGAGGTCAGGGGATTCGACGAGGTCGCTAAGGAGATCGAGTCAAGGGGCTCGGCCGAGGGAGAGTTCATCGACCCGAAGGAGGCGCCCGTGAACGTCGCGGAGCGCCTCGGGTACAGGTGCGCCAACTGCGGCACGTACTCGTCGCCCAGGGAGGGCTTCTGCCCGAAATGCAGCCGCGCGAAAATCGCCCAGATGAAGTCCACTCCAAACAATCCATTCGGGGACCTCCTCGGAGGGCTTGTGGAGGTCACGATGGGCCAGTTGGCAGGGCGCGAGAGGGTGACAACGACCAGGAAGCGCTTCGGGAAGGAGGAGGTAGTCGTCTTCGAACGCGCAGGAGAGTTGATCAAGGTGCTGGACCAGCCTGCGCTCGAGAAGAGACGCGAGCTGGAGAAGGAGAGTCCCAAGAAGGTCATAGTGCCTATATCAAGGAATCCGTTCGTGCTCGCCACGGGCGCGAGCGAGGTCGAACTCCTGGGAGACGTGCGGCACGATCCCTACGGAGGCCATCCTCAGCTCGGCACGCAGCCGTATGACAGGATCGTCGCGGGGGCGGTGCACAGCGCTCACCAGGGCGTCCTCTTCGTCGACGAGCTACCGCACCTGGGACATCTGCAGAGGCAGATACTCACCGCGATGCAGGAGAAGAGGTACCCAATCGCGGGACGGAACCCGCAGAGCTCGGGCGCGAGTGTCCGGGTCGACAACGTGCCCTGTGACTTCATATTCGTCGGCGCGTGCAACATCCAGGACCTTCCGCAGATACTCTCGCCCCTGAGGTCGAGAATCAACGGCGGCGGGTACGAGATCCTGGTCGAGACGACGATGCCCGACACGGATGCGAACCGAAAGAAGCTGGCTGTATTCGTCGCCCAAGAGATAGTGATGGACGCGAAGATCCCGCACGCCTCGAGAGAGGCCGTGAGCCTGATCATCGACGAGGCGAGGAAGAGGGCGAGGGTAGTGGACGGCCGAGAGAAGGCCCTCACGCTGAGGCTGAGGGAGCTCGGCGGGCTCGTCAGGGCGGCGGGAGACATCGCGGTGACCGACGAGGAAGGGCTGATTGAGGCGAAGCACATCAGAGAGGCGCTCAAGCGCGCCCGGCCGGTCGAGGAGCAGATCAAGGAGAGGTACGGGAGCTTCATCGGGGGCGTGTCCTCAGACGTCAGCTCGTCGGAGAAGGAGTCGTCACCCTACCACTACTGGAACTACCACGTGCATGACGACAAGCAAGGATATCAGTAGGTGCGTTATCAGCTGCTGAGCGCCTTGCTCATCTTGTAGGCGCCCTCGCCGTTGCTGTAGAAGTTCTCGATCTCCCCTGTGAAGCAGAACCCCTCGCGCTGATAGAACATTATGGCGGCCACGTTGCTCTTCCGCACCTCGAGTATCACTGTCTCGCAGCCCCTCGAGAGGCAGCTGGAGTAGAGCGCGCTCATCAGCCGCTGGCCGTGCCCCATCCGGCGCATCTCAGGAAGGACCGCGAGCATCAGCACCCTTGCAACCATGGGACCAGAGGGCACTGCCGCGACGAACGCGACGACCTCGTCGTCCGATTGCTCCACCAGGAAGCCCTCCCGCCACAGGTTGTGGACGGTCAGGTAGAGCGACGGAGGGTATGTCTCCCCCAAGGACCTCTTGACGATCTGCATGACAGCAGGCATGTCGGTGGGCGAGAATGGTCTGACCCTGATCATCGGGTCCTGTCAAGTTCCACGTTGATGATTAATCTTCCCCGGTGGCAACGAGCGCCTCCTTGCCAGGCTCCATCCGACGGCCGCGCCCGAGCCTGCCGAGACAGCGTAAACTGCCAGCGAGAACCAGAAGCCTCGAGCATCACCGCTGGAGCCGGCCGGGGAAAGCACAGAGACCGTCACAACATCCGTGTCCGAGTTGCCCCAGGCGTCCTCGACCGTCAGCCTGATCTCGAATCTGCCGGTGCTGACAGGTGCGAATCTCGTGACGGGCTCCTCGGAATCGTACCCGCCGTCACCGTCGAGGTCCCACCCGAAATATGCTATTCCCCGATCGTCTATGGAGCCACGCGAATCAAGGTCCACGGTCCCTCCGAGCCGGACTGTCATGTCCGGGCCAGCGTCGGCCCGAGGGGGGTTAGTGTCAGCGGTCCAGTCTATATCGAACGCGCGCGTGAAGTATGCCCCGACCTCGCTCGATTCGATGAGAGCCGCAAGCTCACGGTTCTTCGCGAAGGAGGATAACGCCCAGTTGTTGCTGGACACGAGGGAGACACGGTCATCAAATACGGCACCCTTGTTGTGCACGGCCGACACTGGATTCGCCGGATCCATGAGCTCGAACACCCCCTGGAAGCTGCCATTGCCGCTCGCGCCTGAGAGCCATCTCTGGGCGGGGCCGTTCCGCTCGAGGTTGAACCACGAGGAGTCGAACAACATCCTCACGCAGGCACCGGACCCCATCGCGCAATCGATCGCGTCCAGGAGTGGGCTCATGACTGAGCTGGTCGACCACCTGCACTGCCAGGAGAGATCGACCTGGAACTGCTCGATGGCCATCATGCTCGAGCCCCGTATGAGAGGGCAGAGGAAGGGCGCGGCGGCGGAGCCGTCCGGTGACAGGACCAGCT
This sequence comes from Methanobacteriota archaeon, assembly GCA_037439985.1. Lineage (GTDB taxonomy): Archaea > Thermoplasmatota > Thermoplasmata > UBA10834 > UBA10834 > COMBO-56-21. Next base: position 5,430 of record JBBIUZ010000021.1, on the reverse strand, counting down.
CGATCGTGGCTGCCGAGGTCGTCTTCATGGGCGCGAGGGTCCCATGGGAGTGGCTGGGCTGCGGGGGTTCGGGGAGCCCGGCTGAGGCGGAATGCCTCGGGTCATTCCTCCACGGCTGCACGTCATGCCTTGAGGACCGCGCATCGGAATCGAAGACCGACTCCAGGTATCCGGCCACCATGGCACTCGTGACGCACACGCCCCAACCCCTGTTTCCTCTCACCTCGTCCACGGGCACACCGTCCTCGACGAAGTTCTCGGACATGACGATCGATCGCGAGGAGTCCATCACGGCGTATTTCGAGTGCAGAGGACCGACATGCTGCACTATCCGCTTCGAGAGATTGCCATTGACGGTCTTGACATCGACCCCCTGCGATGTGAGGACCGAGAGGCACTCGACCTCGCGCGCGGCCATCCCTCCCGCGGGAGCCCCGTCGACCAGGACCCGCACATCCACGCCTCTCGCGCGGGCATCGAGCAGCTGCTCGCACACAGCAGTAGAGGATAACTCGTAGGAGCACAGTCTTATGGACGCCCGCGAACTCGCGAGGGCGCTGACGACGGCTTCCAGCGAGCAGTCGGGACTCGTGAACGCGACCAGATCTCCCGGGGGGACCTCCGCGCGCAAAGGCCCGAACTCGGTGAACCCGTACTTGAACTCCCGAAACTGCATCCAGTCGGCTGCCGAGCCCGAAGCCTGCCATGTGTCGCCGATCCGAATCCTCTTCGCAACCTCACCCTGCCTCAGAGGCGGAACGGGCTCCCCTGTCCAAAGAGGCGACGACTCGCCCGTGCCGCCGTACCTCACGAAGTCCACCTCGCAGCCGGAGCTGGAGAGGAAAGAGATGGAGTCCCCTGCATCGGCCAGCCTGAAGTTCCCGGTCCTCGTGACGACATCCGAAGGAACGTCGAGAGAGACATCGGGCGCTCTGCCGAACGCGTCCGCGAACGACGAGGAGTTCATGGAAACGCTCATCGAGCCAAAGGGCGGCAGCCAGGCGCCTGCCGCGAAGGTTAGGCTCCCCTCGCCGTCCGAGACCGAGTAGTTCGCGATGTCCAAAGGCGTTCCGCACAGGTTGGAGATCACGAAGTACTCGTCGTTCGAAAGAGCGCACGGGTAGAACTCGGTTATCAGTGCCGTCCGACCGGTAACCGCGTCCGTGGCGCCGGATGCTGAGGCGACTTCGAGGTGATGCGGCGCGAGAACGATGGACAAGAAGAGCAAGGCCGATGACACTGCCAACTCGCACCCCCGCCGCATCGCGCGGGGATTCGGGCCCAACGGGAATACCAATCCTGCTACAGTTAGCCTTCGGCCGTTCAGTGCATCCCAGAAACGAGGTCCAGAAGGACCATTCGTCTGTCCTTGGCCTTCACGACTCCGCTGGCAAGAAGCACGCCGTCCGTCCCCAGCTCCAGGGCCTTGGCGACGTCGCGGCCGTTCTTCACGCCGGCTCCGCAGAGCACACCGACTCTTCTGCTGATGGCCCTGATCGCCTCTGCCGTGTCGGAGACAATCTTCGGATTCGCTGTCGTCACCGACACGTCTCCGCCAATGAGCTCCGGCGGCTCGATCGCGACGAAGCTGGGCTCCATCGCGGCGCACGCCCTGCTCACGGGGAAGTTGTTCGTGCAGGCGATCGTCTCCAGCCCGGACTCCCTGCACGCGTCGATGACTTCGTGTATCTCAGCCAGTCTCAGCCTTCTTTCCGAGTGGTTCACGAGAGTGCCCTTCACGCCCGATGCGAGCGCGCCTTCCACTGTCACGTGACCCGTTGTGCCACCGGGCGCGACCGGGTCGATGTGCTGGGCGAAGACCGGCATCTTGACGGACAATGACACGAGGGCCAGATCGGGCGTGGGCGGTGCAATCACTATGGACGCTCCGGTCTCCGACGCCACCTCGGAACACAACCTCGCCAGCTCCAGGGCCGCAGGGCCGCTCGCCTCCACGTATGTCTTGAAGTTGACCACGACCACGGGGGTCTTGATGGGCAAGGTACCGACCTCAGTCGAGATTCTTCATCCTCGGCTCGAGCTCCTTGAGCACCTCTGGCCGGGTTGTGTACTCGAGGTCCTCGGGAGAAACTGTCCCGGGCATGAACGGCCCGTGGCCGCGCATGTAGATGGACACCTCCATCGCCTTGTTCCTCACGTAGTCCCACTCCCGGCCCGCGAAGTAGTCGATGGGCTTGTGTTCGCCCGGCCTTCCACCAGGCATCTCCGCGCCCTGGATCCGGCCGTTGGTTATCTGGAGCCCGATGCAGCTCACGCGGGGCGGGCCGTCGTGATAGGACGGGTCGGACTCGTCCACGGCGCATGGGTACCATGCGCCGTAGTGCGACCCCCTCATCCAGCCAGCCACCAGCTGCGGGAACGCAAACGGCTGGAGCGCCTCCCCCGCCGCAGGGAATCCGGACTGGCATCGGACGAGCATCACGGGGTCGTCCTTGCCCACGTACTTCCCCGCGAGGATGTTCAGCTTCTCGGTCGAGACCACAGCCGCGATGCCCAGCGTCCTGTGCGATACCCGCTTGACCGCGTACCGCGTGGTGTCCGCGAGAAGCGCGAGTATGTCATACAGCTCGGCCGGAGAGCTCATGACGACTTTCTTGTGATCCACCACATCCACGATCTCCAGGTCGTACCCCAAGTGCGCCCTCGGGTCGATCACCAGGCCCGTCGTGGTGAACGGGTCCATGAATATCTTGGCGATAGGCAACGAGTAGGCCGACGGACCGCACTTGTCTGCCATGAACACGAGCATGGGCTCAGTCGGCCGCTCCTCGAACTCCATCTCAGCCGCGCCTGGTCCCTGCCCGCGAACGTTCCCAGAGAACGCGTTCGAGAGGAGGTCCTGCCCTGCGGCGTACAGGTGCATCTTCTTGGCCTCGTCGGCTGCCTTCATGAAGGCGTTCCACGCCAGCTCATGGACCTCCCTGTTGTTCTCGCCCTTCCTGTGGGTCATCAGGAGTTGAATGTCATCCCCGCATCGCGTGACATAGTAATCATTCAGGAGCCCCTCGCTGAAGGCCTTGCCCAGGTGCTCCGAGGCCACGGCCATCATCTTCGGGTGCGGCCTCGAGTGCCCCGCGATCGATCCGACATCGGCTTTGATCAAGGAAACCGTAATCTTCTCCGACATTCCCGTTCCTCCTAGACCATTCTTCTGCTGCCTTTACTGAACAGCCGATAAGAAGCATAGCGTATATTAACGGTTTCCTGGCGCCGGGCCGCCTGTGGCATCGACTCGATTTGTTGGGCGGCACAGGGCGTGCCGGGAGACAGCGCGTGACATGGCAGGAATCGCTTTGCAGGCAAAGGCTTATGCAAGCATATGGTTCTCATATACTCGCGTGTGCCGATGGGAGTCGTCGAGGATCTCAAGCCCATATTCTCACCGAGGTCTATCGCGGTTATCGGCGCGTCCCGCAGCCCCATGAAGATAGGCTACGAGATACTGCAGAACATCCTCGTCCAGGGTTACAACGGGAAGGTTTACCCGATAAACCCCGGCGTCCCTGAGATAATCGGTCTCAAGGTGCTTCCGAGCGTGCTCGCGGTGAAGGACGATATCGACCTCGCAATCATATCCGTCCCCGCCGAGTTCGTGCCAAAGGTGATGACCGAGTGCGCGAGGAAGAAGGTTAAGGGCGCGATAGTCATCTCGTCAGGCTTCGCCGAGGTCGGGGGGCGAGGGAAGCAGCTCGAGGACGAGGTGCTCCAGATCGCCCGCAGGGGCGGAATCCGCCTTATCGGCCCCAACACTCTCGGCTACAAGGACCCTATCGACAGCCTCGACGCTGCGTTCGTCTTTGGCATGCCCATGCCCGGCGAAATCGCGCTGATCAGCCAGAGCGGGGCGCTGTGCATAGGCATGATCTACTATGCCAACGGTGAGCACATCGGCCTGTCTAGGGTGATCAGCGTCGGCAACAAGGCCGACGTCGACGATGCGGACTTGATTGATTATCTCGATGCCGATAAGGAGACCAAGGTCATCGCGATGTACATCGAAGGGATCAAGGACGGCAGGAAGTTTCTCGAGGCGGCCCGGAGGTGCTCGAAGCCAATCGTCGCGATAAAGGCTGGCAGGACGCCTGCGGGGTCCGCGGCGGCCTCGACCCACACCGGCTCGCTCAGCGGTTCCGATGCTGTCTACGATTCGGCGTTCCGGCAGGTCCACATACAGAGGGCGTACGATGTCATAGAGATGTTTGATTTCGCGAGGGCGCTTGCGTTCCAGCCCCCGGCCCCTGGCAACAGAGTGGGAATCGTGTCCAATGGCGGCGGAGCTGGCATCATGACGGCCGACTGGTGCGAGTCGACGAGCCTGAAGGTGCCGGACCTGAGCAAGAAGACAATAGAGGCGCTCAAGCCGCATCTGCCGTTGATAACGACGGCCCGGAATCCCCTGGACGTTACGGGGGACGCGAGGTTCCACAGATACTACGCTACCGGCAACCTGGTGCTGCAGGACCCCAACATCGACTCGCTGATCATGGTCTGCGTCCATGCGGGAATCGCCAGACCTAGGGAATATGTGGGAGCCGTCATCAAGCTGGTCGAGGAGAACAGGAAGCTCAGGAAGCCGATCATCGCATGCTGGGTGGGAGGCGCGGAGATACAGGAGGTAGTGCAGGAGCTGAAGGTCAAGAACATCCCGGTCTACGCCTCGGCTGCGAGGGCCGCCAAGGCCGTCAGGTGCCTATATGACGAGGGCCGCCGAATCGAGATTCTCAGCGGGAAGAGACAGCCTCGTGAGGGTCAGGCCAAGTAGCATCATCCTCAAATCCTTGTTGGGCATCCTGGGTTGGCGGATGTCATCTAGCAACAGCGCTTGGACGACGACGGCAGCCGCGATCTCCGCGGTGGCCCTGTGGGGCCTTGCGTTTCCGCTCATCCAGAAGGGCCTGAACGACTTCTCCCCGATCGTGCTCGGGTTTGTGAGGTTCGGCCTGGCGTCCGCAGTGCTCGCGGCAGCCGTGGCTTTCCGGTACACCGCGAGGGAGGTCATGGACACCGTCCGCAGGGAGTGGAGGCCTTTGCTGCTGTTCGGCATCCTCTACGTGACCGTCCCGAACATCACTCAGAACATGGGCCTCCGGTATGGGACGTCCTCCATCGCCTCGGTCATCCAGTCCTCGGGGCCCGTGATGACCCTGATCTTCGCGGTCATCCTCCTCAGTGAGCGGATGACGAGACTGAAGGGGGTGGGGACCGCGGTGGCCCTCGGAGGCACCTTCCTGCTCGTGTTGAGCGGAGGGGTCTCCCTGGGAAATGTCGACTTCGTCGGCAACATCCTCATACTCGCGTCCGCAGTCTCCTACGGACTCGCATGGGTCTCCGCCAAGCGTATGCTGGAGAGAAACCCCCCGATTCTGATCATAGGCCTGTCGCTCGTGCTCGGCGCGGTCGTGCTGGGCC
>JBBIUZ010000020.1:2048-16908 GCA_037439985.1 Methanobacteriota archaeon | reverse complement strand
GGCCGCTCGAAATGCTTATGTACGCCAATCGCGTCGCATGGCTGATGGCAGGAGAGATGGTCGCCCGGCAAGAGCCTGCCTCCAGCGACGATTTGGTCAACGTTTCCGCAAGGGATGTGACCGTCACCTTCGGAACGGTCACCGCCCTCGACGGGTTCACGGTGGACATTCCGCGCGGCGTGGTCGGCCTCCTGGGACCGAACGGCGCTGGCAAGAGCACTTTCATCAAGGCTTCCCTGGGGCTCCTCGTCCTAGACGGGGGAGCGATATCCGTGGGAGGCTTGGACTCCCAGACCCAGAGCCTCCGGATCAGGGATTTCGTAGGCTACATGCCCGAGCACGACTGCCTCATCCCGTCCGTGGACGCCGTGGAGCTCGTGTCCTACCTGGGGATGATCTCCGGCATGGAGTACCGCGACGCGATGCAACGGAGCCACGAGATGCTGGACTTCGTCGGCATCGGGGAGGAGCGGTACAGGCCGATCAAATCATACTCCACCGGCATGAAGCAGAAGGTGAAGCTCGCACAGGCGATAGTCCACGACCCGAAGCTTCTGTTCCTCGACGAGCCGACCAGCGGCATGGACCCGCAGGGTCGGGACGAGATGCTCAGCCTCGTGCAGAAGATGGCATCGTCCGAGAGGACCATCATCGTGTCATCCCACATCCTCGAAGACGTGGAGCGGGTCTGCGACCACGCCGTCATAATAGACAACGGGAAGCTCGTTCGCTCAGGCCAGATGAAGGCACTGCTTGCCGGAGAGCAGGGCGTCCAGAGCCTGACGGTCCGAGGGAGCGCGCCGGCCCTGTCGAAGTATGTGCGGGCAGTGGAGCAGGCCTGCCAGATATTCGACAGGAAGGACGAAGCCGGAGAGCAGTTGACCCTGCTGGTCCGGGGATGGGAGGATGGAAGGGCGGCCTTCAGGTTGGCCTCGGAGTGCGGGGTTCAGGTGAGGAGCTTCCGACCGGAGAGGCTGGACCTGGAAGAGGTGTTCCTGCGGGCTTTCAGAGGAGGCGGAAGAGATGGGCATTAGCCCGATCGAGTACCACCCCTGGAAGGGCGAGAGGACCGCCCAGAGCTCGCGGCTGTACGTCATCGCCAGGAGCGTCTTCCGGCACAAGCTCGGGTCGATCGGCGTGATCGTGCTCCTGGTCCTCGGATTCATGTTCGTCCACGCGCTGAACCTCCTGATGGTCGTCCTCGTACCCCACCAGGGCTTGAATGGGTCGGACATGACCGCGCATCTCGGGAACGGCGCATTCGCGGTATTTGCCATGCTGCTCGCAGCCGTCGTGACGTCCGACCTCATATCAGAGGACCTGGCCAACAGCTCCTTCGTGCTCTACTTCTCGAGGGCGCTCAAGGTCAGGGATTATCTCGCCGGGAAGGCGGCCGGCGCGCTGCTCCTGATGAGCCTCTTCTGCGCGTTCCCCCCGGTCCTGCTCGCTTCCGTGTCGATAGCGACGCAGACCGGCAGCGACTACTGGGGCAGCTTCGTGATCCTGGCCGAGACGGCCCTTGCCGGGCTTCTCGTCACCGTGTTCTTCGTCCCGTTCGGCCTCATGATATCGTCGTTCACAAGCAGGAAGAGCTACGCGGCGGTCGGCACCTTCATGTCGTTCTTCGGGCTGGCCGTCGTTTCGGGCATATTCTCGCAGTTCTCGCAGTCGTGGCGGGTCATCAGCCCGGTCAATGCGCTGTCGATCCTCTTCAAATGGCTATTCGAGGGACAGGTCCCCAGCTATGTCAACCAGGACGCTCTCCTGACGATCATCGCCGCGCTGATCATCGTTCCTGCGGGCGTAGTCTACTATAGGTTGACCAGGCAGGTGGTCGGCAGATGACGGCCCAGGGGAAGGGGTCGGCCCCGATCGTGCACGCGCAGGCCCTGAGCAAGTGGTACGGGCAGGTGATAGGCCTCAACAACTTCGCGCTGAGGGTCATGCCCGGGATAACCGGCATTGTCGGCCCGAACGGGTCTGGCAAGAGCACCTTCTTCAAGCTGGTGCTCGGCCTCATCAAGCCGAACTCCGGCACCATAACCGTGCTCGGCAGGGAACCGTGGAAGAACGCCGCTCTGCACTCGTCGATCGGCTTCTGTCCAGACTACGAGTCGCTTCCTGCGGATTCGACCGGGAGGGAGTACCTGAACCTCGTCGGGAAGCTGCACATGATGCACGGCTCTGCGCTGTCTGAGCGCGTCCGCGAGATCCTCAAGCTGGTCGAGATGGAGAAGCCTGCGGACAGGAAGACCGGCGGCTACAGCAAGGGCATGAAGCAGAGGATGAAGATCGCCGGGGCGTTGCTGCACGACCCTGAGCTGCTGATACTCGACGAGCCCCTCAGCGGGACCGACCCGCTCGTGCGGAAGGACATAATCGACCTCGTGAAGAGGCTCAACAAGGAGCACGGACACGACATCATAGTGAGTTCTCATGTGCTCTACGAGATCGAGAGGATGACCCACAACGTGGCGCTCGTCTACAGGGGAAGGGCCGTGGCGTCGGGGGACATATCCGAGATAAGGAACCTCATAGACAGGCACCCGCACAACATCATCATTGAAGGGTCGGGGATGACCGCTCTCGCCAAGGCGCTGCTCGAGCAGGACTATGTCGTGTCCGTGACGTTCAACGACAGCAGGGACAGCGTGACGGTCCAGGTATCGAAGCCTGACGACTTCTTCAACGGTCTCCCGATGCTCATCGATTCGGCGCGATGCTCCGTCAGCAAGATGTACAGCCTCGACGACAACCTGGAAGCCGTCTTCAGGTATCTCGTGGGGAGGTAGATGCATGGAACCGAGGAAGGTGCTCGCCGGGATCTACGCGCTGACGCTCCACTCGACGAAGAAGCTCTTGATCGGAAGGAAGATCGCCATCACGGTCCTCGTCTCGCTGTTCGTCGCGGCGGTCATGGGCTATGCGGGCATGCAGAGCAAGGACCCGCTCATGGACGGGACGAACCTGATGGACGCTCTGATCCTCTTCTTCTTCATGCCGGTGATGGCGATGATCTTCGGCTCGTCCCTGATACGAGACGAGATCGACGACAACAGCATCACGCACGTCGCGACCGCTCCTCTGGACCGAGCGTACTCGTATGTGGGATACTACCTCCCGCTGGGGATCGCGACCTCCGTCTCGATGGTCCTGATCAGCACTGTGGGGGCGATCGCGTTCTTCGGGCAGCACGGGATGGGGTCAGAGGCGCTGGGGATATACGTCGACTTCGTGGCCCTCGTCGTCATCGGCTCCTTCGTGTACTCCTCGCTCTTCCTCGCGATCAGCGTGCTTTTCAACAAGCCGATCATGTTCGGCCTCTTCTACGCGTTCATCTGGGAGGGGTTCATCGGGTCGCTGCCGGGCGCGATCCAGGACGCCTCCGTGAAGCACTATCTGCGCAGTCTCGGCTCCGGCTGGGTGAGGTTCGGGGATATCAGCACATGGAGCCAGGCATCGAGTGCCTGGAGTTCTGCGGCCGTGCTGCTGGGTGTGCTGATCTTCTTCCTGCTCCTAGGGGCCTACCTGTTCAGGGAGAAGGAGCTCGCCTAGGGCCAATCGCGATGGCCTCGGCGCCGGTCCTCGGAGGCGCGCGCGACCGCGGATGATGCGACAGACGACGGATCGCGCTGAGGCGTGACGCCGTACAGCTGCTCAGGCACCAGGATGCTCCTGAGAGCCTTCCTCTTCCTCAGTGCGCATCTGAGCGCGTAGCACATGTGGCACGCGTCCGCATAGGCCCTGGAAGGTCTGACTCCGCGTTCCTTTGCGAGCGCAGCGGGCCCGCCTCTTATGAGTGGGCCGATGATCGGATGCTCTGGTGGATCCAGGTCCGACATGATCTTCTTCAGCGGCCTTCTCCACGCGTTGCCCACAGATATTCCATGACAGAAGAGCACGTTGCCGTACGGGTCGACATGGACCCTGCCGATCTTGGGGGGCTCTTCAGGGCAGGTGTCGAAGGTCCTCCAGGCCTTCTTCTCGACCTTCCCGGCGAGAGTCGGAACGGCCCTTCCCCTGAAGCACAGTTGCCCCTTCGAGCTGCGCCTGGATGTCGGGCCCGAGAACTCCTCCACGCTCTCTGTCTCCAGCACGCCCACCGGTATCCCCAGCCTCTGAGCGGCCCTCTTGGCTCTCTGCACCATCCTCCTCTCTTCCCCGGTGCCGTGATAGACGTCCGTGCTCAGGCTCAGGTCTGATATGCCCAGCTCGGCCAATGGCCTGAGCCAGAGCTCCGCTGACCTGTCATCCGTCGCGAAGTATGCGTTACTCACGATGCCGGCCTCGAGCGAGGACTTCCTTGCGAGTTCGACCCCTCTCAGAAGCAGCGGATAGAAGAGGAACGGCTCTCCCCCTTCGAAGTAGACGCGCTCCACGGAAGGGATCTCACCCGCCTGCCTGATGATGTCCTCGACGTGGTTGAGGGACATCGTGCCTTTCGCGGACGGGCTGCTCCAGACGAAACAGTGATCGCATTCGTAGAGGCACTTGTAGGTGAGAAGCACGTGGACGCCCGTTAGCTTGACTGGAGGCATCTAGGAGCGGAAGGGCACACAGGCCTGATATACTATCCCGCCCTCGCTGCAGCTACATATCGGGCGCCGCACGAAGAGCCGCAAAGCATGTCGACTTGCCTTTGTGTCCTGCCCGAGGGCGATACCGTCAAGCCTTAAGTACGGTGCGCGCGATATCGATTTCCGCTGCGAGAGCCAGACGGCATCTCCGACAGGAGGACAGGGATGACAACGACGCGATTCGAATCGACGTGCATCGACTCGCCCCTCATGCTCCTCCTGATGCACGGCGGCGCCGGAGTACAGGTGGGAAAGGACCATTTCCTGTTCTGAATCCATCAGCATGTTCACAAACCTCTTCTCCGGGCTCGCACGATTTCCCGCGGGCCGCACACGAACAGACGATGGTGATAACGATGGCAAACAACCAATCAATCTTGAACGAGCTGGAGAATAGCATCAAGACGCTGCAGCAGGAGGCCGCCGTCGAGGGCGCGAGGAAGGCCCTCGCGGCCGGCGTGAGCCCCGTGGAGGCGATAGACGCCCTCTCGAAGGGCATCCGCGAGGTGGGCGAGAAGTACGCGAGGAAGGAGATGTTCGTCGTCGAGCTGATCTTCGCCGCGACGATCATGGAGGAGGCCATCAAGGTGCTCGAGCCGGAGCTGAGGAAGACCAAGCAGAAGAGGCACTCGACGGCCAACTACGTGATCGAGACCGTGTCTGGGGACATACACGATATCGGCAAGAACCTCGTGAGGATCATGCTCGAAGCGGGAGGGTTCGAGGTGCACGATATCGGGAAGGACGTGCCGATCGGGAGCTTCGTCTCGAAAGCGAAGGAGGTCGGGGCGCAGCTCGTGGGCGCGTCCTCGCTCATGACCACGACGGTCATGGTCCAGAAGGAGGTGCTCGACGCCCTCAGGGCCGCGGGCGTGAGGGCGCCCATGATGGTAGGGGGCGCGGCCGTGACCGAGGAATGGGCAAAGGAGATCGGGGCGGTCTACTCGACCGATGCGGGAAGCGCGGTGGCACTTGCGAAGTCCCTGCTGGGAAAGGGGGCGTGAGGGACATGGCGGAACCCATGAGGATAGGGCAGTTCGGCATGAAGCGCCTGGAGGTCATGGAGCCGCAGGACGCGGAGGCGGTGCACCTCAACTCGCTGCACATACTCGAACACATGGGGATCAAGGTGGTCAGCGACGAGGGCAGGCGGCTCCTCAAGGAGGCGGGCGCGGAGGTCGACGAGAAGACCAAGGTGTGCAAGATCCCGAGCGCGCTGGTCGAGGAGTCGATGAGGAAGTGCATGCGCCCCGTCAAGATGGCCGCGCGGAACCCGAAGAACGACTTCATCCTGGACGGGAGGCACTGCTACGCGTGCACGGACGGTGTCGGAGTGGCCACGATAGACCTCGAGACGGGCGAGAGGCGCGAGTCCACGCTGAAGGATGTCGCCGACTCGGCGAAGGTCGTGGACTACCTCCCGATGATGCACATGTACAACCCCCTCGTAACGCCGCTCGACGTGCCCAAGCACTCGCACACGGCGCACGAGTTCCTCGCGGCACTGGAGAACTGCGAGAAGCACTTCACGACCGGCTCCACTTACATGAAGGAGGAGGCGCAGTACGAGCTGAAGATGGCGGCTGCGGTCGTCGGCGGCTGGAAGGAGCTCCGGAGGAGGCCGATCATATCCAACCTCACGTGCACGACCTCGCCCATGGTGCTCGGGAGGACCACGGACGCGGCGATCGAGTTCGCGAGGGCAGGGTGCCCGCCGCTCATCATGGCCATGCCGCTTATAGGCGCGACAGCGCCGATGACCGTCGCGGGCGCGACCACGCTCGGGAACGCCCAGGTCATAGCGTGTGCCACGGTGCTCCAGCTAGCAGCGCCGGGCTCGCCGCTCACGTACAGCACAGAGCCGATGGCCATGGACGTCCAGAGCGGACTGTTCGAGGGCTTGTACCCGGCCGCGGACCTTGTGCGGGCCGCTCATGTCCAGATGGCGAGGTTCTACAAGATACCCATCTTCGTGGGCGGCTGGGGGTCGTGCTCGAAGGTCCCGGACGTTCAGGCGGGCTACGAGAAGGCCTTCTCGGCCTTCCTGTGCTACCTGTCGGGCGCGGACATGACCTCGGGGCCTGGCCTGCTGGAGAACTGGATGGTGCTCTCGTTCGAGCAGCTGATAATCGACCACGAGATGTTCACGATGATGGCGGACATCCTGAAGGGCTTCAGGGTGAACGACGACACCGTGCCGATGGACGTCATCATGAAGGTCGGGCACGAAGGGCACTTCATGGGCGAGAAGCACACGCTGGACCACTTCAGGACCATGTGGCAGCCGATGGTGACGGACGGCACGCCCTACAAGGCGTGGAAGGCCGCGGGCTCGAAGGGCGCGGTGGAGCACGCGAGGGAGAAGGCGAAGGAGATCCTCAGGACGCATCATCCAGCACCGCTCGCCGAGGACCTGAGGAAGGACCTCGCGGCGATCGTCGCAGAGGCGGACAAGGCCCTTCCGCATTGATCTCTCCGCATCCCTCAGGCGCGCCTCGTCGCGGACACTGGAAAGGGGCCCGCACCATCGGATGAGCGGGAACTCGCAAGCGCGTCAGAATCACATCAGATAACGTGGCCGACACGGTTAAGAAGTGCGGACAAGGATAGCCAGTACCCACAATCCACGCCCTTCCTGTGGCACAGGTGGTTGGATGGCTATGGATTCCGAAAGCAACCCCGGCCTCCGAGACGAGGGCCGCGCGCCCAAGAACGGCTCGAACCACGAACGAGCGAGGCGGATGGCGGGAACCCTGGAGAAGGACGCCGCACTCAACGCGGCCCTATGGAACACGGTGAGTTCGCTGATTGCCGTGTTCGATAGGATCGGCCGGATAGTCCGCTTCAACAAGGCCGCTGAGCTCGCGACCGGGTACAGAGCCGAGGAGGTCGTGGGCAAGCATGTGTGGGAGGTCCTCTCGCAGCCCGAGGACGTGCCGAAGGTGAAGGCGTTCTTCGAGAGCGTCGCCCAAGCGACCTTCCCGCACGTCCACGAGGACTACTGGATCACCAAGGGCGGCGACAGGATACGCATATCATTCAAGGGCGCCGCTCTCGCGGGCCGCGACGGGAGCGTGGAATTCATCGTCTGCACCGGAATGGACGTCACCGAGGCGCGGAGGAAGGAGGAGGCGCTCCGGACGAGCGAGACGCAGCTGCGATGCATCACCGACAACATGACCGACCTCGTGGCCAAGCTCGACTCGAAGGGAGTGATGACCTTCGCGAGCCCGTCCTTCCAGACGCTCGGGTACGGGCCCGACGGACTCGTCGGAAAGGCGGTCTTCGACCTGGTGCACCCGGAGGACCTCGAAGGCGTCCTGGGGTTCATCAACGTGCATCTCAAGAACCCCACAGTGTGCGCGTTGAAGGAATTCAGGCTCAGGCAGGCCGACGGAAGCTTCGTCTGGGTCGAGGCGACTGGGAGAGCGGTCTTCGAGGACGGGGTCGCGTCCAGAGTGATGAGCGCCCGCGTGATAACCAAGAGGAAGATGGTGGAGGAAGGCCTGAGGCGACGCACCGAGGAGGCTGAGAACGCCAAGCTCAGGGCCCAGACCTATCTGGACTTCATGAGCCACGACATCCTGAACATACTGTCGCCGATAAGGGCCTATGCCGAGCTCATCCAGCAAGAGAAGGAGACAGGCGCGAGCGCCAGCAAGCATGCGCAGAAGATCCTCACGCAGGTCGACCTCGTATCGGGCTTCATCAGGAACGTCAGGAAGCTGTCGATGGTCGAGCAGGGAGGCGCGAAGAGCGGCCATGTCGATGTCCGCGGAGTCATCACCCAGTGCATCGAAGAGCTAGTCGCGCAGAACCCGGGGAAGACCCTGAACTTCAGCGTGAAGGCGCCGGACGGCGACCTGCTCGTTCCTGGAGAGGGGATAGTCGAGGACATGATCGCGGAGGTGCTTGGCAACGCGGTCGAGCACGCCGGGAGGGACGATGTCGCAGTCGAGGTGGCCGTGACAGCGGACGGCGGCCAGATGTCCGGACCCGCCTGGACGCTCTCGGTCTCGGACAACGGACCTGGGATACCCGACGACCGGAAGAGGGAGGTGACTCTCGAGGCGCTGAAGGCGGGGGAGCCACTGCAGAGGGGGATCATGACGAGCCTGGTCTTCATCCACCTCATCGTCGAGGGGCTCGGAGGCCAGATGAGGCTCGAGGACAGGGTCCAGGGGGACCATGCACAGGGGTCGAGAGTCGTGATACGGCTCCCGAGGAGCTAGATGCACGCCTGGACGCCCGGCCAGCCCCCTGCGCCGGAACGCGCCTGTCTCAGAACTGCTTGAAGGTCTCCCTCTTCGCGTTGCAGATCGGGCAGATGTCCGGTGCGTCGCCCTCCATCGTGTACCCGCACACAGGGCAGACATAGATCTTGCCGACGCCAGCGTCCTTGCCCGAGTCGACGGCCTCCTTGGCCTTCCTGTACATCGTCTCGTGGACCTTCTCGGTCTCGAGCGCCCAGTGGGTGCTCCTGATGGCCCCCTTCTCCTGCTGGAGCTCCGCGACGGCCTTGTAGGCCGGGTACATCTCGTTTATCTCGAAGTGCTCGCCGTCGATCCCGTCCTGCAGGTTGTCCGACGTGCCCTTTGTCAAGCCCAGGGTCCGCCAGTGGTTCGTCGCGTGGACCCTCTCGGCCATGGCGATCGCCCTGAACATCCGCGCGACCTGAGGCTTTCCCTCGTGCTCCGCCTTATCGGCGTAGATCGCGTACCTCATGTGCGCCTGGCTCTCCCCCGCGAATGCCTCGTGCAGGTTCTTTTCCGTCATCGTCCGCATACCATCTTCCTCTAGACGAGAAGTCTGAGGCTCTCTAGCCCGAGCCGAATGATGTATTTTTCCCCGATGGCCACGGAGGCGGGGGTGGCGGCGGGCAGGCCGCAGGTCGGTCAAGTTATCGGCGGGTATATCGGCGCGCTCACCGCGCCGCCCAGCACGGGAGCGAAGGTTATCCTCTGCGGCAATGAAGAGAGCGGCATCTCGAACGAGACCTTGAAGGTCAGCGTTGCCCCTGAGGCGAGCGTCGTCTCGACGCTGTCCGTGCTGACGTTATTGGTGGGGATGTAGCGCACACCTCCCGCCTGGAGCGTGAAGTAGCTGCTGCTGACCAGGGCGGGGAGGTCGCCCTTGTTGGTCAGCGAGACGTTCACCTGGATGTAGGTCATGCCCGCCGATGGGCCTATCGCGTACTCGCTCGAGGTCGGCGTCTTGGTCCCGAGCACGGACATCGTGTAGGTCCACGTCGTCGCCTGGTGGAACGCGTTCACGACGAACAGCGAGCCGACGACGATCAGGGCCGCGACGATGGCCACGACAATGACAACGATCAGGACCGTGTGGTCCGCGGCGATAGGCGGGCCCATGGGCCGAGGGGCGGCCATCGGACCGCCGGGCGTGCCAGGACCTGCGGTCAGCCTCTGACCGCACTTCTCACAGAACGCCGCTCCGTCAGGGTTTTCCGAGCCGCACTTCGGGCACATCATCGGCTCCCTCCGGAAGAGCGAACGTCCTGCGGACTGATATGCCTTTTTCCGAGAAGGAGGCGAACGGCTGGGGGACGGCAGTGCCGGTCAGGAGCGCACAGGGTCCTTCGACGCGCTACTGCTGAGGCGGTCGCTTGCGGGGCGTCTGGGGCGGCCCGGGTTCTTCCGCGGGCCTCGTGTAAGACCACAGCGCGACCAGGCCTAGGACCAAAGGCGCGCCTATGGCGGCGACCGTCGGCAGGCCGCACATCGGCCCCCCGAAGCTCCAATCGTTCGCGTCCGTCGTCACGGTCACGGACGCGAGCGCCGTGTTCCCCGCCCTGTCGACCCCTCTGAGCTCGATCGTGTGCGTCCCCGTGGGAAGGCCGAGCGTGGTGTACGCCAGGCCGAGCGTGCTCCCCCAGCTGACGGTGATCCACGAGCCGTTGTCGACCTTCAGATCGACCCGCCCGACGCCGACGGTATCAGAGCAGCTCCAGTAGAGCTGGACCGTGCGACCCCTGATCGACATGCCGTTCGTCGGGGAGGTTATGGAAATCCAGGGCGGGATGGTGTCCACCGTCACATTGGTCGTTCTGTTGAGCGTCAGGTTGCATGCGCCCATCGGCCTTAGCCAGTAGTAGGAAGTCGAGAAGATCGTGCTCCTGCCCTCGGGCAGCGTCAGCGTCGCCGACCAGTTCTTGCCGTTCACGGTCGCGTTCTCGAGATGGGCGGGGTCGATGCCCACGACGACGCCCGTCGCGAACCCCTCCGTCACTCCGCTGACGGTCACCGTGCGCGAGTTCAAGTATGCGCCCTCGGGGAACGAGGTCACGGAGAGCACGGGCGTGAAGATGTCGACCACATAGCTCACCGTGATGTCGGTCGTCGCGTTGTTTATCCATCTCAAGGCGTACCATCCGGTCACGTTCGAGACGTGGCCGTCGTCTTTCTGGAGCCCGCGGACGGGTATCGTCTTGAAGTCCGACGCCCTCGTGTATACCAAGTCGAAGGTCACGTCTCCGGTGGAGTTCCATCGCCACTGAGCGACCATCCCAGCGTGGTTGTAGCCGAGGTCGAGCACCCAGCTGGCGCCGGGCGCGATCGGGGCCGAGGTGCCGCGGAACTGAGTCGGTGGAGTGAAGCCCGACACTCTCGCGCACGGCAGGGCGAGCATCAGCAGCAGGAGCGCGCATATCGGGACGAGGCTGGTGCGCTTCATGATGAGACCGCCATGGCATGTGGGCCTTAATGCCTTTCCTTCGGTATGCCGGTCTTGTCAGCGCCGGGGTGGGACACTTCTGGTCCGGCCACGCGTCGGCCCGGACATTCTCTCAGAAGCACGCCCGCACGGTCACATGCTGCGGCGGGTCGGATATCGTGCCGGCAGGGCGCACGCACACGCGTTTCCGCGTTCCCGTCGATTGTGCATGGTTCTGGACTTTCCGCCGGAAAGCCCCGGCGTGGGACATGGCGGCACCTCAAGACCGGGTCCGCGCCAGGCCAGCACCCCGTCCTTGCCCGCTCGAAGGCGTCTCCGGGAGGTCGCACGGAGACGAACAGAAGGCGCCGTCGAGGAGGAGCGTTCCGGGCGGCCAGAAATGCTGAAATTCGTCGCGTGCACATTCGCGCACATTCGACAAATATTAAAAACGACGTCGAGTATGTCCCCGGAAAGGGAGGGTTACTATAACACCGAAAGAGTCATTGAAGGCTAGGTATGACCGACTGACTTCTTCCGTCACGGGCCTCGTGCTCATGGCGGTCGCCTGGACCGCAATCCTGCTGGCGGTCAGCCCGCTGTTCGGAGTGGACTGGACGAAGACGGGGAATTTCGACTTCAGGACGACGATGTACTACCATGCGATAATGCTGCCCCTGACGGGTATCCTAATACTCCTCGTCTGCCTGATCATGAGGGTCGGCGGCCATGTGAACACCCTGCTGAGGTACAGCCTCGCGCCGGCGATCGCCCTGTGCGGGGTCGGGTCCCTGTTCATCAGGAACATCAACGACCTGGCGCCGCTCTGGATGCAGATCATAGGCTTCTTCGTGCTCGACGAGATGGCCATCGCGCTCCTGTGGGGCCTCATCAGGCTGCCCAAGGCGAGGAAGACTAAGTTCACCAAGATGGACATCAGCTACTGGGTCATACTCACGACCGTGACGAGCGCGTTCATCGCCGCCCTGATAGGCCACGGGGCCGGGGTCGGCATCGACTGGGGGTTCAACTCGTTCCCCGGCATCCCAGGCTACATCAACTCCACTGGCCTCGATCAACCGACCTTCACGGCCAACCTGATGGGGAGCCACTCGCATGAGATCCTGCCCGCGGTCATGGGCGGCATCGTCGCCCTCACACTGGTGCAGTTCGGCTGCTGCGACCTGAAAGGACCTAGGCGCTGGTTCACGGCGCTCGGCATGGGCGTCATGGAGATCGGCGTGCTCACGATGACGGTCGTGTACGTCGTCAGCGCCGTGACAAGCTGGGGACCGCCCGCATGGTTCGCCAGCGCGAACGGCACGAACTTCATCGCCAGCGATGACATCCTGACGGGGCTCATCGGGGTGGGGGCGATCGTCGCCCTGGTCGCGATGATGACCGCGCCGGTCGAGGGCAGGGGCAAGAAGACCATACCGCTCATCAGGGACCCGCTGAGGCTCTCCCTCATGATGACCTGGGTCTACACTCTCGTGTCCCTCGCGGGCTTCGGGTACTACATTGAGCTCAACGAGACCTACTTCCACGCGGCAGGGCTGCCCAACGACGAAGCGTTCACGAGGGGGCACCTGATGTTCGGCTTCTTCCTGATGCCCGTACTGGCAGGCGCGCTGCTCGCGCTCGACCTCATCTACAGGAGAACGGAGAAGGCTCCATACCCGCAGTTCGTCCCGCCGTTCGCGCTCGTGGGCATGACCGCGATGTTCATCGGCGACTTCGTGTGGATCGTCACGCTCAACTCGGTGCTGTTCTTCATCGGGTTCGGCCTGGTCGTCCTGACGCTGGCGCTGATCGCATACTACATGTACGGCGTGAGGAACCTGCCAGGGGCGGGGACCTCCTGCGCGGAGACGCAGCCGCAGACGACGCTCAAGGCGTGAGCGGGAAGTGCCGGAGGATCGGATACGGCCAGGATTGGCGCGAAGGTCAGAGCGGCGATCAAGACGACGAAGCCGACGGTAGTGCTGCTGCTGGCGTTCACCGCCATCGCCGCCGCGATAGTCGCGTACAACGGCATCGAGGTGCTCCTCTACGGGCCCTTCCTGCTGTCCCTAGCTGCGGTCGTCCTGGGCGCCGGAGGATGCGAGGCGATAACCGCCTACACGGACAGGGACATCGACGGCATCATGGAGCGGACGCGCGGTAGGCCCGTACCCTCGGGCGCCCTTGACGAGAGGGTGCCTCTCGTGCTGGGCATCTCGATGGTGGCCGTGGGCTGCGCGCTCGCCTACATGTCCGGGCCGCTCGTGCTCCTGCTGCTCGTCATTGCCGTTGTGGACAACGTGTTCGTCTACAGCATCTGGCTGAAGAGGAGGAGCCGGTGGAACGTCCTGCTCGGGGGCGTCTGCGGGGGCATACCCGTGCTGATGGGCTGGGCGGCGGTCACGCACACCGTGTCACCCACATCGCTGTTCCTGGCGGCCGTCGTCATCGTATGGATCCCGCTGCACATCTGGAGCTTCTCCATCGAGCACAGGGAGGACTACAACAAGGCGGCAGTACCGATGTTCCCCCTGACCCTGAGCGGCAGGAAGTCGTTGCTCGCCGTGGGCTGGGCGGGGGTCTTGATAGCGGTCTTCCCGCTCCTCGCATACGTGACGGGCGTGAAGTCGTACCTGTTCCTCGCGGTCGCGCTCCTGATGGGGCTGATGGCCGTGGCGCTCTCCGCAAGGCTTATCCTGAACCCGGTCAGGAACAACGCGAGGCACGTGTTCATCTACTCGAACTTCTACCTGTTCGGGATCTTCCTCGCCCTGATGCTGACCTATGCGTAGGCGGCTCCGCGCGGCCGCAGCGTACGCATGCTCGCGCAGGCGGAGCAGGGTCACGCATGATCGACAACGCTCGAAACGTCCATCTCGGACGACCGGGATAGCCGTACTGCAGGCAAGTCCCGGAGGGTATCTGAGTACCATGCGGTGCTTGTCGCAACACTCCCTCCGGGGGCTGCAGCTTCTCACCAGTGCATCTCTCCGCGGACCAACTTGCATTCTATCAGTCTGAGACATGATCTGTCGCCTCTCTCCAAGCTGGAGAACACCGCTCCCCGCCAGCGTCTCTCATTCCAAGCAGCCATCATGACTATGGTGCAGAACCTGCCCGAGGTCCTGAGGGCGGGCGGAGACAACCCTCCCGGGGGGTGGCGTGGTCCGTTCATCTCGTCCTGAATCCGATGAGTTCGTTGCCCTGGGGTCCGCCGATGTAGAGCACGCTCGACTCGTTGAGCGTCTGTGCGATCGTGCCGTTCTTCACGAGGACGACCCCGAACGGGAACTCCTGCGCCCCCACCGTGCTCCAGGAGCCCTCGAGCACATAGAACGAGGACGAGTTCAGCGCCAGGCCCTCCCGGAGGTCGTACGGGAGCCCGCGCCCGTACTCGAGGTTGAACAGCCTCGCGCCCGTCTCCCCCAGACGCTGGTCGGAGGTGTAGCTCGTCACGTTGTGCTCCGAGAACCACTGGACGGCGTCGCACTCGAACCAGTAGGTCTGGTTCTCGACCCCGAACAGCCGCTGGCTGTCGAACGCGATGGGCAGCGTGGAGGCGCATATGCCGACCAGGGAGACGCCAGCGACGATCCCGAGCCTCCTCCTGC
>JBBIUZ010000020.1:0-2038 GCA_037439985.1 Methanobacteriota archaeon | reverse complement strand
TTGACGGTGTACGCGAAGCCTATGCCCACCAGGAACGCGAATGCGGGCATGAGGAAGTCGAACGTGCGGTAGATGATCAGCTGGGAGGTGGCGTCGTTGGAGCGCAGGAAGGCGAACATGATGAGCGAGAGGGGGCCCATGATCATGGCGAGCATGAGGTTCTTGGTCGGGCTCCTGCGCACGAGGGCGAGCTTCGCGCCCTCCCAGGCGGGGGCGACGAGTATCAGGTATGCCAGGAACGGGACGGCTATCAGGGCGGCGGGCCCCGGTATGCCGGGGAAGATGGGGTGGTAGTAGTCGTAGACCATGAGCGCTGCGCCCACAAGTGGTATGGAGAGCCCGACTGGCAGCTTCGTGAGCGGGCGGCTGACGAGGGACATCCTGACGGCCACGAGCAGGACGAGGGCGGCGACGGCCAGGTAGAGGTACAGGTCCGTGCTCGGCGAGAGGAAGTCGAGGTACGGGAGGTGGATCCAGCTGTAGTAAGCGATGGCGACGGTCCACGGGGCGATGACGGTGACGGCGTCGAGTGCCTCGTTTCTCGACAGCTTCCCACGAGCGGAACCGCCTTCGCGCGTACTAGCCATGTCTATGATCACGGCGAAGGTGACGATGACGAAGCCCACGACCGTGATATAGTGATGGGTGAACACGCACAGGATGAGAGCGGACCAAAGCACGAGGCGATAGCCGGCCTGACGCCTGAGTGGGTAGGCACAGAGCGCGAGGGCGAGGAGCACGAAGCCCATGGTCTCCTTCCAGGCGGAGCCGGTGACGAACACGAATGTGCCTATGAGGGCCAGGGTGACAGCGGAAGCGACGGCGCCCCTGAGCGTGCGCCAGTGCTGGCGGAAGACCAGATAGAGCAGGGAGACGGCGATGGCTCCGAGCATCGCCGAGAAGAGCTCGAGGGAGAATGCTGGGTCGATGCCCAGGGCGGAGGAGAAGAAGGACGCTGCAAGGGCGAAGATGGGCATATCGGGAACGTAGCCCTCGGTGGCCGTCGAGGCTGGCGGGAACACGAGGTGATGGCTCGAGGTGATGTCCCAGGTGATCCTGAGCTCGCTCAGGCCGTCGATGTTGTACGGGAGCGGAGACCACTGAAGGGAGAGAGCGCGAACGGCAAGAGCGACAATGATCAGCAGGACGATGACGGGGACGCTCGAGCGGGAGATGTTCAAGCCGGGCTCCTCCACAGGGACGGGCCTTCGATGATGATGACGGAATAAATAAGTTGGCGGGCGCAGAGACCGTCTCAGGCAGATCCGTCGCGATGAGGATGAGACAACGCACTGGCGCGCGACAGTGGAGACGCTGGTCATGCTGCGAGCTCGTCGGATATCGACTGCGATAATCAAGAGGAAAGGTTAAATCGCGCCTGGCTGATTCAATCAAGCTAGTCAGGGGCTCTGGGAGCGGCAAGCCACAGTTGGGCATGAACTAGGGAGTGAAACACTCGATGACGGAAGGCTTGTCCGCGTCAATCACCGCCGTGATTCCCGCGTTCAACGAAGAGAAGACGATAGCCAAGGTGGTCGAGGGCGCCAAGAAGCATGTGAAGGACGTGCTCGTCGTCGACGACGGCTCTGTCGACGCTACGGCAGAGCTTGCGAGGATGGCAGGAGCGACGGTCATTCGGATCCCGAGGAACTCAGGCAAGGGGAATGCGCTCTCGATCGGCCTGACGTCCGCAGCGGTGAACGGCGGAGATGTCGTGGTCTGCCTGGACGCCGACGGGCAGCATGACCCGAACGACATCCCGAGGATCGTCCAGCCAATCATCGATGCGAGGGCGGACATGGTCATCGGCTCGAGGTTCCTGAAGACGGAGTCCAAGGACCTCATCCCGGCGTATAGGAGGCTTGGGCAGGACGTTCTGACTTTCGCGACGAATCTTGGGAACACGGTCAAGGTCACCGACTCGCAGAGCGGGTACAGGGCGTTCCGGAAGGACGTGCTCAGATCCTTCGACTACAACGAGGCGGGGATGGGGATCGAGTCCGAGATGGCAAGGAACGCGGCGAGGATGGGGCTCAGG
>JBBIUZ010000019.1:14261-17172 GCA_037439985.1 Methanobacteriota archaeon | reverse complement strand
ATCACGGGCATGGCCCAGGCAGGGGTCAGCGGTCCCGTGACGATCGCAGGGGACCTTGTGGTGAACCACGCGGAGACGCTGGCGGTCGTATGCATAATGCAGGCCCATGCGCCCGGCTCGCCCCAGATATACGGTTCTGTCCTGTCAAGCATGGATCCGAAGACGGGGTCGTACATGGGTGGCTCGCCCGAGAGCGCGCTCCTCTGCTCGGGGGCGGTCCAGATGGCAAGATACTGCAACCTGCCGAACTCTGTCGGAGGACTCGGCTCGGGCGCCAAGATACCGGGTATCCAGGCGTCGCTCGAGAACGCGATATCCGCGATGTTCTGCGCCCAGGTCGGCGGAGAGGTAGTCAACGGCTTCGGTGTTCCTGACGGCTCAACGCTCCTTTCGTACGAGCAGCTCATGCTGGACAACGAGATCGCCGGGAACGTCCTGATGATCTACAAGGGGTTCGACGTCGATAAGGAGGCCCTGGCTCTCGACCTGATCGGCAAGGTCGGCATCGGCGGCAGCTACCTCGCTCAGATGCACACGATCAGGCACATGAGGGAGATCTACGTCCCACAGCTCTGGGACACGGACCCGTTCGACATGTGGGTCAAGAAGGGCGCCAAGGACCCTATGGAGGTCGCAAGGGAGAAGTGCGAGTGGGTCCTGAAGAACCACCAGCCCGTGCCTCTCGACCCGGACGCGTCCAAGGCGATCGAGGGCATCGTCAAGGGGTTCTCCAAGATCTAGTCGGCGATGAGGTCTCGTCGCAAGACCCGTTCTAATTATTATTTGCATTGCTAAATTTATTATAATATCTTCAATCTGTTGAATTCCGCGCCGCTGCACGCACAGGGAAGTTGCGGGCGCATAAGGCCGCCCGATCCGAGCGAAGGCCAGACCTACACCAGCATCGGCTCCTGCGCGATAGTTTTATTACCGGTGAGCCTATACTGCGCCTTCGCGGGCGTGTAGCTCAGCTAGGTAGAGCAACCGGCTCTTACGTCGTTCAGCTCATGTCCGACGGAGACACCGGTTGGCCAAGGGTTCGAATCCCTTCACGCCCGCCGTTCCATCATCCTTTGGATTCGGCCTTCCCTGCATCCTCGGGTATCAGGCCGAGGAGCCTCGCGAACGCGACGGTGAAGTCCTCTATCTTCACGTCGACGGCCGACGAGTCGACAGGGACCTTGTCCCGGATCGCGCAGTCCAGATGGACCTGGCACTTGGGGCAGAACATCAGCAGCCTATCCGCGCCGATCTTCTTGGCCTCCATAACGCGCTCGACCTGTATCTTCTTCGAGTTCGCGTTGCAGTTCGACCACCCGCTCACGCTGCAGCAGGTCGCCTTGTCCCTGGTGTTGTCCATCTCGACGAACTTGCTCCCGGCGAACGTCTTCGCCAGCTGCCTGGGGGAATCGTACACGCCCGAATGCCTCCCGAGCCGGCAGGAGTCGTGGTATGTGAAGGTCGAATGCATCCCAGCTGTGCTCTCGATCTTGAGCGACCCGGAGTCGATGAGATGCTGCATCAGGTCCGCCATGTGCACCAACTCGAACTCGAGGTCTCCCGACAGGTCCTGGTAGTCGTTCTTGAACGTCCTGTAACACTCGGGGCAGGTGAAGACGACCTTCTTGGCGCCCGACTTCCGGACCAGCTCGATGTTGTGCCCCATGAGCTTCTCGAAGTTCCCTTCGTCCCCCGTCCAGTTCAGGTCGTGCCCGCAGCACTTCTCCTCGTTGCTCACGACTGGAACGATCCCTGCCTTGTTCATGATCCTGACGGCGCTCTCGCATATGGCCTGCAGCTTCAGCTCGGGCCTGTCGTAGAAGACCGCGTCCATGTGCGGCAGGCAGCCGACGAAGTAGAACACCTCGCCCTTCTCGGCTATCTTGAGGTCCTCGCTGACCCACCCGAGCCTCCTCTGCTCGAGGCGGCCGTTGGCCATGATTCTCTGCGTCGAGTGTATCAGCCCTCCCTGGGAGCAGAGCGGCGCCGCTCCGAGCCTGGAGGCCTCCTCCCGCATGCCCCGGATGAACCCCGAGTAGTCCACCTTGTAGGGGCACATGGAGTTGCACTGCTCGCAGGTCGTGCATGTCCAGATGTCCCTGTCCTTTGCGATGTTGTCGACTATGCCCTCCATCGCCTTGAGCACCACGGTCCTCGGGGCGAAGCTCTGGTCGATCCTTGCGATGGGGCAGACGGTCGTGCACTTCCCACACTCGACGCAGTCGAAGGCCCCCGTGTCCTCGATGAGCTGCTTGACGGATGCCTGTGTCTGCTCCTTCGTCCGGGCATTGCTCTGCTTCTTGCCCCTCTCGAGCTTGAGCGAGCCGAGGGCCCTCACCTGATCGGTGAACTCACTGACGGCGTTCGCGAACTTCGTCCTCTCGGACGCGTTTATCCACTCGGTCCTTAGCCTCCTGGAGTCGATGCCCGTCAAGTCCATCAACTTCTTCAGCGCGTCGGCGCGCTCCCGGGCCTTCTTGTTGCCCGACACGTAGTGGCAGTTGTCTATCAGGCAGCCTATGATCATGACGCCGTCGATGCCGTGCTCGAAGGCGTCGAAGACCGCGCTCGGTTCGACGCTCCCGCTGCACATCACGCGGACGATCCTCACGTTCGGAGGGTACTTGATCTTGTTCACGCCTGCCAGGTTGGCTGACGGGTATCCGCACCAGTTGCAGGCGAAGGCCAGGATCATGGGCTCGAATGTCTCAGCCATCGGTGCTCGCCTCCTCCGCTATGGCGTGGACCATCGCCTCGACCTGCTCCAGCTTGAAGTTGTTCACGGTGATGGCCTTGTTGCAGCACGCGACGGCGCAGGCCCCGCACCCCTCGCACCTGATCTCGTTGATCTTGGACACGAGGGCGCCCGTCTTCGCGTCCTTGACGATCTCTATGGCCTCGTACTCGCAAG
>JBBIUZ010000019.1:2494-14251 GCA_037439985.1 Methanobacteriota archaeon | reverse complement strand
GCACCTGCCGCAGCCCCTGCACCGCTGTTCGTCCACGAACGCCACTATCCGTGGGAACATGGTCTTGCCCCTCTTCATCAGCGCGATAGCGCTCGCGGCGGCCGCCTTCGCGTCCTCTATGGAGTACCTGATGCCTCGGGGACCCTGGGCGGTCCCGGCGACGTATATGCCCCTCCTGAACTCCGACGGGAACATCGGATTGATGTCCTTCATGAACTTGTCGATGTCCGTCTGTATGTGGAGCATCTTGGCGAGCTTCTCGCTCCCGTCAGAAGGCTCCTGGCCGACCGAAAGCACGATGAGATCCGAATCAATGTTCAGGAGCGTGTCGGAATCGGTGTCCGACGCCCTCACGTATGTCTTTCCTATGTCCTCGACGACCTCCGACACCCTCCCCCTGACGAAGTTGATGCCCTCCTCCCTGGCATCGAGATAGAACTCCTCGAAGCCCCTGTAGGGTCCCCGGAGGTCGATGTAGTGTATATACACGTCTGCGTCGGGGTTCATCCGCTTGATCTCCCTCGCCTGCCCGATTGCGTAGGTGCAGCAGACGAGGGAGCAGTGCAAGTTACCCTTCGTCTTGTCCCTCGAGCCGACGCACTGGACAAAATTCACGGTGCGGGGAGGCTTCCCGTCCGAAGGCCTTCTCAGGCCGAGGCCCTTCTCCCTTCCGGCCACCAAGAGCTGCTCCAGCTCGACGGAGGTCACCACGTTCGGGTTGCCGTAGCGCAGCTCAGGTATGCGACTCGGATCGAAGGTTTTGGAGCCCGTGGCGACGATGATCGTGCCGACATCGATCTCCTTGGGACCGGAGGGCGTCTTCAGGATCACATGCCTCGCCCCGAAGCCCCCCGACATGCCCTCCAGCTCGGAGTTCATGAAGACATCGATGTTCTTGTTCTGGAGCACATCCTCTATCTTGGGCGTGAAGACGCACTCCTTGCAGTACTGCATACAGCATATGCCGCAGTTGTGCGTCGGGAATGTCATGCTCAGCTTGTATGTCCTGCCGCCCAGCTCCCCGGTCCGCTCCACCAGGTAGGCCCTGAAGCCTGCGTCGGCGATGTCCAGTGCGGCTTGCATGCCCGTGACGCCTCCGCCTATGATCAGCGCCGAGTCCTTGATGGGTATCTCGATGTCCTCGAGCGGGGAGAGCTTCTCCGCCCTCGCCACCGCGCCCCTGATCAGGCTCGCGGCCTTCTTCGTCGCCGTCTTCCTGTCAGAGTGCACCCATGCGCACTGCTCTCGGATGTTCACTTGCTCGAAGAGGTACCTGTTGAGCCCCTCCTCCTCGAGGGACCTGCTCACTATGAGACCCTGGATGTTCGGGGAGCATGCCCCGACGGCCACACGGTCGAAGTCCTTGGCCGCGTATTCCTTCTTGAGGTACTGCTGCCCCTCCCGTGAGCACAGCGCGTCGTGGATGCCTACCGCGACGATCCTCGGGTCCTTCTTCAGCTCTTCCGCGATCGCCTCCAGGTCCAGATGCCTGCCGATCGCGTCCTTGCAGGAGCAGAGGTACACTGCGATGCCCTTCCGGTCAAGCCCCTTTTCGCCAGCCTTGTCGGGGATAGTTTCATCCTCCTTTGTGTCTGCCGTGACGGACTCGCCACAGGCCTCGTGCGAAGTAGGTTGTCAACAGCCTGCTATGAAGCTATCGTCATACACTGGGTCTATGTCCTTTATCTGCTTCCCGCCAGGCTCGAGGAAGTAGGGGCCGACGGACTCCTCCCATTCCTCTGGCGTTACCAGGCGCTTGGTCTTGCTTATGTACGTTATCTCCGTCCCGAGCACGCCGTCGAGGGACTGAATGCAATCCTGCACGAAGGCATCCATGTGGTTCTTGCTCCTCGCGAGCACGGAGACCATGATTGACGCGTTGAATGATTGGAAAGTGTGCGCGATGTAGTTGATCATCACGTCCCTGCCAGGCTTCAGGTTCGCGACCGTGTCGTATATCGGGTCGAAGTGATCGGGCATCGCGTCTATCGTCACCGTGAACCTGGAGAACTCAATCGGCCGGTCGGCAGGAAGCCTGAAGAACCGCATCTTCGCCATGTTGATGACCCATATCCCGCGGACGTGCTTCACCTTCGCTATGTGCTCCGTCAGGAAATCCGCCAGGGCGTCAGGGTCTTTGACGTCAAGGATCAGGCTTGTGTCCTCCTGCAGGTGTCTCTGAGTCATGTATAGCGGCTTGACACCCTCTGTCCGCCAGCTACCGTAGTTTTTCATCACATGATTCCACATGACGTCGGGCAGGACGTGGATCACCCTTCCCTCCGGGGTGGCCACAACCGATGGCACATGCACTCTGACGAGTGTGAACAACCACTACCCCCTAAGTTCACGGTAATTGGCGTATTGGTACATTACCCTTTCCAGAATGGCATGTGACGGTTCTCCGGTACGCGAATCTCCTCCTCCGGCTCTCTCCGCTCGCGTGTCCCGGGGGCCATGTCGGGCAAAGGTTAATGATGCGGACCCGCCTCAATCCCCTCGCTATGGCGGCGAAGCACGTCTACTTCGTGGGCACGGCTGGCTGCGGCAAGAGCACGCTCACCAGCGCGTTCCAGGTATGGCTCGAGAACGAAGGATACGACGGCGTGACCGTGAACCTGGATCCAGGTGCGGGTGCCCTGCTCTACACGCCAGACGTCGACGCGAGGGATTGGATTAGGACGGAGGACATCATGGCCGACCGGGCCTTGGGCCCGAACGGTGCGCAGGTGGCCGCCGCCGACATGCTCGCACTGAAGGCGAGGGACATCGCGCAGGTCATAGACGGATACGACACCGACTTCGTGCTGATAGACACGCCCGGGCAGGTCGAGCTCTTCACCTTCAGGCAGAGCAGCCGCGTGGTCGTGGATGAGCTCAGCGGAGAGGCTGCGTCCATATGCTATCTTCTCGACCCGGCCCTCGCCAAGACGGCGAACGGCTATGTAGCGAGCGCGATGCTCGCGTCAACTGTGCACTTCAGGCTGCCCGTACCCATGATCACTCTCCTCTCGAAGGCTGACATGCTTTCCGAGACGGATGTAGAGAGGATACTCCTGTGGGGCAGGGACTACTACGCCCTGTTCAACGCCCTGCTGGACGACTCCACAGAGCCGCAGACCCAGGCCAGCCTCGAGTTCCTGCAGGCGCTCGAGTCCGTCGAGGGGGAGAGATCGGTGATACCCGTGAGCGCCGAGGCCGGGGTCGGGATGGAAGACATCTACGCCCTGGTGCAGCAGATATTCGAGGGCGGCGAGGACATCGAGCGCTGAGTTTCATCACGCGACATTGGAGGGCATGCTCGCTCCCACGATCCTAAGGGCCCTCGCGACCTCCATCCCCTCCGCTGAGAGTTGGACGCGCGCCTTGCCCGAGACCAGAGTTGCCACGATCAGGCCTTCCTTCCGCAGCATCCTGAGAGTCCTTTCGACCGATTGCCTGCTTGCTGGCCGCAAGGCCTGGAGGAGTTCTTCGAACGGCATCCCCTCCGGACGCAGGGAGGAGATGAACCTTATCTGGGACGGAGTGAACCTGTCGACCGTCGTCGCGCCCTTCAAGACGGGAAGCCTTGTGATGTGCTCCTCGCAGTTGTAGGCCTCGATGCCGAGCCTGAAGGCGGAGAAGAGCGCCGCATCCCCAAGCAGCTTCGACCCCCCGCTGATGTTGAGCGCGACGGGGTTCCGTCTTCCCGTCGCGGGATCTCTCGACAACCTGGCCAACATGCTTGAGATGTCCTCCACAGCGCCCATGAAGTCCTCGGTGTCCACCGGCTCGAGCACAAGGTGATTCCCGGACATCTCCTCGAGTCTAGCGAGCCGTCGGAAGCCATCGGCGTCCTTCGCGGCCCCGTCCCCGATCAGGACGAGCTTCTCGTACTGCATGGACCTCATGGCGCTGAGCACCTTGGCCTCATCGTCCCCTCCGAAAGTCGACACGAGGATCCTCACTCGTCATCACCGAGCAACAGCTCCGAGGACTCTTCGAGCCTGACGAGCTTCTTCCTCGCATCGGTCGGATGCTTCGCTAGCCTCACGGCCCCCTTGGACACCAGGTTCCGCAGGTGGTGGTTCAGGGTCGCCTTGTGCTTGCCGACGAGGCCAGCTAGCTCCACCTCGGTCAGCATCCTGTTCTTGTTCCTCAGGAGGACCTGCAGGACCTCCCTCTCCTCCGCGGACAGTACGTCCTTGTACTCAATGCGCAGCAGGGGCAGGTGGATCTCCTCGGAGGTCACATCATGGACGTATACCGTCGGCACTCCTTCCAGTATGCACGCGAGGAGGGCGGCCGAGGAGGTCGGCCTGGTGCCCCCAGCGATGTTGAAAACCGATATCTCCATGCCCTCTCTCTTATGGCGCCTTATGTCCCGGCGTATTCTCTTGGCGATTCTCTTGAAGTCGAACGGGTCTTCCAGCTCGATGCCGTCGCTCAGGATGTTCATGCTCCTGCAATACTCCGTGACGGCGGTCCTCGCATCGGAGACCTTCTTGCGCGCCTCCGGCTCCGCGGGATCGGCGCCGTAGTAGAAGACCACCTTCTCGACGTTGGGAGTGGATTTGACTGTAGGTATCAGGGACTTGGGACGATAGCCGAGGGTTCCGAACACGACACTCATTTCCTTGTCACCAGAGGGATGCATGTGTCTTGGTACCTTTAATTCTTGTAATATCGTATTATATATTGTCATATTATTGTCTAGGTCCTCCACGGCCGACAGCGACTTCCAGCCAGGAGCAGGTGTTATCAACGGTGATACGGTCTTCGGCATCCATCAAGGACCGGGCAGCGATTCCCTGATCCATGGAGAGACCGCGCGAGGAATGGCCGAGGAGATTCAGGCACATCTTCCTGGATGCGGAGGGCACGCTGTATGTCCCGAAGGGCAGAAGATCCCAGTGGGAGTTCTGGGCAGATCCGTCCCCTCAGGCCGCCTTGGACTTCTTCGAGCTTGACAAGGGCGCAAACGAGGCGCTTCTGCAGTTGAGGGGCCGCGTGGACACGCTGTGCCTCGTATCCCGAAACACGAGGCCGATCCTGTCGGCAATCCTCGCGAAATACGGCCTCGAGGACAGGTTCGACGATGTCCTCCTCAACGGTGACAAGGGGAAAAAGATTGAGCAGTACTTGGCTGAGAGAGGTCTGCGAAAGCAGGATTCGGTGATGGTCGGCGACATGCCAGACCTGGACCTTTACCCCGTACGTAGGGCCGGTATAGAGGCGGTGCTCGTGGACAGATGGTACAACAGGTCGGCCAGGGCGGAGCGAATAGGTGGTTTGAGCGAGCTGCCTGCATGGCTGAGGGTGGCCGACATCGCCGAGGGCATGGTCAGGAGAAGGGTGCGGATTGCGAGCCTTGACGAGTTCGACACCCCTCCCAAAGGCGCGGGCCATCCCCAAGCCTCGAAGAGCACCGGAAGCTTGATTTCGAACTCAACAGCTTGAGGGTGCGGCCGAGGGATCGGTGGGAATGACATGACTTCAATCACTGTCTTCGGAGGCGCGAACGAGATCGGGGGGAACAAGATCCTGGTCGAGGACGAGGGCGCCCGGGTGTTCCTCGATTTCGGGGAGCCATTTAAACTGAAGGACGAGTTCTTCGTCGACTGGCTGACGCCTAGAGATCGTTTCGGCCTGAGGGACTACTTCTTCTTCGACCTTCTGCCGCAGGTCGAGGGCCTGTATGACCACAGATGGCTCGAGGGCACAACGATGCGGTACTCCCCGCCCGAGTTCGACGGCATACTGATCTCGCACATGCACTTCGACCACGCCATGCACCTGAAGTTCGCGGATGCGGGGATCCCGGTGCATCTCGGGGTCGCTGCGAACGCGATAAGGAAGTCCTGGGTCGCCACAGCCGGCAAGAAAATCGATTTCGGTGAGCACAAGTTCAACGCGTTCAGAACCGGAAGCAGGTTCAGGGTTGGCTCGGTCGAGGTCGAGCCTGTGCACGTCGATCACTCCACGCCTGGCGCGTACGGGTTTATCCTCCACACGAGCGGCGGCACGATAACCTACACTGGCGACCTGAGAATGCACGGGCCTCGCTCGGACATGACGCTGGACTTCGTGCGACGCGCGAGCGAGGAGAAGCCCGCGGCGCTCATCTGCGAGGGCACAAGGGTCTCCGATGACGACCCTAGGGAGGAGATGTCGGAGAAGGACGTCGAGGAGAAGGCCCGAAGGCTCGTGTCCGCCAACAGAAGGATGGCCATCGTGTCCTTCTATCCCAAGGACGTGGACAGGATGAGGACCTTCAGGGACGTCGCGAAGTCGACGGGGCGGAGGTTCGTCGTGTCTGCGAAGGTCGCCCATCTCCTCGAGTCGCTCAAGGGCGACAGCAAGATAAGCGTCCCCGACCCGATGCGCGACCCGAACATGCTCGTGTACGTGAGGGAGATGTCGAAGCCGCTGGCATACGAGAAGGAGTATATCGACAGGCGGTCGTCCTCGGACCATGTCGTCGAATCGAGCTTCGTCCGGGAGCACCAGAGGGAGCTCATCTACCATACCGACTTCGCGCAGTTGACGGAGCTGGTTGACATCAGGCCCGAGCCCGGGAGCCTGTTCATAAGATCCAAGAGCGAGCCGTTCGAGGAGGACGACAAGCAGGAGGAGATCCTCAAGAACTGGATCTCGTGGCTCAAGCTCGACTTCCAGCAGGCGCATGCCTCCGGGCACGCGAACATGAGCGAGATATTCTCCATCGTCAGGGACATCTCTCCCCGGACCGTGATACCGGTGCATACGGAGCATGCGGAGCTTTTCAGGCGTTGCTCTTCCTCAGTTATCTGTCCGGAGCTCATGAGACCCATTCAGGTGCGGTGACAGCGCCCGCCCGTGTCGATTCCTGGTTGCGGCTAATTGGTTAAGAGCACAGACCATGGTCCGTCTCCTCCGAGGGGCCGGGTCACCGATGCACGCGGTAGTCAAGCGAAGGAGAGAGCCGGGAGCGGAGATCGAAGAGGTAGACAAGCCACACGTTGGAAAGGGAGAGGTCCTCGTCAAGACGGAGATGGCCTCGATCTGCGGCACCGACGTCCACATCTGGGAATGGAATCACTGGGCCCAGAGCCGTATCCAGAAGCTGCCGATCGTGTTCGGCCACGAGTTCTGCGGCGAGGTCGTGGAGGTCGGGAAGGGCGTCCGGTCCGTGAAGGTCGGCGACCTCGTGTCGGCTGAGACGCACATCGCCGACGGGACATGCTATCAGTGCAGGACCGGCAGAATGCACATATGCAGGAACGTCAAGGTTCTCGGCGTCGATACCGACGGCGTCTTCGCCGACCACGTCCGCCTGCCGGCGAGGAACGCGATGAAGCTTCCCCGGGGCCTTGACCCGCACGTAGGCTCGCTTCTGGAGCCCCTTGGGAACGCAACCTTCACGGCTCTCCCGAACGACTGCTTCCACGACATCCGTGGGAAGAACATCGTCGTCACGGGCTGCGGGCCGATCGGCCTGATGGCCATAGCCGTGCTCAAGGCGGTCGGCGCGAAGCAGGTGATCGCATCCGAGCTGGCAAGCGAGAAGGTGAGGTTCTCGCTGGCCAAGAAGATGGGGGCGGACATGGTGCTCGACGCAGCGATGGGCACTGAGGACCTCGTCAGGACGGTCAAGGAGGCGACCGACGGGAACGGGGCCGATGTGTGCCTTGAAATGTCCGGGGCAGCCCCCGCGCTCAAGCAGGTCTTCGACATGCTCACGCCCGGAGGGAGGGTTTCCATACTCGGGCTCTACAACGACCCCGTCACTATCGATGTCAACAACGCCATCACGTTCAAGTCGGCCACTGTGTTCGGAATCACGGGGAGGAGGATGTTCGAGACCTGGGACACCATGTACAAGCTCCTGAGGATCCCTGGCTTCAGGACGAAGCTCTCGTCGCTCGTCACGCACACCTTGCCGATAAGGGACATCGGGAAAGCGATGGATCTCATCCTCGCAAAGAAGGCCGCGAAGATCACTCTCAGGCCGGAATGGTGAACGATATGGTCGTTAGGGATCCCATTGGATTTCTGAGGAGGGAGTACGAGGAGCTGACGAGGAACGAGCTCGACTGGAAGCTGCGCGTCCTTGACGGGCCGAGCACACCCCGCTGCGTCGTCGACGGCAGGAAGGTGCTCATGCTGTGCTCGAACAACTACCTGGGGCTGAGCAACCACCCGAAGTTGAAGAAGGCCGCCGCCGACGCGGTGAGGACACACGGGGCAGGGTCGGGATCGGTCAGGCCGATCGCCGGGAATATGAACCTCCATGTGGAGCTCGAACGCCGGCTGGCGAAGTTCAAGGAGGCCGAGGCCTCCTTGGTGTATCAGACGGGCTTCGCCGCCAACTCGGGTCTGATACCGCAGCTCGCTGATGCGGGGGATGTCATAGTGAGTGACGAGCTCAACCACGGCAGCATAATCGATGGCGTGCGCCTGTCCAAGGCGGACCGCGCGGTCTACAAGCACTGCGATACCGAGGACCTCGCGAGAGTGTTGTCCAAGATCGAGGAGCACGACCCGCCCTACCGGAGAATGCTCATAATCACGGACGGCGTGTTTAGCATGGACGGGGACATCGCGCCCCTCGACGCGATCTCCAGGCTGGCCCACGATCACGGCGCGATGGCGTACGTCGATGACGCGCACGGCGAGGGCGTGCTGGGGAAGGGCGGACGGGGGATAGTGTCGCACTTCATGCTGAAGTACGGGGACGTCCATGTCGAGATGGGTACCTTCTCGAAGGCCTTCGGGGTCGTCGGCGGACACGTCTCGGGCAGCAGGGACCTGGTCAACTTCGCGTACAACAAGTCGAGGACCTGGCTACTGAGTGGGTCCCACCCTCCGGCAGTAGTCGCGGCATGCATCGCCGCCATAGACGTCCTGGAGAAGGAGCCGGAGCACGTGAAGAACCTCTGGGCAAACACGGACTACTTCCGGAAGGGCGTGCAGGAGCTGGGGTTCGACACCGGGAAGAGCGAGACCCCGATAATCCCCGTCATGATAGGCGACAGCGGAGCGGCGAAGAGGTTCAGCGCGCGCCTGTTCGAGGAGGGGGTCTTTGCCCTCCCTATAGTTTCCCCGATGGTGGCAAAGGACAAGGCCAGGATTAGGACGATAATGAATGCCGCGCTCACAAGGACGGACCTCGACGAGGCCCTTTCGAAGATCGAAAGCGTGGGCAAGGAGATGAAGCTGATCTAGTCGGCCTCGTCCCTCTCCTCCGCGGTCTCCTGCCTCTCCGTCACGGACAGCTTGAACTCCTCGTGCGGCACGACCACATCGAAGATGACCGTATCGACGATTCCCTTCTCCTTCATGGAATGTTTCGGAGGCAGCATGTGATGCTTCTCGAACAGCTTGATGAGCTGGTCCTTCCCGTCGTCGCTGACTGCCTTCCTTATCACTGACGGCTTCTTCCAGAACTGCGGGCCCAGCCTCGCGACCGTCCTCTTGCCATCAATGCGCAGCACGACGATGCCGTGGCTCTTCGAGAAGTAGTTGTCGCGCACGCTCGTCTGTATCTCGAGGCCTCTTGATCGGTTTGGTCCTTGCCAGATGGTTGCCTCGAAGGTGTCCCCAGCTGCAGACTTGGGGGTTTCCGTCGCCGCCTTCGGCGGAAATGTGAGAACGTGACAGGACTCGCAGAACATCTCTTCTGTTTCCTTCTTGCACCTAGGACAAACCCGCATTGCCCTTTCCTCTGTGCCTGCGGGTAATCCGCTA
Source organism: Methanobacteriota archaeon (assembly GCA_037439985.1). Lineage (GTDB taxonomy): Archaea > Thermoplasmatota > Thermoplasmata > UBA10834 > UBA10834 > COMBO-56-21. The sequence goes on along the minus strand of JBBIUZ010000019.1, from coordinate 4,543 downwards.
CGCGCACATCAAGGTTGTCATGTGTCTGTCTGGCGACACATATTAATCGCACGACTAGGTTGGCGTCTCGTGGGTTCACGAAGCGCGGCCATGGCGTTCCGAGACGCTGAGCCGCTGGTTGACATCACATTCAATGGCCATATCATGAAGGCCCGCATCGGTGACACGGTTGCAGCCGCGCTGGCGAGGGACGGCATCCGAGTCTTCTCCAGAAGCATGAAGTTCCACAGGCCCAGGGGGCTCTACTGTGGTTCGGGGAGGTGCATCTCCTGCGTTATGCGGGTGAACGGCGTCCCTGGCGTGAGGACCTGCATGGTCCCGGTGGCCGAGGGCATGGTGGTCGAGACAGAGCGGGGCTTCCCGTCGACTCGGTTCGACGCCCTGTCAGTCTTCGACAGGATCTTCAGGCGAGAGTTCGACTACCACTCGAGGTTCATCAAGCCGCGTTTCATGGCGCCTCTCTACCAGGAGGTCGTCCGGCGTCTGGCTTCGTCCGGCGACATGCCGGATACCCCGGGTACGTTCCCCTGTCTGCAGAGGAGGCCGTGCGAGGTGCTCATCATAGGACGCGGGGCGTCCGGCTCGGCGGCTCACGCACGTCTCCGGGAGGCCGGCGTCGGGTCCGTCATCGTCGCGGACAGGGCGCTGGGCGACGGGGCCGGAGAGCCGTCGACGGCCTTCGGCTTCTACGAGTCGGGCGAGGTCGGGGTCCAGACGGGCTCGGGGCTGCAGCTCATCAAGGCGCAATACGTTCTGCTCGCGATGGGCCTTGCCGAGACAGGCCTTCCGCTCGCGAACGGTGACATCCCAGGAAACATGCTTCCCGAGGCGGTCCGTCAGCTCGTGTCGAGAGGCGTCCGCCCCGGCAAGGAGGCAGTCATCGTGGGGACGAACGAGCTGAGGGAGCCGGTGCAGAAGCAGCTCGGAGCGGCGGGCACCGAGGTCGTGGCGGAAGTCTTGGACCCCAGCAATCTGACACGTGTCGTCGGTGGGAAGGCAGTTCGGGGCGCCGAGGTCCGGGACGGCGGGAAGTCGAGGGTTGTTCGATGCGACCTCCTGGTGCAGTTAGGGCCTCTCGTGCCCGCAGTCGAGCTTGCGCAACAGGCCGGGTGTGCGCTCCGGAACGCGGGCGGCTTCTGGAGCGTCAGCGTGGACGCGGAGGGTCGCACCACCGTCCCGGGCGTGTACGCCTGCGGAGGAGTGACGGGAATTCTTGACGAGAACGAGAGAGTGGCAAGCGGGGAGGCCGTCGCGCTCTCGATGCTCAGATCCAGGGGAGGTGCGTGAGACGGTCACCGAGAAGACATTCGTTTGCCTTTGCGAGGACGTGACCCTAGAGGAGTTGCGGAGCGCCATCCGCAGGGGATACACGGACATCGAGGACATCAAGAGGATAACGGGGATTGGCACGGGCCCGTGCCAGGGGAAGCAGTGCCTTCATATCTACCGGAAGGTGCTGGCTGCGGAGACGGGCGTCAAGCTCGAGGAGATACCGCTGACGACCCTCAGACCGCCGATGGTGCCAATAAGCTTCGGCGCGTGGGCCGCAAGGGCGGATGACAAGGAGGATGGGCGATGAGGGGCAGGGTCCAGGTGGCCATAGTCGGCTCCGGTATAACGGGCCTGTCTACTGCCTATTCCCTTGTCAGGAAGGGCCTCGGGGATATCGCCATCCTCGAGAAGGGCCATCTCGCATCGGGGGCGTCCACGAGGAACGGCGGCGGAGTCAGGGTGCAGTTCACCACCGAGGAGAATATCATGGTCGCGAGATGGAGCGTCCGGCGGCTCAGGCGCCTCGGCTCCGAGCTCGGAGTCAACTTCTGGTTCAGACAGGGAGGATACCTCTTCGTGGCCGAGTCCGAGGAGGAGCTGACGGCCCTGCGCAAGGCAGCAGAGTTCCAGCGCAGGTTCGGGCTGGGGACGGAGGTGATCGACTGCGCTAGGGTCCAGGAGCTCGTGCCCACCATGAGCTGCCACGGGGTCCTCGGCGGGTCTTACAGAAGAGGCGACGGAATCCTGTTCCCGTTCCCTCTCATCAACGGTTACGCG
>JBBIUZ010000019.1:0-2484 GCA_037439985.1 Methanobacteriota archaeon | reverse complement strand
AGTTCGTCAGGTCCCGCGGAGTGGCCATCGAGACGCACTGCGAGGTCACCGGCATCAGGCGTGCCGGTCGGGAATTCGTGCTCGACACATCGAGGGGCGAGCTGAGAGCGGAAAAGGTTGTCGATGCAGCGGGCGGATGGTCCAGCGAGGTCGGAAGGATGATGGGCGCGGACATACCCACGCGTCCTGCGAGACACCAGATAATGGCAGGGGAGCCGCTCGCCCCCTTCCTGAAACCCATGGTCGTGACCCTCAGGGACGGCTTCTACATGAGCCAGAGCCAGCGGGGCGAGCTGATCGCTGGCATCACGGAGCCCGAACCCCACGGAAGCGACCCGCGTCGATCGGGGTCCGCCTTCTGTGAGCAGATCTCCTCGAGGATAGTCTCGCTCTTTCCCAGGCTCTCGAGCGCGAGGATGATGAGGCAGTGGGCGGGGTTCTACGATGTCTCCCCGGACGCAAATCCCATATTGGACGCTCTGCCTGACGTCGAGAACGCGTTCGTCGCCTGCGGTTTCTCCGGGCACGGCTTCATGATCTCCCCCGCCGCGGGCGAGTTCATGTCCTGCCTCGTCCTGGGCCAGAAGCCCCCATTCCCGGCCGAGCCGTACGCTCTCTCCAGATTCGGGCGTGGGCTGGTCAGAACCGAGAGTATGGTCATCGGGTAAATGCTCGCGATTGCTGCGATTCATTAATGTGCCTCTTCCGTCATCAGCTGTTCTGGAGGCGCGACATGCCCAAGATACTGGTATGCTACTATTCAAGGTCCGGCAACACGAAGAAGATGGCTTATCTGATAGGCAAGGGTGTGACGGATGAGGATGTCGAAGTCGACGTCCGTGATGTGAAGGAAGTCAAGGTAAGCGACCTGCTCGAGTATGACGGGTGCGTACTAGGCTCCCCGGTGTACTACGGCGGCCCGGCCGCCCCGATCAAGGACCTCCTGGACAAGAGCGTCAAGTACCACGGCAAGCTCCAGGACAGGGTCGGGGGCGCATTTGCCTCGAGCGCTAACATCGGTGGCGGGAACGAGACCACCGTGATGGCCCTCCTGCAGGGGCTGCTCATACACGGGATGGTCGTCTGCGGTGATTCGGAAGGCGACCATTACGGGCCTGTGGCGATAGAAGCCCCGGACGAGAGATCAGAGAAGAACTGCATCAGATACGGGAAGCGCGTGGCGCAACTCGTCAAGAAGCTTCGCGGATGAGGACGTGGGTCCGATTGGGCGAGCCGTACCCGAGAGCTCATAGCCTCGGAGGCTCGTTCTCGTCCTCCTTCCTCCTGGCCATCTGAGAGTCCTCCCCCTTCCTCTTCCTCGGCGGCTCCGCCTCCTTCAGGGGCTCCTCCTCGTCGCGCGGCCTCCTCCTCTCCTTCAGGGGCTCCTCGGGCCCTTCGTCGGAGCCCAGAGGGGCGTTGCATCTCGGGCACCGGTTGGAGCCTCTGAGGCATTCCCTGCACAGGACAGCCTTGCACTTGCTGCAGCGGGCGACGGCAATCCCACCGTGGAATAGGCACCTCCTTCCAACGAGGTCCGAGGGCACGTTCTTCGCGGCGCCCGGCTCCTCTCTTGCGAGCCTCGGCTCCTGTCTCTGCCTTCTCTGCGCGCGCTCCTCCGGCGGGCCCGGCTCCCTCTTCCGTCTCTGCGGGGGCGGGCGCGCTTCCCGATATTCGCGTTCCCCCATCTCCTCCATTCCTCTGGCGTCCCTCCTCTCCTCCCGGCGCTCGCGCACGAACTCAGTGTCGACCGGCGGAGGGGTCCTACCGCGCCTCTCTCTCTCGTCGTACGGGGAGTACTTGCCGTAGCCATCGCTCACTATCGACCTGATGGCGATGGCGGGGGTCTCGAACCCTCCTCCCTGGAACGTGTGCAGGATGGTCACGAGTTGCCTCGCCGCGTACACTCCGACGCCGAGGTTCCTGATGAGCCCGAGGACGTTCTTCTGGTCGTTCGGGAGGTCGAGCGCTTGCCTGAGCAGCTCCTCCATGCGGGGATCCGCCTCCCGGGTGCTGAACTCGTGCTCCTCCACCGCCTGCACGTAGCTCAGGATCTTCTTCGCGCTCGATATCCTCAGCTCTGGGAAGTTTACAGTGATATCGCACAGCCTCAGCCCGTGCGCTGCGAGGTCCCTCTTCTCCATCGCGTTCACGAGGACCTCGCGGGACATCTTCTCGTACTTGGCGAACTCCTCCTTCGGCATCTCGGAGAGACTGACCTCCGGCTTGCCACCCAGGTAGTCGAGCACGTCCCCCAGGAACGCATACGGGATCCCGCACACCCGGAATGCCTCCTCCTTCGTGACTGGCCGGCCGTTGGCGTACTCGAATTCAAGGACGGACCTCGCGTAGTCCTCGATCTTGTTCTTGCGGATGTCCTCCTCGGCCTGCTTTCTGCCCTCGCTCGCGGCCTCGAAGTACGGGTCGATGCTGAGGGCATGGTCGAAGCACCTGAGTGCCTGCTCCGCCCTTCCCAGCGCCGCCAGG
>JBBIUZ010000018.1:0-18889 GCA_037439985.1 Methanobacteriota archaeon | reverse complement strand
GGGAAGAGCTTTCAGGAGTTCGTCCTGAGGGCCGAGAAGAACTACGGCGTGAGCTATGTTCGATCGAGGCCCGCGAGCGTCCAGCCAGCCAAGGACGGCAAGGGCGTCCTCGTCACTTACGAGACGAGGGGGCTGGCAGGGAAGCAAGTGACCGAGGAGTTCGACATGCTCGTGCTCTGTCCAGCACTCGTCCCGTCCAGAGGGGCCAAGAATCTCGCGGAGCTCCTCGGCCTCGACCTCGACCAGGACCAGTTCCTGAGCTGCAGGAATCTCAGACATCCGGTCGATTCCTCACGGAAGGGCATACTGCTGTGCGGGTTCGCGGGCGCCCCGATGGATATACCGGACTCTGTCTCTCAGGCCTCGGGGGTCGCGGCTAGGGTAGCGGAGCTTTTGGAAGGGGGTGCCTAGATGGCGCGCATCGGAGTGTTCGTCTGCAACTGCGGCCACAACATCGGCTCAGTGGTCGATGTCGAGAAGGTGACGGCATATGCCAGGACTCTTCCGGACGTCGTCGTGGCAGACCACAACCTGTACTCGTGCTCGGAGGAGGGGCTCGGGTCGATCAGGAAGAGCATCGAGAAGAACAAGCTCGACAGGGTGGTGGTCGCGGCGTGCACGCCGAGGACACACGAACCGCTCTTCCGGAGGATCTGCGAGCAGGCCGGGATCAACAAGTATCTGTTCGAGTTCGTGAACATCAGGGAGCAGGTCTCCTGGATACACGCCAAGGAGCCCGCCGCGGCAACCGAGAAGGCGAAGAAACTAACCGCGATGGGGGTCGCGAAGGCGGCCCTGCTGGAGCCCCAGCAGGAGGCCGAGTCGAGCGTGATCCCGAGAGCGGTGGTGATCGGCGGAGGGCTGGCGGGCCTGACCGCGACCTCCTCGCTGGCTGCCCAGGGCATCGAGACCGAGCTGATCGAGAGGAGCGGCGCGCTCGGAGGCATCCTGCGCGATGTCTCGATCATCGGCCCCGAATTCGAGGACTCGCGGGCGCTCCTGGACGACTACTCGAAGCAGCTTGGAGCCTTTGAAAAGGTGCACATCCATCTCAACTCGAAGGTCACGGACGCCAAAGGATTCGTAGGGAACTTCGAGGTCACCGTCAACGAGGACGGCACCGAGAAGAAGATCCCTGCGGGTGCGATCATCGTCGCGACCGGCGGGCGGGAGCTGGCACCTAAGGAATACGGCTATGGCAGCCTTCCGGGCGTCATCACCCAGCTGGAACTCGAGAAGAGGTTCGCCAAGGGAGAGGCCCCCCAGCGGACGGTGTTCATCCAGTGCGTCGGCAGCAGGCAACCGGGAAGAGAGTACTGCTCGCGCATCTGCTGCAACGCCTCGCTGAAGAACGCGCTCAGAATCGTGAATGCGCGCCCGGGCGCGTCTGTATGCGTGCTCCACAGAGACATCATGAGCTACGGGACCGCTTCCGAGAGGCTCTACAAGGAAGCATCGGAGAAGGGAGTCAAGTTCTTCAGGTACGGACTAGGGGCCCCTGCGAAAGTATCGAGCATGGGAGGGCATCTGCTCGTCGAGGTCTACGACGAAACCCTGGACGAGGAGGTGGACCTCGAGACAGACCTGGTCGTCCTCGCGACACCGATGACATCGCAGGAGGACGCGGCCGAGGTCGGGAAGCTCCTGAAGGTCCCGCTCGACAAGAACGGGTTCTTCCTCGAAGCGCACGTGAAGCTGAGGCCTGTCGAGTTCGCCACCGACGGCGTGTTCATCTGCGGCTCAGCTAGATGGCCCAGCAGCGCCAAGGAGGTCATATGCCAGGGCCTGGCGGCGGCCGCCAAGGCGGCCATCCCGATCCGGAGGGGCAAGGTCGTCATCGAGGCGATTACCGCCCAGTCCGACCCTGACAGGTGCGCGGCCTGCGGGAACTGCGTGGCCGCATGCCCCTATGAGGCGATCGAGATCGTGACCGTTGACGGCAAGAGGATCGCGAAGGTCAACGAGGCGCAATGCAAGGGCTGCGGGACCTGCGTCGCTGCGTGCCCGAACGACGCGATGCGGCAGAGGGGGTTCACTGCCAACCAACTCAGTGCGATGATTGACGCGCTCATCAAGAGCACCACGGAGGGGGCATGATGGCGGAGTTCAACCCGACGATACTGGCATTCTGCTGCAACTGGTGCTCGTACGCGGGCGCCGACCTGGCTGGGGTCAGCAGGCTGCAGATGCCGCCGAACGTGCACATCATCCGGGTCATGTGCAGCGCGAGCGTCAAGCCGGAGTATGTGTTCAAAGCCATCTCGCAGGGGATGGACGGTGTGATGGTCCTCGGCTGCCACATAGGCGACTGCCACTACATGACGGGGAATCACAGGACCGCGAAGAGGATACCCCTGGTGAAGAAGATACTGAGCGATGTGGGCATCGACGACAGGCGGGTCAGGCTCGACTGGGTCAGCGCTGCCGAGGGGGAGAAGTTCCAGAAGACCATCACCGAGTTCGTCGACGAGATCAAGAAGCTGGGCCCCAACCCGCTGAGGAGCGTGAGATTCTGAACGACCTCGCAAGAAGGCTCGGCAAGATCGCGTTCGAGGAGCGCGGGGCGGACTGTTTCTTCGTCACGAGAGAGGAGCACGGGAATGTCGCGCCCGCGCTGGTCCCCAAGGGCGAGGACCTGGGTGATGTCAGGATCGATGTGCCCTACCAGCTTGTCAACATACTCGAGACGGTCTACCCGTGGACCAGCGGGAAGATCGCCATCCTCACAAGGAAGTGCGACGCGAAGGCCCTCGCGGAACTCTTCAAGAGGGGGCTCCTGGACGAGAGTAGGATTGTGATGGTCGGGGTCGGCTGCAGCAAGGAGCAGGTCGCGCTCTGCAGGTGCGAGGATCCCGTCCCGGAGAAGCTCGATGCGGGCGAGGCGAACGCGCCAGCGCGCGGGGACGAGCTCCTCGAGAGGCTCTCGAAGATGCCCCCCGAGGAGAGGCTGAGGTACTGGACCGCCCAGTTCAAGAAGTGCAACAAGTGCTTCGCGTGCACGGCCAACTGCCCCGTCTGCTTCTGCGACGAGTGCGTCCTCGAGGAGAACACATTCGTTCAAGAGAAGGGCATCCCGCCCGGGATGTCGTTCCACCTCATACGATCGTTTCATCTGGCGGACAAGTGCATCGAATGCGGCGAGTGCGAGAGGTCGTGCCCCGCCGGGATACCTCTCCTGACGCTGAGAAAGATGGTCCTGAGTAACGTGAAGGAGCTCTTCAACTTCGCGCCAGGGGACGGGAAGACCACAAGCCCGCTGCTGACGACGCTCGATGACCAGCCGCTCGCAGGGGAGGGATGCGATGAGTGTTAGGCACGTGCTGACGACATGCCCGTACTGCGGCGCGGGCTGCAACTTCTTCCTGCAGGTGTCCGATGACGGCAGGCTCCTGGGGGTCGTGCCCTGCAAAACGGACGAGATCAGCCAGGGAAAGCTCTGCATAAAGGGCTACAACGCGCACGCATATGTCCAGCACCCCGACCGGCTGACGCATCCGCTGGTCCGCGAGGCGGGGGCGCTGAAGCAGACCACCTGGGAGAAGGCGCTCGACAGGATCGTCAGCGAGATCTCCTGGATCAAGAGGGAGCATGGTCCGGACTCCATCACCATCCTCGCGTCGGCGAAGTGCACTAACGAGGAGAACTACCTCATTCAGAAGATCGCGCGGGCCGCGATAGGCACGAACAACGTGGACCACTGCGCGAGGCTATGCCACGCCTCGACCGTCGCCGGCCTCCTGACATCGTTCGGGAGCGGCGCGATGACGAACAGCACGCCCGAGTTCGAGAAAGCCGAATGCATCCTCGTGACAGGGTCGAACACGCTCGAGGCCCATCCAATGATCGGCGCGAGGATGCTCAGGGCGCTCGACAAGGGCGCGAAGGTGATCGTCATCGATCCGAGGGACACGCCTCTGTCAAGGATCGCGCACATCGCGCTCCACCAGAAGTCCGGGACGGACATCGCCTGGGTCAACGGCATGATCAAAGTCATAATCGACGAGGGGCTCTACGACGAGGAGTTCGTGAAGACGAGGACGACTCAGTTCGAACGGCTCAAGGAAGCCGTCAAGGGCTACACTCTCGAGAAGGTCGAGACCGTCACGGGCATTCCGGGGGACAGGCTCGCGGAGGCTGCGAGGATATACGCGCGGACCAAGAGGTCCATGATCGCCTACGCCATGGGGATCACGCAGCACAGCAATGGCACGAACCTAGTCATGTCGCTTGCGAACCTCGCGATGGTCTGCGGTCATGTCGGCAAGGAGTCGACGGGCGTGAACCCGCTCAGGGGCCAGTGCAACGTCCAAGGGGCGTGCGACGCGGGAGGCCTGCCCGACCTCTATCCTGGGTACCAGAGGGTGACGGATCCCCAGGCGAAGGCCAAATTCGAGAAGGCATGGGGGCGTGAGCTCTCGGGCGCCAATGGCCTGACCCTCACCCGCGCCCTGAACGAGGCCGCGGCTGGGAAGCTGAAGGCGCTCATCGTCTTCGGCGAGAATGTCATGGTCTCGGACCCCGACATCGCACACGTCGAAGACGCGCTCAAACACCTCGAGTTCCTGGCCGTCGCCGAGATATTCCCCACAGACACTTCGCGGTTCGCCCACGTCGTCCTGCCAGCGGCGTGCTACGCCGAGAAGGACGGGACCTTCACATCGACTGACCGCATCGTCCGCAGGGTCCGGAAGGCCACTGAGCCCCCGGGAGAGGCGAGGGCAGACTGGCAGATAGCCTGCGAGCTGGGCAGGAGGCTGGGGGCGTCAGGGTTCGAGTTCGGGTCGCCCTCGGAGATCATGGACGAGATGGCGAGCCTCGCGCCCATTTACGGCGGGATAGACTACGGCAGGATTGACACTCAGGTGCTGCGCTGGCCGTGCCCGACTAGGGACCACCCCGGCACGAGGGTGCTCCACGCACAGAAGTTCTCCAAGGGCCTCGGGGAGTTCTCCCCCGTGCACCACACGCCGCCCGCGGAGGAGCCCTCGGAGGAGTACCCGCTGATCCTCACGACCGGCAGGAACCTGTTCCAGTTCCACACGGGCACGATGACCCGGAGGTCTCCGAAGTTGGAGAGGGAGGCCCCGGAGCCATATGTCGAGATCAACCTCGCGGACGCGAAGAGGCTCGGGATCGCGGACGGGGAGAGGGTCATGGTCTCCTCGAGGCGGGGGGCCATCACGTTGAAGGCGCGCGTGACGGAGCGCATAATCTCAGGGAGCATATTCATACCATTCCACTACGCCGAGGCCGCTGCCAATAGGCTCACCAACGCAGCCCTCGACCCCATTTCGAACATACCCGAGTTCAAGGTGTGCGCGGCCAAGGTCCAGAAAGCGTGAGCTGCGCTCGACTGAATGGTGGAAAGAACGATGGTCGCGGGGATTCCGGCAGACTGGCGGGATCCCCGCGGGTTGCGTTTCAGTGCTTCTCGGCAGAGGTCTTGCCCTCACCCGGATCGCAGAACCCGGCGGCTCCCGCGACTATGATCCAGAATATCAGCCAGCAGGACAGCATCAGGCTCAGGCCTGCGTTCTGGTTCAGGCCAGCGTTCGAGAGCCTCGACTCCAGGACCCCGCTCCCGATGGTACCGCCAGTGACCGACTGCAGGACATAAAATCCGGCGACGGTCAGGATCGTGAACACGATCATGACGGCGATCCCCTTCGGCCTCTTGCCCTTGCTCCAGTCGCTCGGGAACGTCCCGAAGTGGCCCATGAAGATCACGCCGAAGATCAGCCACACCGATGCGTCGACCCCAACCTCGGGGATCGCAGCCCCGGAGAGCTGGAAGGCCACCTCGATGAGGCCCGTCAGTACCAGCATGCCGAGCATGCCGTAGAACTTCTTGTAGAAACCGCTGTGGACCCTGTCGCGCTTCGACGCGCCCAGGGCGGGCATCATCGGCTGGTCAGGGTCCTTGACCCCGACGCCGAGCCTGTGCAGGATAATGGCGAAGAATATGCCTGCGTTGTTCAGCGCGAGAGAAAGGTGCTCCGCCCCGTTGGCCACGACCGAGCCCGAGGTCGTCGAGTCCGCCACTGCCCTGAGGAACAGGAGGTTCATCATGACCACGAGCAGCGCAACACCGACGAGCCCGAGAATCCTCTCCTTCTTGAACTGCATGTTGCCGGGGAACCCGAGGAACACACCCAGCCAGACGATCCACATGATCGAGGCTATCGCGGACGTGACGCCCATGACGATGTCTCCCGAGTAGTCGCCCGGGGACGCCCATATCTTCATGCCTTGGGCGAGGGCGTCAGCCTTCGTCATCGTGTGGAGAGTAGGGATGAGACCCATGGTCCACACCTCATGGCCGCTCGGGTTTTTCGCGATAACCGAGACGTTCCCCGACCCGATGCTCTTGTCCATGCCATACAGGATGCCCTGCTGGATCGCGACCACCACGAAGACCACGAGGACCAGCGCTATCGCGTTTCTCACTTTCTTGTCCATGTAGTGACCTCCTCAGAGTTCGCTCCAGAGATACCCGACCGCGTTCGCCACCAGAAGGCCGTACAGGAGCATCGTGTTCCATCCGCCCCCGAAGAACCCGGACGCCGACCCTCCTCCTATCACGGAGGCGAAGATGGGCACGCCCAGGAGCAGCGTGAACGCCACTATCGTCAGGACGGACACGATCTCCTTCATGCTCTCCAGCTTGTTCTCAAGCACAGTGATTCTGCTCTTGTCGTCGTCTGCCATGTAGAATCCACTCCTCTGTGTCTACTCGCCTGGTCCGGCCGCTCAGTCCTCCAGAGTGGACGTGTCCCCGATGGGCAGGCCGAGTTCCCTCGCCCTGAGGAGCCGCCTCATGATCTTGCCGCTCCTCGTCTTGGGCAGGGTCTTCACAACTTCGATCTCCCTCGGGTACGCGTGACCTGCGAGCTTCTGCTTGACGAACTTCTGGATATCCTCCTTGAGCTCGGGAGAGTCCGTGTGTCCGGGCGTGAGCACGACGAACGCCTTGATGATGTTGCCCCTCAGCTCATCGGGCTTGCCTATGACACCGGCCTCCGCAATCGCAGGGTGTTCAATCAGCGCGCTCTCGACCTCGAACGGCCCGACCCTCTCTCCAGCAGTCTTGATGACGTCGTCGGCCCTGCCGACATACCAGAAGTACCCGTCCCTGTCCATTTGGGCGGTGTCACCCGTGTAGTACCAGCCGTTCCGCAGGTACTCGTTGTACTTCGGGGGGTTCTTCCAGATCTGCCTCATCATGGACGGCCAGCCGGGCTTAATCACCAGGTTGCCCTCCTCTCCCTGAGGCAGCATCTTGCCGTTCTCGTCGGCAATCGCAGCCTCGATCCCCGGCAGGGGCTTCCCCATGGAGCCCGGCTTGATTGGCATCTCGGGGAAGTTCGTGATCAGTATGCTGCCGGTTTCCGTCTGCCACCACGTGTCGTGGAAGGGCTTGCTGTCGAAGACCTCCATCGCCCACTTCACCCCTTCGGGGTTGAGCGGCTCGCCGACAGAGTAGTTCGCCCTCAGGCTCGACAGGTCGTACTTCTTCGGGATCTCGTCGCCCTTGGCCATGAGCATCCTGACGGCTGTGGGCGCCGTGTACCAGACCGAGACCTTGTAGTTCTGGATCGTCCTGAACCATCTCTCGGGGTCGAACCTTCCGCCCAGGCCCACCTGGGTGACGCCGTTCGACCACGGCCCGAGCACCCCGTACACGACGCCCGTAACCCAGCCCAGGTCCGCAGTGCACCAGTAGACGTCCTCCTCGTGCACGTCGAGGACCCAGTAGGTCGAGAGGTGTATCTGGACGATGTCCTTGTGAGCGTGGACCACGCCCTTCGGCTTGCCCGTCGTGCCGGAAGTGTAGAGCATATACGAGAACTCCTCCGGGTCCATGGGGACCGACTCGAACTTGTCGGATGCGGCCGCCATCTCCTTCTCCCAGCTGATCTCGCCTGGGGCGACTTCCTTGCCCACGACGATGATGTGCTTCAGTTCCGGCAGCTGGTTCTTGACCTCGTAGACCCTCTTCTTGAGCTCGGAGTCCGTGACGATCGCGACCGCGCCGCTGTCCAGCAGCCTGTCCCTGATTGCGTCAGGACCGAAGGCCGGGAACATTGGGCTCGCTATCGCGCCGTACTTGATTGCCCCCAAGAAGCCGGAGTACAGCTCCGGGGACCTCTGCAGGAAGAAGAACACCCTATCCTGCCTCTTGATGCCCAGCTTCTTCAGGATGTTGGCGAACCTGCTTGTCATCTCGTTCAGCTGGCCGAAGGTGTATTTGGTCGCGTGCCCCTCGCCATCGTCATAGATCAGGGCGAGTTTGTCCTTCCTCTTGCCCTTCGCGTGCCTCTCGATGGCGTTGTAGGCAACGTTGATATTCCCGCCAGGGAACCAGTCGACCATCTTCTCGGCGTCGGCCCATTTGAAGGTCTTCCTCAGCTGCTCGTAGTTCCTCAGGTTCGGGGTCAGCCTCAGCTTCGCGAAGTCCTTCCTTATCATGTCGCTATGCATCAGTTCGGTTTCCTTCTCCGCCATATCTTCACTCTCGTCCTTCTACAATCCACACATTGACAGGAATCCATCGCACGTTTCCGCGGCATCCCAGCGACCCTCGCGGAGGACGCTCAGCTTGATTCCTGCGCCCCGATTCTTGAGGATGATATAATGGTTTTCGGTGATACGACGCCGAGTTTGGTCATGGACGAGGCGCCAAGGCACTTTTCGGACGGAGCGCAACGACGGCTTTCGACATGTTTCGGCGATTATCGAACCTGCTTCGGGATGCGCCGATACGACCTGGGCCGATACCGTTGCATCCGATGTGCGGAAGCCTGCCTCGGCTGTCCGTTCCTATGCCAACCCGTGGTGGACCTTGCACGCGTGCACGGTGTTCTGCATAAGCATCGTGATGGTCATGGGGCCCACCCCGCCAGGCACTGGGGTTATCGCCTTTGCCTTCTTGCTGACCTCCTCGAAGTCGACATCCCCAACGAGCCTCGTCCCGCTCTTCTTCGTGGCATCGGGTATGCGGTTCACCCCGACATCGATCACGACGACGCCCTCCTTCACCATGTCTGCCTTGACGAACTTCGGCCGACCTATCGCCGCGATGAGGATATCGGCCTGTCTCGTAATCTCCGGGATGTTCTTCGTGCGTGAGTGACATGTGGTCACGGTCGCGTCAGCGCCTTTGGCCTTCTGGATCAGAATGCACGACACGGGCTTTCCGACGATGTTGCTGCGTCCCAGGACGACGACATGCTTGCCCGCCGGGTCGTTCCCGCTCCTCACGAGGAGCTCCTGGACTCCGTGCGGCGTGCAGGGGAGATAGCAGTCCGCGCCGACGACCATCTTGCCAACGTTCATCGGGTGGAAGCCGTCGACGTCCTTGCCCGGATCAATCCTCAGCAGCACCCTCTCCTCGCTTATGTGCTTCGGGAGCGGGACCTGGACCAGGACCCCGTCGAACTTCGGGTCCTTGTTGTACTTGTCGACCATCCCGAGAAGTTCTTCCTCGCTCGTGCTCTCCGGAAGCCTGATTGTCTCGGAGCGTATGCCCATGTCGTTGCAGGCCTCGCCCTTCTTCCTGACATAGACCTGCGATGCAGGGTTCTCGCCGACGATGATGACAACAAGCCCGGGCACGACGCCCTTCGCCTTCAGCCTGTTGACCTCCGCTTTGATCTCCTTCCGGATTGCGCCGGCTATTTCGTCGCCGCTTATGATTGTCGCAGTCATGTTGCTCCCCTTGAACGGCATGCACACTCTTTACACTTAACATTGTCGAATTCGCGATGATTCCGCTGCTAGCGATGCGATTATCGAGTTTTGTGCCGCATACGGCTCGATTTTCGCAAAACGTTTTTTTACTTGAGTTCGTTTCCCTGCCTCGGAGGCGAATTCTGATGGCAATGAAGCCAGACATTGAGATAGCGCAGGAAGCAAAGGTGCAGCACATCGAAGAGATTGCCAGGAAGGTCGGTCTCTCGCGGGACGACCTGGAGTTCTACGGGAAGTACAAGGCGAAAGTGCCATTGGACGTCCTCAAGAGGTTCGAGAAGAACAAAGACGGTAAACTCATCTTCGTCACCGCAATCACCGCGACGAAGGCGGGCGAGGGGAAGACGGTCACATCGATCGGCCTCGCGCAGGGGCTCGGAACTCTCGGCAAGAAGGTCATGCTCTCCCTCAGGGAGCCGTCGCTCGGCCCTACGTTTGGCATAAAAGGCGGGGCTACGGGCGGCGGGTACTCGCAGGTCTACCCTATGTGGGACATCGACCTGCACTTCACAGGCGACATCCACGCGGTGGGCACGGCCCACAACCTGCTGTCCGCCCTCGTGGAGAACCATGTCACGAAGAAGAACGAACTCGGCATCGACCCGACGAGGATCGTCCTCGGCAAGGTCGTCGACATGAACTGCAGGGAGCTCAGGAGCATCATAGTCGGTCTGGGCGGAAGGAGCGAGGGTGGCGTGCCGCACGAGAGCAGATTCGACATCACGGTCGCATCGGAGATAATGGCCATCCTCGCGCTGTCCAAGGACATCGCCGACCTCCGGAAGAGGCTGTCCAAGATCGTCGTCGCGTACACATTCAAGAACGAACCCGTCACGGCTGACAAGCTGAAGGGCGTGGGCGCGATGTGCCTGCTGCTCAAGGACGCGATAGCGCCCAACCTTGTCCAGACGCTCGAGGGCCAGCCAGCATTCATACACGGAGCGCCTTTTGCGAACATCGCCCATGGCAACAGCTCGATTATCGCGACCAAGTACGCCCTCAAGATGGCGGACTGCGTCGTGACGGAAGGCGGCTTCGCGGCAGACCTTGGTGGGGAGAAGTTCTTCGACATCGTCTGCAGGGCCGCCGGGCTGAAGCCTGACGTCGCGGTGCTTGTCGCGAGCGTCAGGGCACTCAAGATGCACGGCGGCATGAACGAGAAGGACATCAGCAAGCCGAGTCTGGAGTACCTCGAGAAGGGCTTCGCCAACCTGGACAAGCACATCGAGAACATCAAGAAATTCGGAGTGCCCGTCGTCGTCGCCATCAACAGATTCCCGAGCGACAGCCAGGAGGAGCTCGATCTGTGCAAGAAGCACTGTGACAAGCTGGGCGTGAGGTCCGCTCACTCGCGCGTGTTCGCCGAGGGCGGGAAGGGCGGCGCAGATCTCGCGAAGGCCGTGCTGGAATCCCTTGAGAAGGAGAAGTCTAACTTCCACTATCTCTACGACGAGAAGCTCCCCATCATGAAGAAAATCGAGATCATCGCCAAGGAGATCTACGGCGCGGACGGGGTCATCTACAACGGGACTGCCCCGAACGACATCAAGGCCATAGAGAAGGCCGGGCTCGACAAGCTCCCTATCTGCATGGCCAAGACACAGCTGTCGATAAGCGATGACCCTGCGAAGAAGGGAGCCCCGAAGGGCTGGAGTCTGACGGTTAGGGAGGTCAGGGTCTCCGCCGGCGCGGGATTCATCGTCCCGCTCACGGGCAAGATGATGACCATACCGGGCCTGCCGACCGTGCCAGCGGCCGAGAGCATCAACATAGATGACAACGGCCACATAACGGGCCTGAACTGAGCCTTGCGCGCCCTCAGGGTGGCGTGCCCGGGCGCTCGAAACCTCTTACAACCCCGGAGGCCACTGGAGGGGCTTTCTTTCTCCGACGGCACCATCCAGCCGCACCCGCCGCCTCCGGACGGCGGGACTGGGCGGCTGGGAACGCAGTATTGGAGGGTCGCGATGAACAAAGTCCTCGTAGTTGGAGGTGGGTCTGCGGGCCTGACGGCGGCCAAGTCCCTTGTGGACCGAGGGGCCGAGGTCGTGCTCGTCGAGAAGAAGGAATCCCTGGGCGGCATGGCGCGCGAGCTGACCTGCAAGGGCCTTGTCGAGTGCAGGAACTGCGGTGCCTGTTTTGCCATCGACCGCGCGAGCGACGTGCTCACGGAGCCGCTGGCCGAGGTGCTGCTCCTGTCCGAGATCGTCTCAGTTGAGAGGACGGAGCACGGGTACTCCGCCAGGATCAAGATTGCCCCACGGTACGTGACGGACGACTGCATCGGCTGCGGCAAGTGCGCCGACGTGTGCCCCGTCGAAGGGAAAGCGATATTCGCGCCCACGGGCACGGGTCTGCCGAGGACATTCTGGATAGACAGGTCGAAGTGCCTGCACTTCAAGAAGGGCAAGTGCGACATGTGCGCCCAGATCTGCCCAGTCAAAGCGGTCGACTTCGAGGACCGCGCGAGGAAGGTCAGACGGGAGGTGCGCGCGGTTGTCTACGCGACGGGCATCGAACCCGTCGACGCTTGCGAGGTCCCGAGACTCGGCTGCGGGACACTCAAGGACGTCATCTCGAGCGTGGACGCCGAGAGGATCCTCAACGAGAGTGGGAGGCTTGTCCGGCCGTCCGACGGCAGGAGCCCGAGGAAGATCGCGGTCATACAGTGCGTGGGATCCAGGAGCGTCAAGCAGGGTGTGGAGTACTGCTCCAAGTTCTGCTGCAAGTACGCCACCAAGATATCCCAACTGCTGTTGGACACCGACCCCGAGATTAGCCTCGACTTCTACTTCATGGACCTGAGGACGCTCTACGAGCCCCAGGACGACTTCAAACAATGGGCCAAGGGCAAGAAGGCCGTGAGGCTTCTGAGGACGATGCCCGCGGCTGTAAACCTTGGGAATGACGGGAAGCTCGTTGTCAGGGCGGCGAGCGAGACCGACCTCGACATCAAGGAACAGGAGTACGACCTCGTCATGCTCTCTGTGGGAATGAGGCCTGCAGGAGCGTCAGAAGAGCTCGCGAGATCGCTCGGGATCCAGATAGCCCCCAACGGGTTCGCTCCAGGCTCGCCCGAGCTCGAGAGCAAGGGAGTCTACGTCGTGGGTGCCGTCACCGAACCGATGGACATCGAGGAGTCCGCGGTGAGGGCAATCGCGGCCGCGTCTAGGATTTACAAGGGGGTGGAATGACGAAGGCCGCAGCCATCCAGGTGGTCATCTGCAAGTGTTGTACGGGAATAGCGGCGACGCTCGATGTAGAGAATCTCGCCAAGCTCGCGGTAGGCGCGAGCAATGTCGTGTCCGTCGTCGCGGCGGATTGCGTGTGCGACGGCAAGGGTCTGGGCGCCCTGGTGGAGAGTGCCAGGCGTTTGGAGGCGGACCGGGCCGTGGTTCTAGCCTGCCGCAAGAAGGACATCGCCCACGCACTGTTCGACGCCTACAGGAGAGCCGGGATCGGGGAGCTCATGATCGAGGTAGTGAACATCCGAGATGAGGTGGCCCTGCCGAACGGCGGCGAGCCAGAGCGCGCACAGGCAAAGGCGGAAACGATGCTCGCCGCCGCTCTCGCGCGGGCGAGGCTTCTGACCCCGGTCGTGAAGGAGAAGGAGCCGATGAAGACCAGGAACGTCGTCGTCATCGGAGCTGGCGTTTCCGGCCTGGCCGCGGCGCAGGCCGCGGCCAAGACGGGCGCTCACACGATACTAATCGAGAAGTCCGCCAGGACGCTCAAGGCCCCGGGTGTCGTCATGCCCCGCTCGCAGGTGGTCGGCGCCAAGGGCTACGGCGGGAACTACCAGTTGACCATCAAGGCGGGCGAGAAGCTCGAGAGTCTCGATGCTGCGGCCATCGTCGTCGCGACTGGCGGAGGGTGGACCCAGCTGAAAGGGCCCCTCTCAAAGGCTGCCAGAAACGCGATCCCGCTCTACAAGTTCCACGAGCAGCTCCAGTCCGGCCAGGCACCGAAAGGGCCCGTGGTGTTCGTCGATACCCCGGATCCGGCGGGCAAGACGATGAAGGTCCAGGACTATGCCTGGGACGAAACGCTCGAGGCCGCAGCCCGGGCCAAGAGGCTGTCGCCCGAGGAGCATGTCTATGTGATCTTTCAGGAGATGAGGGCCTCGGGGCTGTCCGAGCTGGCATACAAGGACGCCGCGGACCTCGGGATCAAGTTCGTCAGGTACGACAGGTCCGCGACTCCGAAGATCGATCCCAAGGAGCCGACCGTGCTCGCGGTCAAGGACCTCGCCTTGGACGAGGTGCTGGCCATAAGGTTCGGCACTTTGGTGTTCTCATCCATCCCCGCGAACAAGGACAACGAGGTAATCGCGGAAGCGCTCAGGATCCCCCTGTCCGCGGATGGGGGGGTGCGGCGCGGCAGCATCCAGAGATGGCCGGTGACGACCCCCAGGCCGGGCATATTCGTGTGCGGCTCAGCGCTCTTCCCCAAGACGAGCAGCGTCGCGGCGTCAGAGGGCGAGGCTGCAGGCTCCATTGCCGGGGAGTTCGTAGCCAGGGGAGAGATAGAGTTCGGCGGCTCTGTCGCGGAGGTGACGCAGGAGAAGTGCTCCGCGTGCCTCACGTGCGTTAGGACGTGCCCCTATGAGGCGCCCTTCATAGGCAGTGTGGGCAAGGCCGAGATTCGGGTCCAGCTGTGCCAGGGATGCGGCATGTGCGTCGGCATCTGCCCCAGCAAGGCGATAGAACTCCGCCACTTCACAGACGACCAGATCATGGCCCAGGCACGGGAGCTAATAGGAGGTGACTTCTGATGGTGGAAAGAAGGCCGAAGGTGGTCGGGTTCTGCTGCGAGAGGCACGGCATGGACGCGGCCGTCCTGTCCGCCAGGAGCGGCAAGCAGATCGATGCGAGCGTGAGGCTCGTGCAGGTCCCGTGCACTGGACGGGTGGACGGCCTGCATATGCTGAAGGCGCTAGAGGACGGCGCGGACTGCGTGTTCGTCCTGGGATGCCTGGAGAAAAACTGTTACTACGACACGGGCTCGATTGAGGGCAGGAAGCGTGTCGAGCACGTGAAGCAGATGCTCTCAGAGCTAGGGATCGAGAAGGAGCGCGTGGAGATGTTCAACGCCGCCTCTACGAACGCCTGGGTGTTCCCTGAGATTGTCTCGAAGATGGTCGCCGTGGCCAGGAAGCTCGGCCCCATCGGAGGTGAGAGACAATGATAGTCGCGAGGAGGAAGCCTCTGAACGAGATCGAGGAGATGCTCGCACCCTACAGGAAGATCTCGGTCATCGGCTGCAGGAGCTGCGTCGCCATCTGCCTCGCGGGCGGCGAGAAGGAGGTCAAGACACTCGTCTCTGCCCTCAAGGTGAAGAACAAGAAGGTGGGCAGGGAACAGGAATTCGAGGCCCTCGTGGTCGAGAGGCAGTGCGAGAAGGAATGGGTGAAGGAGGTCGAGGAGAAGATACTCGGGTCCGACGTCACTCTCTCCATGGCTTGCTCCCTCGGCGCGCAGACGATCGGGGACATGTACCCCTCACACCTGACTTTCCCGGGGCTGAACACGGGCATGTTCGGGGTTCCGGAGGAGCAGGGCGTGTGGTCCGAGAAGTGCGTCGGATGCGGGAACTGCATCATACACACGACCGGAGGCATCTGCCCCATAGCCAGGTGCGCGAAGAGCATGCTCAACGGCCCGTGCGGGGGCTCGGCTAACAGGAAGTGCGAAGTGAACCTGGAGGTCGACTGCGCCTGGGCTGCGATCTATGATAGGCTCAAGCTGCAGAACAGGCTCGACCTGATAGAGGGAATCACGCCGGCGAAGGACTGGTCCACGAGCCACGCAGGCGGGCGTAGGACGTATGTGCGCGAGGACGCGAGGCTCACGCCCCATCAGAAGAAGGGCAGGGAGGGGATCTAGTGAAGGCCGGGAGCAACCTCGAGAAAGTCCTGGAATCCGGAAGGTTCGCCGTCACGGCCGAGATCGGGCCTCCGCAGTCCGCGAATCCCGAGCCGCTCATCCACCACGCCAAGATGATGAAGGGCTTTGCAGACGCCTTTAACCTGACCGACAACCAGACGGCGGTCGTGCGGCTGTCGAGCATAGCAAGCGCCGTCGTAATCACGCGGGAGGGCGTGGAACCGGTCATACAGATGACCTGCAGGGACAGGAACCGGATAGCCCTCCAGAGCGACCTGTTCGGGGCGGCGGCTCTCGGGGTGAAGAACGTGCTGTGCCTGACCGGGGACCACCAGACCTTCGGGAACGAGAAGGGGGCCAAGAACGTGTTCGACCTCGATTCGATCGTCGAGCTGCAGGCGTTTGACCAGCTCAGGCGCGAGGGGAAGCAGATCGGAGGCGAGGTGATTAAGGACCCGCCGAGGACCTACCTCGGCTGCGCCGCGAACCCATTCGCGACGCCCTACGAGTTCAGGGCCGCAAGGCTTGGGAAGAAGGTGGCGGCGGGAGCTGACTTCTGCCAGACCCAGGCCATCTTCGACATGGGCATGTTCGAGAAGTGGATGGATGAGGTGCGCTCGCGCGAGCTCGACAGGAAAGTGCACATTCTGGCAGGGGTCATGCCCGTGAAGTCGGCCGGGGCCCTGAGGTACATGAAGAACAAGGTCCCGGGCATGATCGTCCCCAACGACATCATCGACCGCGTGAAGAGCGCGAAGGACCCCAAGGAGGAGGGAATCAGGCTCTGCGTCGAGCAGATCGAGCACCTCAAGACGGTCAAGGGAGTCCACGGCGTGCACATCATGGCCGTCGCATGGGAGGAGATCGTCCCGCGGATAGTCGAGATGGCGGGGCTGCTGCCCCGGCCGACCTTCTGAGGGAGTCTGCCGGCGGGCAGACACACGGGGATTACGAGAGCGAGCCCCGCCTACGAAAATCGTTATAAACAATCAGGGAATAACACTGTGGCACACCTTCGCATCGCAGGTGGAGGGTGGCCACAGCGACAAGCGGAGAGTACTGAGAATGAGTAAGGTCAAGAGGGCTTTGGTGAGCGTGTCTGACAAGACAGGCTTGATTGAATTCGCCAAGGGACTGAAGGAATGCGAGATCGAGATCCTATCGACCGGAGGCACGATGGCCGCGCTCGAGAAGGCCGGCGTCCCGGTGGTCGGCGTATCCGACGTCACGAAGTTCCCGGAGATGCTCGACGGGAGGGTTAAGACCCTCCATCCCGCGATACACGGCGGGATCCTCGCGATGAGGGAGAAACCTGAGCACATGGAAGCGATCAGGAGGCACGGCATCGAGCCCATCGACATGGTCGTCGTCAACCTGTACCCCTTCGAATCGACAGTGGCGAAGCCGAACGTGGCGCTCGATGACGCGATCGAAAACATCGACATAGGCGGTCCGTCCATGATCAGATCCGCCGCGAAAAACCACTCCGCAGTGGCCGTCGTGACGAGCCAAGCCCAGTACGAGCCCGTCCTCAAGGAACTCAGGGAGAACGACTGCGAGCTGTCGAGCGAGACCAGGCGGAGGCTGGCCCTCGAGGCCTTCCGCGCGACCGCGAGGTACGACTCCGCCATCGCGCAGTTCCTGGGAAAGAGACTCGGCGGGGAGCAGTTCCCCAAGAACCTGACGCTGTCCTTCGAGAAGCTCGGCGATCTCAGGTACGGCGAGAACCCGCACCAGAAGGCCGCCTTCTACAGAGATCTCTTTGACCAGACAGCGCTCAGCGTCGCCGCGGCCGAGAAGCTGCACGGGAAGGAGGTATCCTACTGTAACGTCATCGACCTGGACGCGGCCCTCGCCATCGTATCCGACTTCCAGCTGCCGACCGCGGCAGTGATCAAGCACACGAATCCGTCGGGAGTCGCCAGCGCGAAGACGATCGCAGAGGCGTTCAGGGTCGCCTACAACGCGGACTCGCTGAGTGCCTTCGGATGCGTCGTAGGCCTGAACAGGCCTGTGGACCTCGAGACCGCCAAGGAGATCGGAAGCCACTTCGTTGAGGCCGTCATGGCGCCGGCCTACGACCCGGACGCCGAGGCCCACCTTGAGGCGAAGAAGAACATCAGGCTCCTGAGGACGAACGTGCCGATCGGGAGGGAGGACGGGCGGCTGTTCATGACGAAGGTCAAGGGTGGGCTGCTGGTCCAGACGGATGCGTTCGTCGAGCTGGACAGGTCCAAGCTCAAGGTCGTGACCAAGAAGGCCCCGACGGACAGCGAAATAGATGCCATGGTCTTCGGGGTCAAGGTCGCCAGGCACATCAAGTCCAACACGATCCTCCTGGTGAAGGACCAGAGGACCGTGGGGATCGGCGCAGGTCAGATGAGCAGGGTCGACTCAGCCAAGATCGCCGGGATGAAGGCAGGTCCGGAGGCGAAGGGCAGCGTGCTCGTGTCCGACGCGTTCTTCCCGTTCAGGGACGGCGTCGACGCCGCTGCAACCGTGGGCGTCTCGGCCATCATACAGCCCGGCGGGTCCGTAAACGACAAGGAGGTCATCGCCGCCGCCGACGAAAAGGGCATGTCGATGATCTTCAGCGGGCTCAGGCTGTTCAAGCACTGACGCTGGCGGTACCTTTTCGTACGCGCCCTTCCGGTCCCCGTACCGAACCGGCCAGTATCAGAGTATCGGCACGAGCCTGGGCCTGAAGTCGCCGGGCGCGGCGTCCGTCATCGAATAGGGTGCGGTGAACGGCTCCTCGCCCCTGATCAGCGTCACGCCCGAGGTCTTGTCGATCCTCAAATGAGTGTGAGCGAGGTCGGAGAGCCTGTTGGTTGATTTCACGGACGGGGTGGTGGTGGCCACGAACACGCCATCGCTGTTGAGGAATGATGTCAGGAACTCCATCATCCCGTCCAGAACGCCCGGGCCATAGACGGACTCGAGAGAGTCGAACCCGATGACGGCAAGGTTGGGAGACTTCGTGTTCCTGAGAGCGTACTCGATATCCTGCCACTTGATGTCCGCGCGGACATCCTCGGGCACCGCAGCCGCGCGATGACCCGCAGGTACACGCACCTGACCGTGGAGCAGATGCGCGAGGGCTTCCGCAAGCTCGACGAGACCGGCGTGATCCAGGTCGCGCCGGGCACAGAAAAGCAACCCGCAGCAACGACGAGCAACCGCGCTACTGACTCTGGACTGACCAAGGGGAAAGACTAAATGCGAAGGCCTCGCATCGAGGGCGTCACCACTCG
>JBBIUZ010000017.1:16727-19059 GCA_037439985.1 Methanobacteriota archaeon | reverse complement strand
AGCCGCGACGAAGCTCACGACGCCGTAGCTCGCCGCGCGATCGAGCGCCAGCGAGGTCGGGTCGTTACCGTCGTTGGGGACCTCCAGGCCGCCAAGGCTCATGCTGATGATCTGCGCACCGTCTGGCGTGTACGGGTTGCCGTCAGGGCCGTCAACGGCCCACTCGATGCCGGCTATGATCCAGGAGTCCCAGCCGTACCCATTGTCTCCCAGGACCTTTCCCGCCATGATCTTCGCGCCAGGCGCCATCCCCTGTACCTTGATGAAGCCCCAGTATGTGTTCACGGCCTGGCTCGCTACAAGGCCCGCAGTGGATGTTCCGTGGCCCTCCACATCGTGGAACGGCTCGCTAGTGAACGACTTCGTGGCGTATATCGCCGACGAGATGTCGTTCTGCGTGACATCGACGCCCGTGTCGAGCACCGCCACACGCACGCCGCTCCCGTCTATCCCCTTGGCCCAGACCTTGTCCACGCCCATCGTGTAGGGCGTCGATGCATACCAGATCCCACTCGTGGTGTTGTAAATCTTGGCGTAGTCCGATGCGAATCCGTCTGTCTGGATGGGTATGTCGCATCTCAGGTTGTCGAGGAAGATCCTCGAGACCTGAGGCAAGGAGGCCACACTCAGTAACGACTTCGCAGGGACGGATGCGGCCACCGCTCCGATGGACCTGTACTCGTTGCTCACCAGAGCACCATCCCCAGTGATCATGTTCCCGGCCGCAGCTGCGTCCGTGCCCTTTGCAAGGAACACGAGCGTGCGTATCTTCTCGTTCGGGGAGACCTTCAGCATGGAGGTCAACTCGGCCTTCAGCCTGGGCTCCAGTTTCTCAATCCCGTTCACGCCGGTCGCGCCCGCCGAAGACGCGGACACCAGAGTCCCCGCCATGCTGAAAGCGAGCACGAAGACGGCGAAAATGCTGACAATCTTCGCTAGACTATGCATTCAGTTCCTCCCCCCAGTCCATTACTTCCTGTGCGCCGCTACCGGGATCGACTCGATTCCGGTTCATCCGAGCGGGCGCTTGGACGGCCTGACTCCCATTTGCAGTCAGTGCTGCGGCGCAGTCTAATCCTGTAAACTGACTCTGAGGTATGTCTACTTTGCGTCTCTCGGGGGCGCGCAGGGAGTACTTGCGCGGACCCCCCAGGAAAAGGGCTTACTCGAATGCGCGAATTAGCCCTCGAGACGCAGGAACAAAGGGGGACGGAGCGATGAAGAAAGCGGACGTGAAGACGGAGCAGGATGTGCTCAGGTGTCTCGACGGCTGGTCCGAGTTCGAGCAGGCGGTGTATGTCGCGGCCTTCAGGGTGCCGTTCGGGAAGGTTACCACATATCTGAGGGTAGCCAAGGCGATAGGCAGGCCGAGGGCCACGAGGGCCGTCGCGAACGCGCTCCATAACAACCCCCTCTATCCGATCGTCCCATGCTGGCGCGTCGTCAGGTCGGATGGCAGATTCGGCGGGAACGTGGAGGCCGCCGCGGGCAGGAGGGAGCATGTCGAGAGCGAAGGGGTCTCCACCAGGGACGGCAGGGTCATCCTCAGCGAGGATGTCCTGTTCTGAGGGCCCGCGAGGTCACAGCTTCTTCTCCAGATAGGTCATCCCAAACTTGGGCAGCATCTTCACGAACGGCTCGGGATCCACCATCTCAGGCGGGAACACGCCCTTGGCGCTGATCTTCCCCTGGGCGAACAGGAGCGCGGCGATGGCGAAGGGAACGCCGACCGTGTAGGCCGTCGCGCTGTGGCCGTGCTTCTTGAAGCAGTCCTGATGGTTCATGTGCGTGTGCAGGAACCAGCCTCGGTCTTTGCCGTCCTTGACGCCGGTCACGATCGTGCCGCCGATGTAATCTCCCTTTGCGAGATGACCTAGAGCCCCAGGGTCCGGGAGACATGCGGCGACGAAGTCCCTCGGGGAGACCTCGACGCCTTTGACCTTGATCTTGTTCGGGTTGGACAGCCCAATCCTCCCAATCGTCCTGATCGTTTCCACAGTCGCCTCGTCGAAGGCGATCTTGAAATCGCAGTAGTCACACCCCTTGCCCAGCACCTCGCCGATGTACATCGGGAGTGTCTCCTGCTCCTCATGGTCCACGTTGAACAAGGTCAGCTCGCCAACGGGGTCCGGGAACCGCATCCGTTCCCTGCCCTGGAGCGACCCCATCTTCCTGTAGTGGCCATCCTTGAATACCGTCGCGGGCATGAGAACCTCCTCGATCAGGGTCTCGGGGGACCACATCGGGGCGAACTCGTACCCTTCGACGAAGCCGTTGTCCCCGTCCCTGACGCACATGCTCTTCACGCGGTCGAGCCTGTCCGCGCCGATCC
>JBBIUZ010000017.1:1768-16717 GCA_037439985.1 Methanobacteriota archaeon | reverse complement strand
CCTAGGCTGCCGCGCGATCCGGGACCGATCCTGGCCCTCGCGGACCGGCAGCCTGGCAAGAAGATCGCTCTTCACCTGGTCGGAGAGACCTGCCACACGGATCAGTTTCAGATTGCGCCCGGCAAGCCCCGGAGCGCTGCCGATCCTGGCGAACACATTGGCGAGCCCGGGCTCGCAGCCCATGCCGAGCATGCCTGTGAGACCCTTCTTCCTGAAAGGCCCGTCATACCTGTTGATCTCCCACACGAGGGGTGTCTCATTCACAATCCCGCCGACGGGGGTGGCGTCCTTCGCTATGTCACACGCCATGTCCGAGTAGCTCGAGCCGGCTCTGAGACAGGCATCCATGATCCCGCAGTTGAAGCGCGGTATGACCGCGTTGAGCACCAGGTCGACGCCCTTGAATGCCTTCGCCATCGCGTCCACGTTCGAGGCGTCCAGCCTGATCGCTTCGACCTTGTCGTTCGAGATTTTCTTCTCCGCATTCCTCGCTCTCTCGATGTCAACATCGGCCACGACTACTCTGTCGAACTCCTCGGAGTGCGCCAGGAGTTCGGCTGTCACCGAGCCCACTGCCCCGACACCAACGACAACCGTCTTCATCATGCCACGTCTGCCCGGGTGCCTCGATTCCCACCTTGGACACCTGGGACGGCGAATGCCGCGAACCTATTTTAACTCGCGGGGGGCAACCGGAACCGCCGCTGGAACGGCGTGCAGTATGCTAACCCTCGTTCCACTCCTCCCGGCTTCCCGCGGCCTGCGAGAGCCCACCCGGTGCTGTACGCCACCGGCGCGGAATGTATGCGCAGCGTTGTCCGTCAGCGCCTACGCGGACCGTGTGATAGTCATGCCCTTGGCCCTCACGGTGGGCAGCGTTGACGGAGGAGCCGCCTCCTCCCACCAGTAGACCTCCTGCGTGGCCTTCGTGAGCGCGTCGATGTTCTTCCAGAACTTCATCATGTTGTCGCTTATCCTGACGTTCTTCACGGCACCGGCGATCTCGCCGTCCTCGATCCTAAGGATGGCGTCCCTCGGGATGGTCGAGAACTCGCCCGTCGAGTAGTTCTGGAACCGCGTGTACCAGGTGTTGTTGAGGTACAGCCCGTGCTTTGTGTCCGCGATCAGCTCGTCCGTCTTCCAGTCCCCCGGGATGACGACCGGGTGGAAGGCGACAGGCTGGGCCATGGGCACGAACGGGCCCGCGTTGGCTGTGGTTCTGGTCTTGAATCGCTTGGCCGTCCCCGTGTTGTGGAGGTACGTCTTCAGGACGCCGTTCCTGATTAGCACGTTCCGCCGGGTCGGGACGCCCTCGTGGTCGAAGGCTCGCCTCGTCGTCGAGCTCACGGTCGGGTCATCGACGAACGTCACCTGGTCGGAGGCGACTCGCTTCCCGATCTTGCGGACGAACATCGAGTTGTGGATCTCGACGCTTAGCGCGCTGAGCATGCCCGAGGTCGACTGAACGAAGCTCCCCACGCAGAGCGGCTCGACGATCAGGTCGAACTTCCCCTGCTCGCCTAGGACAGGGTCCTTCGCGCTCGCCGCGAGTCGGCCGGCGCGCTCGCCTGTCTCCTTGCTCTTCATGCCAGCAAGGATCGGGGTGCAGCAGACTGCGTGCCCAGACGCCTCCGGCTGGAAGAACGCCCTGACTGACAGGTAGGCCGCGGTGCTCTCGTCGGCCGCCAGGACAGCCGCCGAGGAAGCGAGCCCCACGCGGTCATGGATGGCATAGAATGTGCCCCCGACGTTGTTCGCGCCCTCGGACTCCGCGCCAGCAATCGCATCGTGCACGAAGCGAGACGGGTCTCTCAGATCGGATATCCTCGCGTCCGGCCTTCCCCGCCTGTACTTGAACCTCCCGGACGCGATGCCCCCGTACGTCTTGCTGGGAGGAGCCTTCTTCGCGAAGGCCGCGAGCGCACGCGCACGCGGGCCCACATCCGTGAGCGTTCTGATGTCGGACGACACGACCCTGTTGCCTACGGCGACCATCAGTGCGAGGTGCTCCTCCGACCAGGAGTTCACAGCGTCCACCTGGCTGTTGGAGAACCTGACCTGCTTGACGTCCGTGGCTATCGCCTCGGCAATGACATCGTCCGCTCCTTCGGACCTGACGAGGTCCACGACTCCCTGGGAGATCTCCCTCAGGTTCTTCATCTCAGAACCACCCCCTTGAGCCGCAGCATTGGCCCGCCCGTGAAGACGGACATGCTCTGGGCCGGGTCGCCCTTGCCGCATTCGGCGGCATCATACCGCACGCTCTTCGAGACCGCATCCAAGGCGGACCAGAAGCCGGGAGTGGTTATCTCGATCGTGACCTTGCGCGCGGGTCCTGCGATCTCGCCGTCCTTGATGAAGTACGCCTCCCGGGACACATACTTCTGGTTGTACCTCTTGTCGTCGATGTTCCATTCGGTGAACGAGTTCATCAGAACGCCGTCCTTCACGGACCTCAGAAGCTCGTCCTCCCCGAAGTCCCCCGACGCCACGAAGGTGTTCGCCATCCGGACGATGGGCTCCCTGATGTAAGACTCCGCCCTAGACGAGCCATTGCTAGACACGCCCATACGCGAAGCGGTCTCGCGGTTGTGCAGGAACTCGTTGATCAGCCCTTCCTTGTACAGGTACCTGGGCCTTGCCTTCACGCCCTCCTCGTCGTACTCGTAGTATCCGTAGGACCCCGGGACGGTCGGGTCATCAACTACGGTCGCATGCTCGGACCCGATGCGATGGCCTATCATGTCACGCGATATGAAGGACCGGCCGGCCTGGGACATCTCCCGGCCCATTATCCTGTCGGCCTCCATCGGATGGCCGCAGGATTCATGCGCCGCGATGCCAGCCACCTCCGAGCCACAGACTAGGTCGTACTTCCCGGGCTCGAGCCTCTTGCCCTGCTCGATCTGCCTCTTCAGCATGCGCATCTCCTCGGGAAGTATCCTTGGTAGGTCCCACGTGTCTCTCGCCTCCCAGCCACCGGTCCCGGCCCATTCCTTGATGGACTGCTCCGTCTCCCGGTTGGCCAGGACAACATTGTAGGATTCAACCTTCACACGCGGGACGAAGGACCTTATGCGAGCCCCCTCGGAATTGACGAAGTACCTGGTGGTCTCCCAGTCCCTCAGCTCAAAGTACCTTCCCTGAACATTGACTCCCGTGCTCTGCACCGCGGAGTCGATCGCCCTGAGGTACTCGAGCCTGTCCTCGGTGGTCAAGTCGGAGAGTCGCGTCTTCTGCCTGACCTCCCAGCTGGTCCGGGCGGCGTTCTCCGGGGACAGCACGAACGGCTCCCTTCTCCGGGCGCTCTTTGCCTGGCTCACCGCCAGTCGAACGAGTCGCAGCCCCTTAGTCTTGGTGACTACGTTGCTGGAGGCGAAGCCGACGCCCGACGGCAGGATGACCCTGACATTCATCCCCTCGTCGCTGGACGAGCTCACGCTCTCGATCTGTCCTTTCTTCAAGGCCAGCTGCCTTCTCTCAGTGCTCTCAAGCCTGACCTCCGCCAGTAGAGGCGATGCTCTGGATGCGGCGTCGAGCAGGTTCTCCGCAAGATCCTCGTCAATCACCCTTGCTCCCCTCTAACCCGCATCGTCGAACGTGATAATAAAACCAGCCAGCACCAGTTCCCTTTGACGAGATTTATGTAACTCCGCGACGCATGCAGTATGGCGGCGCGCGGAGGATGACGGCGTGGAGAGCTGGTCGACCGAGAGTAACGCACACGAGAAAATCGGATTCCGGGAGATGCGGCTGGAGGACATAGGAGAGTGCTCTAGGCTCGCCTACGACGCCTGGGCATCCGACCCCGAGGAGCCCGAGCAGGATGTGGACCCCATGGTCATGGAAGGGTATGTCAGGTCATTCCTCGCGCGCTCGAACCGGAATGAGGTGGCCTTCGACTCGCACGGCCTCGTGGGGCTTTTGTTTGGAAGGCTCGCTGGGGCAGGCGGAAGGGGCCAGCTGCGCGCGTCCCTGGCCGAGCTCGGCATGATCCCGCAGTTCATGTTCAACAGACATGCGAGCGGAATGTCGCCGGTGGTTCTCTGGCACTTCTTCATGACCGAGTTCAAGGTGTTCGTGAACGTCCCGAGGGCGGACGCTGAGATCAACCTGCTCATAGTCGATGCGAGGAACCGCGGACGAGGCTTGGGAAGGGCTCTTGTCGACAGGTTCATGGCGAGGGCGAGGGCCGCGGGATGCAGGCTCGTGACGCTCTACACCGACGACCAGATGAGCAACTGGAGGTTCTACGAGATACTGGGCTTCAAGAAAGTTGCCACGTTCGACGATGGCCTGACGAGCTACTTCTCTGAGAGGGCCGCAAAGGGTATCGTTTACGTACTCGACCTGGGGACGGAACCCGGGCATGCCGAGCGCCTCGACTGATGCAGGAAATCCCGTGAGAGCAGTAGTTTGATTACGGACAACGGGAATCTGGCGGGCATCGGCATCGCCCAATCGATGGATGGTCGAGAACGTGAAGTTCCGCAAGTTCGGCAGGCTCGATTGGAATGTCTCCGCGCTAGGCTTCGGGTGTATGCGCCTGCCCACGCTGGACGACAACCCGGCCGGGGAGAAGGTGGACGAGAAGGAAGCGACGCGCATGATACGCTTCGCGATTGACCGGGGGGTCAACTACATAGACACCGCCTACCCGTACCACAAGGGGTTGAGCGAGGTCATTCTGGGCAGAGCGCTGACGGACGGCTACAGGGAGAAGGTCAGGCTGGCGACGAAGTGCCCCGTGTGGCTGATCAGAAGGGAGGAGGACTTCGACAAGTACCTGGACGAGCAGCTGCAGAGGCTGCAAACCGACCACATCGATTTCTACCTCCTTCACGGCCTCGACAGGAGGAGATGGCACGACGTCGTCCTGAAGCTCGGCCTGCTCAAAAGGGCGGAGGCGGCCCTCGCGGACGGCCGGATAAGGAACATCGGGTTTTCGTTCCACGACGACCACAGCGCCTTCAAGGATATCGTCGACGGGTACCACGCTTGGACGTTCTGCCAGATACAGTACAACTACATGGACATCGAGAACCAGGCGGGCACGAAGGGCCTGAAGTACGCCGCCTCGAAGGGCCTGGCAGTGGTCGTCATGGAACCGCTGCTCGGGGGCAAGCTGGCCAACCCGCCCGCGGCCGTCAGGAAGGTCGTGGATGAAGACAGGAAGAAACGGTCGCCCGCAGAGCTCGCGCTCCAGTGGATCTGGAGCCAGGCGGAGGTGTCTGTCGTGCTGAGCGGCATGACCACCATGGAGCAGGTCGAGCAGAACCTAGCATCTGCCGGCAGGTCGGGGATCGGCTCTCTCGGCAAAGGCGACCTCGAACTGATCGACAGCATCCGGGCGAGGTACAGGGAGAGGACTCCGATACCGTGCACTAGATGCGGCTACTGCATGCCCTGCCCGAACGGCGTGGACATCCCAGGAAATTTCGAGCTATACAACAACGGCATCATACACGATGACATGCGCGGATCGTGCATGTCCTATGCGCGGTTCATGGATGAGAAGGAGCGCGCGAGCGCATGCGAACAATGCGAAGAGTGCGAGGAGAAGTGCCCGCAGAAGATACGTATCAGCGAGCTGATGCCGAAAGTGCACGCATCGCTCTCGGGCGACAAGACGGAGCCTTGAGGCCCCCTCGCATGTTCAGCCCTTGACCCCGACCCAGCTTCCCTGCAGATACGCTCCGAACCCGATGAGCCAGAACATCGCCGGATAGAAGATCATCCTTTCCATCCCGCCGGGGCCGATACCGAGATAGACCTTTCCCGCCATGAACGCGAGCGCCGCAAAACCTATCGCCCCGAGTAGGACGAAGACGTACGAGAAGGGGGGACGAACCAGCCGATAGGAGTAGACGACTGCGAGGTTGCCGAACGCAAAAGCCACGACTGCGAACGCCGCATGAACCCCCGGGATGCTGTTCTCGTTGAATATCCCGACCCCGACTGCGCCGATGGCGGACACAGCCATCAGGAACCATATCCATGACCCTGAAAGAGAGCGTTTCAGCGACGCGGCTGAGACGAGCGCGACCAGCCCGAAGACGATGACCCCGCCTGTGAAGATCGCCCTAGAGGGCATCGGGCCGACGCCAAGATCGCTGATGTAGTTCTGGGAAACGCTATATCCCTCGTACAGGAACTCGGCCATGTGCACCGAGAAGAGCATCAGCAGCGCGCCGGACATGAGCCACAGGCCTGGCGACCGGACCGCGACCATGCGGGGTGAATCCGCGTGTGCTAGTTATATCGCTTTGTGACGGCGCATTCCACGCGGCCCAAATAACATCAAATACTCACACTGCCGTCCACAGAACGGTCCTGCCGGCTGCTGCGGGACATTGACTGGGGGATTTGGCGAGAGCTATCGTGGACCGCATCTCTGCGCATTGCCGCTCTCGGCCTATCCTGTGCCACTCTCCTGGTCGGGAGGGCCGATCCAGAGGGGGCGCCCCCTCTGGATCGGGCAAAGGACGGTGACGAGAATGGAACTTGGGAAGAAGGGAATGGGGTGGCTGCCAGACTATCCGGACCTCCGGGATTACTCATTCGCGAACAAGGAGCTGCTTGAGATGAAGGAGATACGCACGCTCGTGCGGCCGACCGGTCTGGGCAAGGCTTGGAGGACGGCTCTGCCGACCTTGGTCGATCTGAGGAAGTGGTGCTCGCCGATCGAGGACCAGGGGGAGCTTGGCTCGTGCACGGCCCATGCGGGCGCGGGCATCGTCGAATACTACGAGAAGAGGGCCTTCGGGAAGCACATCGAGGCGTCCAGGCTGTTCCTCTACAAGGCCACGAGGAACCTCGCGGAACTCGAAGGGGACAGCGGCGCGTTCATACGGTCGACCATGGGAGCGCTGGTGCTTTTCGGCGTCCCTCCTGAGAAGTACTGGCCCTATACGGACCGCGATCCTGGGTTCGATGCCGAGCCGAGCGCGTTCTGCTACTCCTTTGCCGAGAACTACAAGAGCATCAAGTACTTCAGACACGACCCGGCAGGGCTCGCGGGGCAGGCCGCGCTCGACAGCGTGAAGGCGTCTCTCGCGGCAGGCATACCCGCCATGTTCGGCTTCACGGTCTGTGATTCGGTCCGACAGGCGGGGGACACGGGCAAGATTCCGTTCCCGTGCCGGAACGAGAGGGTCATCGGCGGGCATGCAGTAGTCGCAGCCGGCTACGACGACAAGCTCCAGATAAGGAATCCGGATTGCGACGTCTCCACCAAGGGAGCACTGCTGATCAGGAACTCCTGGGGCGAGACCTGGGGCGACACGGGCTACGGCTGGCTCCCCTACGAGTACGTCCTGAGGCAGCTCGCCGTCGACTTCTGGTCCATGCTCAAGCAGGAGTGGGTCGATACCGGCCAGTTCGTCATCCAGTGACCCTCACGCTCGAAGCCTCTTGAAGACGAGCGCCGGACGACAGGTCGTGTGGTACTGCGGGCATGCCTGACACTCGGCGATGGACTTCGGGCCGTGAGATGTACCCTCGTAGACCCGGTACCCGACATGCTCGTAGAACGCCGGCAGCCTAGCCTTCGCCCACATCTCGGTCAATCCCCTGGAGCGCGCCTCCTCCTCCACCATCCTGACAACCGCCGCGCCTATCCCGCGATTCCTGAAGGCCTCGTCCACAGCCACGTACTCTAGGAAGAGCTGGTCATCAATCGACTGGAGCGAGGCACACCCCACGAGCCTGCTCCCCGAGTAGCATCCGAAGGCCAGAACAACGCCCTTGAGAGGGCCTTCCAGCTCGAGTCCGGCCTTTCTGCCAAGCTCGGCCATTTCTTTGAGGTCCTCCGTCCGCCTGAGGACAAGCCCGTTCCCGAACATCGCAGAGACACAAGTCGAGCGAGGCTAATAGGTTTCCCACTGTGACGGCCGGGAGGCACGGGCCATCACTGAAGCTCGATCGGGGGTCTGCGGCGGCGCGCTGCCGACGGATCCAACCGCGTGAACGACAACAGCTTCATCCGCTCCAGGTCCTTGAAGTACATCAGCACATCCGAGGTGTCCGTCGGACTGTACTCCGCAGAGACGGCTGTAACTATGTCGCACACCGTCCTCTTGCCGTCCGCGAAGTTCAAGACCTCCGGCAACTTCCTGGTGAAGTATGGGTCCTTCTCCTCTGCCTTCTTGTAGGGCTCGTACCCCTTCTCCCCCAAGAAGTCCCGCAGCAGTGTCCCCTCAAGTGACCCCTTGAACTTCTTCGTCGGGATGAGGGTCATCGACATCCTCTCCGTCCTGCTCGCTCCCCTGTCCGGGAGCTCCAGGCCCGTGCCATCCAACGCGGCCGTGGTGACCCTTCCCAGCCGCGTGATCTCCCTACGGGCCGCATCGGCCAGTGCTCTCTCCTGCATCTCCACGAACTCCTGGACCTCCCTGCTCTCGATCAGCCTCATTACTGACCTGACCGCCTTCTGCTCGCGCTCTAGGATGTGCTCGATGCTGCTGAAATGATGCCTGACTAGCTCGGCGAGCCTGCCTCCTCTGTCCTTCTGCATCGGGTCGGTCGCGGACCCGAGCATCTCGTCAGTGGCCTTCCCCCCGGCCTCGGCAATCCTCACAAGGCCCCTCGAACTTGCAAGACCGGCAAACCTCAACACGGCGCCGGCATCCGCGCATGCCACCTCGAGGGCTACGACGGCCACGATCCACCCAATCCTCTTCAGGCCCTCCTCGCTCACCTTATCCACCGTGTCCAAGCTGGAGTGATAGAACAAGTCGGGCCACTGCGTGAAGCTCACGCATGGTACCCCTACCGACTCCTCGACGAACTCCGCATGGTCGCTTCCCAAGGAGAACGGCACCCTAGCGTACCTGTATGCGCTCACGAATCCCTCCCTGGCCATTCGATCGAGCCTCTTGACCGACCGCTCGATGACGGACATGGTGAGGTCGTTCATGTATGACGGCAGCGAGTCCGGGGTCCCCTCGAAGTGCAGGGTTGACCTGCTGAGCACCTGGTCCTCCCCGACCATGTCCATGTTCACCCCCGCGACCAGCTTCTCAATCATCTCGGGGTGAGTGGAAAGGAGCGCGACGGTGCCTGTGGTCTCCGGCACCCAAAAGAACCGAAGCGTCCGAGCCGGCCTCTTCATCCTGCCGGACCTTATCAGAGAAGTGATCGTCCTCGCAATCTCCATTTGGAGGCCGCTCCCGGAAGCGTTATCGTTCGCGCCCGGCTTCGGATGGCATAGATGGGCGATGAGGAACACTTCCTCGTCCGGCCTCGAGGAGCCCTTGATCGTGGCTGTGACGACATCGTACTTTCCCGGGAACAGCTTGGCGTCGACCTCGGCCGTAAGCCGCACGGTCTTGCCGTCCTCGAGATATCCTCTCAGCTCCCCGCCCTGCCTCTTGCTCAATGAGAAGCCGAACCTCACCTTCGAGGCGTTCTCCGCCGTTGGCCATATGCCCTGGTAGGAGCGCGCATCGGGGATATCGACGCTCTCCCTGACCCTCGGGAATTCGTACGCTAGTGTGTCCGTCACGACCCCAGCTGCCCCGCGTTTCACGACGGCCTCGATGTGGACTTCCCTGGCGCTCCCGGTCGCCAGCACAATCTTGCCCTTGACTTTCTTGCCCCGGTAGTCCCTCTCGGAAGTCCCCGTACCGACATCCACCAGCTCCACAGTGACGCCACCCTTGGGCGTGCCGGTGCTGAATGTGTGAAGCGACATCGGGATCTCGTCGAACCTCGCGAGCAGTTGCTTCTTCGGCTCGACCATGCGCAACTCCGCGCTCTGTATCTTCCAGCCGAGGGTGGAGATGTGGGTCCAGAACTTCTGCTTGCCGTCCGCAGGGAACTGCAGGATGTGCGCGTCCCTGATGCCCATCCGACGAAGCTCGCCAACGACATACATGGCGGCGTCATGATACATGGGCGATCCCTGTATCCTGTGAAACTTCGCTATTTCAGAGACAAAGGATTTCGCCTCCGACCCCGATAGCTCGTCCTCGACAAGTTCGTCTGCTCTCATGGGAAGACCAGATGGTACAATTAGAACACCCATAAAGAGACTTCCGCTGTATAGAGTCCGAATCTGAGCTATGATGGCCTTGGCCCTCTGGGCGGACAAGCGTCCAGGCGTCCACATTCGGCTGGACATGCCGCTCCGGCATCAGCGGAGCACCGCTGCGACGGAATCCCCGAAGACGCTCGTGTGAAGGTCGACGTCCTTCTGGATCGTAAAGGGCGAGATCAGAGCCATGTTATGGAACGGGGTCAGCAGGATGCCCCTGTTGAGGGCCGCCAGATGCATCAACCTCTCCAGCTCTGCGTCCCCATGGGCATCCACCTCGGCCGCGTTCCTCGGCATCCTGGGCATGAAGCTGTACTCTATCCTTATCCCCAGCCTGGTCACCTGCCAGGGGAGGCCCTCGGACCGGATCACTCCCTCGACGCCTTCATGGAACCTGCGTGCCAGGGGCAGCATCCTGTCGAAGTTGCGCTGAGTGTACACTCTCTCGATGGTCGCCTTCATCGCCGCCACCTGGAGTGCGTTCCCCGAGAGCGTGCCGCCGATCCCGCTCTCGTCCTCGTCGTTCGCCATGTGATCGATCACCAGGTCAGCGACGTGATGGCTTATCCCGTAGGCCGCGACGGGGACGCCGCTTGCGAGCGGCTTCCCCATCGTAATCATGTCGGGTTCGAGCCCGTGCTCCCTAGTGTACCCGCCTATCCCGCAACAGAGCGTGTGCGTCTCGTCGATAATGAGCAATGTGCCAGACCTGCGAG
Organism: Methanobacteriota archaeon; assembly: GCA_037439985.1. Taxonomy (GTDB): domain Archaea; phylum Thermoplasmatota; class Thermoplasmata; order UBA10834; family UBA10834; genus COMBO-56-21. The sequence continues at coordinate 5,965 of JBBIUZ010000017.1, read as the reverse complement.
TGAGAGACCTGAGCTCGTCGTGATAACCCGGCTCGGGAAGGATGATGCCGCAGTTCGTCATAGCAGGTTCGGCGAGCACCGCGGCCACATCTCCCGCTCTCAGCGCCCTCTCCATTGCCCTCACATCGTTGAAGTCGACCGCCTTCGTGATCAGCGAGGGCCTGACCGGAGCGGACAGGTTACCGCGGCGCGGGACGACCCTGCCGTTCTCAAGGATGACGAGGACCTCGTCGACGGTGCCATGGTAGCAGCCGCTCATGACGAGTACCTTCCGTCTCCCGGTCGCCTCGCGGGCCAGCCTGATGGAGTACCGGTTCGCATCAGTGGCAGTCATAGCGATTTGCTAATATGGGAGGCCGAACCGCCTGCGAAGCTCCTCTCCAACCCAGATCGAGTCCTCGGTTGGAAGCATCATCGTGATCCCGTCCCTAACCCTGCGGGTGATGGCGTCCACGACCGGCTTTGGCGAATGACCGAACATCGAGCCAGTGTCGCCGAGGCAGAAGTCCACGTACTCATGCCCGTCGACGTCCCAGACGCGATTCCCGCGCCCCTTTTCGGCGAAGACGGGGTAGGAACCAGCCCATCTCGTCATCCAGTGCATGGGCACGCCTGCCAAGAGGACCTTCTGGGACCTACTGAAGAGCGCTTTCGAGCGAGGATGGTCTCTCACGAACCTGGCTTCCTCCTCCGCCAAGAGCTCCCTGACCCTCGAACGTTCAATCCCCCTGGGACTCATGTTCCTCCTGAAGCGCCGGTTCTCAGATACGGGATTGCGTTAGTTATCCTTTTCTGAGAAGCGCGACAATGCCGCAGCCGAAACGCGTCAATCTCATGTGCAGTCTTGACGGCTCATCGGCCGGCGGTCGAGGCGGTCGACAGAGAGAATGACGACAGAGAGTGTGATCCTGCCCGCCCTGCCCGCTCCGAGCGTGGCAAGAATGAAGAAACAGTAGACCTCTACACCCCGGGTGAGGGGCATCGCGATGTCTACTGTCCGACGGCTAGTCTGGTGTTCGGTCGCGGTCGTTGCCCTAGCGCTCCTGCCCGCGTTGAACGTCGCGGCGACCGACTACTCGAAGGGGGATATCTGGAACTACCAGGTCACTGACACATATCAGCGGACGAGCATGTCCGGAACCATGAGCACATCCTATGTGGGGACCACGAGGATCTCCGTGAACGGGACCGAGTACGCGACGTATGTGCTCGCGTCGGACACCTCTCTGGCCCTCAGCGGGGAGGCACAGAATGGGACACTGAGCGGGAGCATAACCCTGAGCGAAACGACATGCTATGACGTCGACAACTTGGACACGGTGCGGTACGAATACAACCAGTCTGTGCACGCCGTGGTCACCTCGGTCAACTGGACGAAGGCCAGCGACTCATGGGAGCACAACATCACAACTTTCTCACCTCCGCGCGGGTTCGGCAAGTTGCCGACGAGCCTCGCCGCTGGAGATAGGTGGACGATAAGCTACCCCTCCAGGTCCGAGGTCACGAGATACGTGAACGGCACGATCACCTACGCATCGTACACGCGTAACAATACTGTGACCTACCGCTACGAGGGCGTTTTCCAGCTGAAGGTTCCCGCAGGGGACTACCAATGCCAAGTTCTTGAGGCGATATTCGCGGGTGGAACGGCGACGTATTGGTATTCCGACGCGGTCGGGAACGACGTCCAGATGAGCCAGCAGACGACGGCGGGCGAGCAGACGACTTGGACGCTCACGTCCTTCACGTATTCCAAAGGCGTCAGCAAGAACCCGGGAGTATTCTACGCCGCGGGCGTCGCAATCGTAGTCGTGTCCGTCGCCCTCGTCCTCCTGATAATCGCCCTGCAAAGGAGGAAACGGAAGCCGCCAGCTGCCACATCCCTGCAGCAGGATCCACTGAGCGCTCAGTACATGCAGCCCAATCCCGACCCTCGATCTCATGGTCAGTGAGATGCGCTCAGCCGCTGCGCCTCACGTGCGAAGGTACTGGGACTCACCACGACAAGGCATATCATCTAGACGATCCTAGACGGCGTCGGCGGCTGCGCGGCGACACTTCGACCCGCCAATGCTTTTCACCTAGCAACGTATCTCTGCCTCTATGGACTCAGACGAGGGCCTCCAAGCGGCGAGGGCGATTGTGGACGACGACATGGTGCTGAGCATCTCCCGCCAGCTCATCGCAATCCCGAGCCCGAGCAAACACGAGGGGGCGGTCTCGAAGTTCATCTTCTCGAAACTGGACGAGTGGGGGCTTGGGCCGAGGACAGTGGGAGTAGAAGGGTACGGGTCGGATGTGATTGCGGAGATCGGTCCGAAGGACGCCCCCGCGATCGTCCTGAACGGTCACATCGACACGGTCGAGGTCATGGCGGGATGGAAGCACGACCCCTATGAGGGCAAGGTCGAGAACGGCATGCTGTTCGGTCTCGGTGCGCTCGACATGAAGTGCGGACTCGCAGCAATGATGGTGGCGCTCAAGGGCATCTCAGATAGCGGGCTCCTCGGAAACCACAGAGTGGTTTTCCAGGCGGTCTCCGGGGAGGAGACGAACAGCGCTGGGACGAGGGCGCTCCTCGCACGAGGGGAGCTGAGGAGCGCAAAGGCGGTAGTGGTCGGGGAGGGCTTCGGAGGGCTCGCGGCGGTGACGCACGGGAGGAGGGGCGGGTTCTACTGGGATATTGATGTGACCGGGAAGGCGGCGCACGGCGCTAGCCCGCACCTTGGGATCAATGCAGTCTCGGACGCCGCCAGGATCGTGTGCGCGCTCGATTCGATGGGTCTCAGATCGGCCGATGGGCTCTCAGCGGACGACTGGTCCCCTCTCGCTGAAGGCCAGACGGTATTGAGGATCTCTGGCGAGATGAGCAGCCTGAGCGTTCCGGAGATGTGCCACATCAAGATGATTCGCTGTCCCGTTCCCGGGAGCCCCGGCCCCGGGGACGTCCAGAAGGAGATCGAGAACGTGATAGAGACTCTTGGACTCAGGAGTAAGGTGTACATAACTCTCGAGAACGGTCCAGGGGACCTGTTCCATCCCTACTTGACGCCCGCGAACTCTGCCCTCGTCCGGACCACCCTGGACTGCGTCTCGAGACTGACTGGAACCAGGCCCAAACTGGTCATCGGACGGTCGGAGGCTGACGATAACCTCATCGCGCAGGAACTCGGGATTCCGGTGATCTGTCTCGGTCCGGGGGAATCCGGGGACCTGGCCAAGTACCATCAGGCCGAGGAGGCGGTTCATGTTGACCAGCTGGGAGACGCAGCGCGGGCGTACATGATGATCGCGCTCGAGCTCTGCGGAGAACGAAGCGGCGCTGGCCAGTAGGGCCGAAGGAGGAGCATCGGGGCGGCGCCCGCATCGCAAGGCGCCATCGAGCATTGCTTCCAACAGACCGTCGCATGCAGCACATGGCGACGAGCCACGCGCAAGCTCCGGCAGCGGGCTAGCTAGGCAAGCCTAGCATTTCGAGGTCAGTGTTTCCCCCGGAAATCACGACCACCACTTCCTCGCCCGCGCCGAAGCGGACCTTCCTCTGGAGAATCGCGGCCGGTCCCACGGCAGCGGAGCCCTCTATCACCTGCCGCTCGTTCCTGAGGATCCAGATAATCGCGTCCTTGAGACCGCTCTCCTCCGCGAGCACAATGTCATCGATATACCTCAGCGCGAGATCGAGATTGAGCTGCGTGATTCCGCCAGCGAGCCCCTCCGCCATCGTCGGCGGGACGGGGACCTCGACGAGCCCGCGCGCCCTGAAGCACTCGTGCATCGTCCTGGCGGCCGTTGACTGTGCCCCGATCACCCTCACGTCCGGGTTGACAGTCTTTGCCCAGACCGCAATGCCAGTCGCGAGGCCGCCCCCTCCGACCGGGATCAGGTAGGTGCTGACTTCCGGCAGTTCCTCGGACACCTCGAGCGCAATCGTGCCATGCCCCGCGAAGGTGTTGTAGTCGTCGGTCCCTGACACATACGTCATGTCCCTCTTCGCGGCTAGCTCCTGGCAGAACGCGAAGGCCTCGTCGAAGTACCTCCCGTGCAGGACCACCTCGGCACCGAACGCTCGGCACCTCTCGACCTTGACCCTGGGCGTGGTCTCGGGAACGCAGATGACGGCCTTGATGCCCATAGCCTGCGCGGACATCGCGACCCCCAACGCCCAGTTGCCTGCTGAGGCCGTTATCACGCCCTTCC
>JBBIUZ010000017.1:0-1757 GCA_037439985.1 Methanobacteriota archaeon | reverse complement strand
GCAGGCTCATCCTGTAGGCCGCGCCCCTGAGCTTGTACGCGCCCGTCCTCTGAAGATTCTCCCACTTGAGGTACACTCTGGCACCGCTGATCTCGCTCAGCCCCCTGGAATAGGTCAGCGGCGTCCTGGTCACGACCCCCTCCTGCACCTTCCTCGCCTTCAGGATGTCCACTGCAGTGATCGTCATGTGCGACCCTCCCCCATCAAGCCTCAGGACCATCATGCGATACCGCGTATTTCACTTGAGCGTCGCCATATGTCTCTGCCCAATCGAAAAAGGTAAAGGCCCGCTCCGCATGGATGGCGCTCGATGGAACCGTTGCAGAGGGCGCAAGCACATCTTCGCATCCCCGGGCTTGTGCTCAGGCCATTCGAGGGAGAGAAAGACTACGATGTGATGGGCAAGGTCATCGCAAAGAGCTGGGACGCGGACCGCGTGGAATGGACGATCACTGCTGACGACTACAGGGTCTGGGACAGAGAACCGATCAACCAGGACCCTCACAGGGACAGGTTGATGGCGCTGATTGACGGGAAGATGGTTGGGTTCGGAGAAATCAAGTGGGACCAGTTGACGGATGGGCCATGGCTATACAAGCACCAGGCCTACGTCGTCCCCGAGGTGAGACATACTGGACTGCGCAGGGGATTGCTAGAGTGGAACGAGAACCGTCTCAGGGAGATCGCCGCGCTTCATCCGACTGGAGTTACGAAGATGTTCGAGACCTGGGCGAATGACGAGGAGAACGACTGGAAGTCGCTCGTACTGAGCGAGGGGTATCTCCCGGCGCACCACAGTCTCGAGATGGTCCGGCAGGATCTGGATGACATCCCCGACCTTTCGCTGCCAGCTGGCGCCTCGATCCGGTCTGTCGGGCCAGAGGACGTGCGCGCGGTCTGGGAACTGATTCGGGAGGCGATGCGCGACCACAGGAACTACTCGGAGAAGCAATACGACGAGGCACACTTTCAGCAGTGTCTCAGTGAGCCGACTTGCGACCCTAATCTGTGGGCTGTCGCGTGGGCGGGGGACAGGCCCGTCGGGGTCGTCAGGACGTACATAAACGCCGCCGAGAACAAGCAGTACGGCAGGAGAAGGGGGCATACTGAGGGCATCGCCGTCGCCCGGGAATGGCGTAGGAAGGGGGTTGCGAGCGCCCTGATCGCCGAGAGCCTCAGAATCCTGAGACGATGCGGGATGACCTCGGCTACATTGGACGTGGACGCCCAGAACCCCAGCGGTGCGGTTCGAGTGTACGAAAGGATGGACTTCGTGACGGCGAAGAGCTTCACGTTCTATCAGAAGCCCTTGCACTGACCGTTCAGAAAAGGATGGACAGGCACGTGACAGCGCCGTCGCACTTCTCGAACTCGCTGACGTCGACCGGGACGACATCGAAACCCGCAGCCCTGACGAGGGCTGCGCTCCTGGGCATACGCGCAGGCATCAGCACAGTGCCGCCCACGGTGAGCGTGTCCGCGGCATAGGCCTCCTCGTCCGGCACGGTGATGACCTTGAACCTGTCGAGCGCCCTGCGGCCCGAGAACCTCCTGGAGGAGATGATGGTGCCCTTGTCCAGACACGTCACATGGCTCTTCAGGTGCATGATCGTCGGGTCGACGATGGTCTCGACCTCCACTTCGAGCCAGTCGCTCATCTGACGGACCCCTTCTTCGTTGGTCCGCCGCGTGAGCCCGGAGATCATCCTGTCAGGAAGATGTATGACATCGCCGCCTTCCAGAGTAGCGGGGGCGCG
>JBBIUZ010000016.1:11763-19163 GCA_037439985.1 Methanobacteriota archaeon | reverse complement strand
GCAAGGAGCGCGACGGAATGCTGGCTCATCGGGGAGGTGGTTTACGAACTACTGAGATTGCCTTTCTCCCACCAGCCGCCCGTGGAGACGAGGACGATTTCGCGGATGTTCACATCGGGGCGCAGCCTGGCACGGGTCCTGGCGCTCCTCTTCGTGAGCACGGGGTCTATCAGCGCGACGAGCCGGTTAAGGAAGTCCTGCATCTCGCTGGGGAGCGGCAGGTAGACCGGTGTCGCGAGGACTAGGATGTCCGCCTGCTTGAGGGCGGCGTACATTGACCTCATGTCATCCCTGATGAAGCACTTGCCAGGCTTCGTATCCCAGCAGTAGAATTCCCCTCTGCACGGCTTGATGTCGAGCCGCTTCGCGTAGTAGATGTCCACCTCGGCCCCCGCCTCCCTCATGCCTTTCAGGAACGGCCTAAGGACCTTGTCCGTGAGTCCTTTCTCCATTCTCGGGCTGCCGTTGACGGCAACGACCTTCATCATCTCCTCGCACCCGTTGGACCGTAGCGACCTGAACCCTCATAATGTTTGGTGGGCGGGCGGTTCCGCAGCCTGTTGTTCGAAGTCTCGGTCAGACGAGCCTACGGCATCTTCAACGCTATGCAAGTGAATGATGCGCCTCCCCGAACGCCCGGGCCTCGTCTGCGTGACTCCACCCGGCTGGGAAAGCCCGTTTACGTTCGGGGAGTGCGCGCCCCGCGAAGTTGAGGCGAGGAGCTGGTTTGGTTGTTGGAAGAAGGGTTTGTCGTGAATTGCTGTCGACGGAGGGCACCCTGTGAGGGCGCCGCGAGGAAACGCCCCGTGTCGGTCACCATTGCGGACTCTCCTCATCCTGCTCGTCTCCCGCATCGGAGATCGTCTGGACTCTCGAGACTCATCATTGATGATTGGGGCGGCGGAACTGGACTGGGCTGACGTCAGCGTCGAATCACCATCCTCCTGCGGCCGAGGAGCCGAGGTCGCCTGGGCGAGGAACAAGCCAGCGCATTGAGAGAGGATTATGTAGAGAAAGAGTGATGACCCGCAAGGGTTCGGGATGAGGAAAGGAATCAGAACGATGATGCTCGCCTTGACGTCATTGATCATCCTCTTAGTTGCTGAGGCTGCTCCGATATCATCTCATGGCTACTACTCGGGCAACCAGCAGTACGGCGCAGCCTCATGCCACCAAAGCAGCAATGACCTCCGGGTGACGCTGGCATCTTCCCCCGCGGCAGGCGCAGTGATGGTCCCTGGTCAGAACGTCTCCATCTGGGTCAACGTCTCTGGCCAGATTCCCACCAACGTCATCGGAGCCCTGATTGCATCCACTACCGGCGCTTCGGGCAGCCTGCCCACCGAGAACGGCTGGACGATCGTCGCGGACCCGGGCGGTCAGGGGACGCAATACAACTACTTCAAGATGACAAATTACTCTGGCAACGCCTCATTCAAGTGGAGGCTTGTTGCGCCCTCCGTGAGCGGGCAGCACCACATCTACGCTCTCGTGCTATACGCATTGATTGGCAACCCTTACGACAAGTCGGCTGGTCCGCTCATATTCGATTTGGAGAGCCCGGGTTCGGTCTTTGAAGACATGCTTTGGACAGCGGCAGCCGGGAGCGCTACGATCATCACGATTTGCATCGTTGTTCTGGTATTCGTCCTGCATCGCAGGAGATGGGCGCATGGAGGCGGCACCTAGATGCTGGACATGGGCGCAGTACACTCGCTGACGGCCGAGATGCACGCGGGGTTCCTGACATTGGCGATTCTGGCTATGGGAGGAGTGTTCCTTTGTCAGCTTCTGATGGCAAGCGTGAAGAGGCTCGCGGCCTCTGACCGGTTGAGGGCTCTGAGAGGCCTCCTGGAACCGACCGCTCTCGTTGCGTTGGTGGCGGGGATTGCTGGGATGGTGCTCTCCGCAATCACCGGCTCCTTGGCGTGGCCGACGGACGGTCTTCTCAACTCCCCAATAACGCGAAACAAGATTGTGATCACGGTCTTCGCACTCGTGTTGTGGAGCGTTGCCCTCCTGATCAGGCTGAAGCTCGGCAGGTTGTTGTGGACATCCCCGGCATCGGCGCTCCTGTTCGTCTGCATCTCGGTGGCAGGATTCGCGATGACGGCTATCGTCGGGTCGCTTGGTGCGCATATCGTCCAGGGTGGGAGCGTCCTAGGCCCCTTGCTGTCTGACATGGGAATCGACCCGACGCGAGGCTTCACGGTAGCGTTCCTCCCGGCTGTGGTAATCATCTTCCTGAGTGCAGGCTTCTCAGCATTGGCTCTCCTACACGCAGCCAGGTCAGGCCTGATCCGCGAGCAGTTCCGCGCCAAGGACCTCGGAATCTGGCCCGGCTGGAACTAGTTTCACTGAGTCTGAAGGCTGATTCGCGGTCGCCTGTGCAAATCGAGGGCCGACACGCTCCAAGAAGAGGAGCTGCGGGTGTGTCGGGCATGCGCCGGCGAGATGAGTGCGGTCGTCTGCGCGAGCAGACGATGGGGCTTTCTTGCCGCCCACTGCCGTCGCAGCGCGAGTTCTGGATGCATGCGAGCAGGCCGTCGGCAGGCGCCGAGGGCCAATCGAGCCTTTGAATCACAAACGATATATATAGGATAAATAATAAATGGCTAGGCACATAATATGACGGACAAAGGCCTGACCAAGAAGGACGAAACCCTTGTCGATCTTCTGATGCGCACAGGTCTGTCCAAGAACATCGCCAAGACCCTTGTTTTCCTGCGGAAGAAGGAGGAGACGACCTCTGTTGAGATCGAAAGCGCCACGAGTCTCAGGCAGCCCGAGGTGTCAATCGCGATGCAGGAGCTCCGAAGGCGCAAGTGGGTCTCCAAGAGGGATATCAAGAAGGAGGGCAAGGGAAGGCCCGTCCACTCGAACAAGCTCGCGCTCCCGTTCGATAAAATCATCGAGACGATCGAAGCCGAGGAGAAAAAGAAGATCGAGCAAATCGAGAGCAACATGAAGCAGTTGAAGGACCTGGCGAAGTAGCGCCTAGTCAGGCCCTTCTTCGAAGCGTCCGCACGCCGTCCTTCGATGCGACTACGACCACATCGGCCATGCCCACGAACAGGCCGTTCTCTACCACGCCCGGGACGAGGTTGATCTCCGCCTCCAGGGCGCGCGCGTCGCCTATCCTGCTGAACCTGCAGTCAGCGATGTAGTTCCCGTTGTCTGTCACGAATAGCCTGCCCTCCTTCGCCCGCAGGATGGGGTCGCAACCCAACTCCCTGAGGCCCCTGACGGTGGCCTCGTGCGCGAACTTCACTATCTCGACAGGCAGCGGCGACTTCTGCCCAAGGTAACCCACGAGCTTCGACTCGTCCACCACTATCACCTCCGACTCAGTGGCGGCGGCGACTATCTTCTCCCTCACGAGCGCGCCCCCGAGCCCCTTGATGAGGTTCAGGTCGGGGTCGACCTCGTCGGCCCCGTCGATGGTGACGTTCACAATCGAGTGGTCGGCCAGGTCGACGACCTCGATCCCGCTGGCCCTGGCGAGCTCCTCCGAGGCGGTCGATGTCGGGATGCCCACGATATCGATACCGTCCCGGACCATCTCGCCGAGCAGCCTGATGGCGATGCTGGCAGTCGACCCGCTCCCCAGGCCCACCACCATCCCGTCCCTGACATGCTTCACCGCCTCCCGGGCGGCCATCTCCTTCAAGTCCAGGACATCACGCCCTCTTGATGCCGAGGCTCTTCGATATGATATCGCACAGCCTGTTGGCGACGTAGTCGTCTATGGTCTTTCCCTTCTCCGGGGTCGCGCCCGACGAGTCTCCCAAGATGCCCGTGGGGATGTACTTCTCGGGGTTCGGGACTATCATGTAGGGAGGGGCCCAGGTCCCGCCCTTCGGCCTCGGCGTCCTCACCAGCTCCGGCCTGATGTTCAGTATCCTCGAGGTCTCGATGAGTCCGCCGTGGCCGTCATCCTCAGGGAACTCCTTGCCCCTGAGCTCGTACGCGAGATCGTAGTCGGACAGGAAGACGATCTTGAGCTTCGGGTTCCTCGCGACGACCGTCTCGGCTCCGAGGCGCACAGCCATCATGTGCGAGCTCCCGGCATGACCCGTGAGCACGAGCACCTTGTCGATCCCGTTCCTGTCGAGTTCCGAGAGAATGTCTGTCGCGAGCATCCGAAGCGTGTCGAAACCCAACGATATCGTCCCCGGGAAGTTGCGCGTCGAGCGGCATTCCCCGTAGCGGATAGGCGGACACACGATCCCGCCGAACTCCAGGGCGATTCTGCGAGCGACTTCCTCCGCCTGGAACGAGTCCGTGCATAGCGGCAGATGGTCTCCGTGCTCCTCCACAGAGCCCATGGGCACAATCGCCAGCGGCTTCCTCTTGACCAGCTCCTTGAACTCCCGGCTCGTAAGCTCTTCAAGGAGAACCGGTCTGCCTTCCTTTGCCGACATAGTCCTTTCCTCCCACTGGAACCTGATCGAGATCGATGTACTCCGTGTCACACACTGGACACTTCCGCCTCGACAACTTGTCCACACCGAACCGCTCCTTGAGCTCTCTGTCGACCTGTTCGACACGCTCCTTGGAGATGGTTCGGTCACACTTCGGGCAGTAGTACACGTTCCGGATAATCGGGGTGCCCGTACATAAACACGACCCGCGCGAGCGCCGCGCTGCGGGACCCAAGCCCTAGAATCTTATAGTCAGCAGTCATTATTCTCTCCAGGAGAGGTCATGAGGATCTCCGCACTGTTCTCTGGCGGGAAGGACTCGTGCTACGCCATCTACCTCCTACAGCAGCAGGGCTGGGAGATAGCTAGCCTCCTGACGGTCCTTCCCAGGACCCTGGATTCGTACATGTTCCACTACCCGAACGTCGAATGGACGAGGCTGCAGGCCGAGGCGCTCGGCATGCCGATCAGGACAAGGAGGAGCGAGGGGCTAAAGGAGAAGGAGCTCGAGGACATAGAGAAGCTGATGAGCACAGAGGACACGGACGGGTTCGTATGCGGCGCCATCGCATCCGATTACCAGAGGACCAGACTCGACGAGATCTGCCACAGGCTCGGGAAGCCGCTGTTCGCCCCTCTGTGGAGGAAGGACCAGGTCGCGCTCCTCGAAGACATGCTCCATGCGGGGTTCAAGTTCATGATTGCCGGGGTCTATGCCGAGGGCTTCGACGAGGGATGGCTCGGCAAGATCGTCACTTCCGATTCGATCCAGGACCTCAGGAGGCTCAGGGACGACTACAGAATCAGCCCGTCAGGCGAGGGCGGCGAGATAGAGACCTTCGTGCTCGACGGACCCAACTTCGCGAAGAGGATCGTCATCGAGGAGGCCGAGGCCCACTGGTCCAAGCGCTCGGGAAGCTACGCCATTCTGAAGGCGTCGCTCGAGGACAAGGACTAGGGCCAAGGGCCGCGCGCGAGCGACGCGCCCGCGATGGGTGCAGCCGCCCGACGAGCTGCACTACTCCCTGCGCGCCTTCTCGTACCCCATCCGGCGCTGCTCCCTGGCGGTGCCCTCAGGTATGAGGCACATCTTCTTGCCCGACAGGACGCCGGCCACGCCTTCCTTCGATTCGAGGTGCTGGTAATCCTTGCACATCTTGCAGGAAGGTGGGCACTTGCTGACCCTGTCCCCAGGAACCTCGGGGAACGAGAATATCCCGCCCTCGTAGTTCCTCAGCACGACCTTCTTGTCGCTCATCGAGACCAGATAGTTGGGGCCAACCGGTATTTTGCCGCCGCCCATCGGGGCGTCTATTATGAACTCCGGGACGGCGAAGCCCGACGTGTGCCCCCTCAGGTTCTCGATTATTTCGATGCCCTTCGCTATCGACGTCCTGAAGTGCTCGATGCCCTTCGCGATGTCGCACTGATAGATGTAGTACGGCCTGCACCTTATCCAGGTGAGGTCCTGCACCAGCTTCTTCATGATGACCGGGCAGTCGTTCACGCCCCTCAGCAGTACCGACTGGTTTCCAACGGGTATGCCGCCATCCACGAGCATCTCTACGGCTTGCTTTGACGCTGGCGTTATCTCGTTGGGGTGGTTGAAATGCGTGTTCAGCCAGATCGGATGGTACTTCCTCAGCATCCTGACCAGCTGGGGCGTGATCCTGTACGGAAGCACCACAGGCGTCCGCGTGCCTATCCTGACGATCTGCACATGCTTGATCTTCCGGATCTCGCGGATGACCTTCTCGAGGAACTCGTCCGAGACGACGAGAGGGTCCCCGCCAGAGAGAAGGACATCCCTGACCTGAGGGGTGTCCCTGATGTAATCTATGCCCGCCTTGATCTCTTCCCAGCTTCTCTGGTGATCGGTCTGCCCGACAATCCTCCTGCGGCAGCAGTGCCTGCAGTACATGCTGCACTGGTCCGTCAGGAGCAGGAGCACCCTGTCGGGGTACCTGTGGGTCAGGCCAGCGTATGGGGAGTCCACGGTCTCCCCGACCGTGTCATCCATCTCGTCCGGCGAGACATGAAGCTCGTTCAGCGTGGGGACCGCCTGCTTCCTCACTGGATCCCCGGGGTCGTCCGGGTCCATGAGGGTGGCGTAGTACGGCGTGATAGCCATCCTCAGACGGGTCATCGAATGAGTGATGTCGTCCTTCTCCTTCTGTGTCAAGTTGATCACCTGAGCGAGGGTGTCGACATCCATGATTCTGTTCCTCACCTGCCACTTCCAGTCAGTCCACTGTTTCGGGCTGACGTTCTTCCACAGCGGGATATCCTTGTATCTTCTCATGACTGGAGACCTCCGATTGCGCTTCTCCGCAAGAACGGTATACGCTCCCCCTATAAAGGGTACGTGCATTACGCTCGCCGAGGGGCAGCGGCAGGATTTGGCTCAACAGGCTTCGATAACGCGACTGAAGACCAGCCAAGAGCGGGCAGTATCAGAATAGGAGCGTGCGGAATCGCTTGCGAGGTGTTCCCCCGGACGACGAAGAGAACATGCCCGCACGGTGAAGTCGGCTGCGCCCCTCAAATCAACAAGATGTGCGCCATCGCGACCTGCGCCTTCGAGAAGAACTTCAGGCTGTGTTTCGAGTGCGCCGGGTTCCAGTGCAAGACGACCAGGAAAGACCCCATCAGCTACGGGTACTGCCAGCTCATCACGGGAAAGCAATCCGGCGCGCGCGTTCGACTCTTCATAGGCCGTGGCCTCCCGACACGAGGTACGCCACCGCGAATCCCGCGAGGGCAGACACGATGCCTATTACGAGCATCTGCAGGCCACTTCTGCCCGGCCTTCCGACGGTCATCTTGGCCTTCCACCAGCCAATCGAGAACAGCGTCACCGCGCTGACGGCGAGCGATCCCGCGATTCCGAACAGGATGTCTGTCCTGAACAGCACGAAGGGGGTCAGGGGTATGACCGACCCGATGATGGCCGCGGTTCCGACGAGCAGCGCGCTC
>JBBIUZ010000016.1:5707-11753 GCA_037439985.1 Methanobacteriota archaeon | reverse complement strand
TGCGCAGGCTGCCCGGCAGCGTCGCAGGAACCGCGCTCTTCCTCGCCTGCGCGGGGTCGACTGGCGACAGGTTGAGTTCGTGAGCCATCATGATGTCGAGCCAGGCCTCGGGGTCGAGGGTGATCTGTGTCAGTACGTTCTCTAGCTCCGGCCCGTGAGCGCCCCACCGTCTTAGGATTGCTCGGACCTCTTCCTTCTCGCTCCGGGGATCGTCCCTGATCTCTTTCTTCTCCCTCTCCATCTCCGCGAGGTAGAACTCCCTTCTCGCGAGAGTCGAGGTGTACGCCACGGCCCCCATCGAGATCGACTCGGCGAAAGCCGCAGCCAGTCCGCCAGCTAGCACGATGGTGAGCTCCCTCGATGCAATTGCCACGCCCAGGATGACGCCGAGCACGTTCACGATGCCGTCCTGGCTGCCGAGTATGAAGTCCGAAAGCACCCCCGGCTGTTTGTGCTGCTCTTCCGTGACGTCCTCGAGCTCTCTCTTCCAGAACTTCAGACGGAGCGTCATTCCACTCGAAAGAGAGAATCCTTTTCGACACTTATACTTGAGCGCGGAGGAAAACGTGTCGAGAGACGAATCTGCAGGACCGCCTAGGCCCGACGCATCTTGAGTTGGTCCTCGGGCGAGGACAGCTGACTGGAGTCGTCACTGACGATATCCTCAGAGAACACGCCCTCGGCACCCAGCCTGCCAACCCTCCACGCGAGGAAGGACGCGACGGAAACAGTCGCGGCGATGGCCAGCGCGGCCGCCGGTTCTCCGCCGATAACGAGCAACAAGACGATGAACCCGAAGAAGATGGCCGCGATGATGGCCGAGGACCTGAACTGGGCGTATGTCTGCGTGACCTCGCTGAAAGCGGCGAACGGCCATCCCTTGTGCCACAGATAGGGTTCGCTCCCCCAGTGCGTGATGTCGACCATCTCGGAGTCGTCTGGCGCCCCGAGCTTCGAGCCGCATCTGGAATAGAACACCACGCCGGGCTCGTTGTGGAAATGGCACTTGCTGCAGACCGACGGATCTGCTCGGGGATCGTAGCTCGCAAGTTCCACACCACACTTCGGACAGTACGGCGAGGCGACCTGGATAATCGTGCCACACTTCGGGCACTCCATCGCTATCCTCTTGACGACAATATCTCGCGCCGGCCGTATCAACATTCCCACGGCTATCTCGCGAGCCTCGGGTACAGCTCGGCGCCGACTAGGACCAGCAGGAACAAGGTCAAGGAAAGCGCACCGAGATCCAGGCCTATCGAGAAGCTCGGCGTCCAACCAGGCAGCATGAGGCCTCTGAGGCCGTCGACCTCGTAGGTCAACGGATTGCCATGGGCGATAATCTTCAGCCACTCCGGCATCATCGACACGGGGTAGATGGCGTTGCTGGCGAAGAACAGTGGCATGGTCAGGAGCTGGCCGATGCCCATGAACCGCTCCCTGGTCCTCACGACACACGCTATCACGAGGGAGAGCGTGGCAAATACGGCCGCGCCGAGGAACACGAGCAACACGACGCCGCCAACCGAGAGGACGTCGAGATTGAGCTTCACGCCGAGCAGCAGCGCGAGGATGTAGATCAGCGCTGCCTGGGTCAGAGCACGCACCCCGGCGGAGAGCGCCTTGCCCGTCACTAGCGCCGTGCGCGGCGTAGGGCTTGCGAGGAACTTGTGGACCACGCCCAAATCCCTCTCCCAGATGACCGAGATTCCGTAAAATATCGCGATGAACAGAACGCTCTGGGCAAGGATCCCGGGCGCGATGAAGTCGATGTAGGGCACGTTCCCGGTCGGGATTGCCCTGATGTTCGTGAACACCTCGCCGAAGACGAGAAGCCAGAGCACTGGCTGGACGGCCCTCGTCACAAGCTCCGTCGGATCGTGCTTGATCTTCCTGATCTCCAGGTCCGCAAGCGTGAGCGTCTTGCTGAAGAAACCGACAATCGATTCCGCGATGGTCGGGGCCATCGCTCCGACATCGCTATCCGACCCGCCGGCCCGTCCTTCTGGTCCTTGATGTTTCACGGTATCCCCCTCTTGACTCCATCGTGCCGCCAGTGTAGTGGACGAACACGTCGTCCAGCGTAGCGTCGCTCTTCCCGATCGATTTCTTCAGCTCGTCGGGGCTTCCTAGGGCTGCTATCCTGCCCAGATCCATCACCGCGACCCTGTCGCACAGGCTGTCCGCCTCGTTCATGTAGTGCGTCGTCAGCACTATTGTGGTGTCGCAGTCGGCCCTCAGGCGCGTGAGATGTTCCCATACCGTCTTCCTGGCTATCGGGTCAAGGCCCAGCGTCGGCTCGTCAAGGAACAGCACCTGAGGTCTGTGCAGCATTCCCTGAGCGATTTCGAGCCTCCGGATCATGCCTCCCGAGTAGTTCCTCACAAGCACATCCGAGGCGTCGCTCAGGCCCATGAACTCCAGCGACTCGACGATTCTCTCCTTCCGCTCGGCCCTCGGAACGTCGTAGAGCCTCGCAAAGACCAGAAGGTTCTCGTACCCGGTCAATGCACCATCTGCGGATAGGAGCTGGGGAACGTAACCTATCCGTCGTCTCACCTCTGCGGCCCGTGCCTCGACGTCGAACCCCGCCACCCTGGCATGACCAGATGTAGGAGGAAGGAGCGTGGTCAGCATCTTGATCGTGGTTGTCTTGCCCGCGCCGTTCGGTCCCAGAAGACCGAACAGCTCTCTCTTCCGGATCGACAGTGTCAGGCCGTCGACCGCCGTGAGCGTGCCGAACCGCTTCGTGAGGGTTTCGGCCTCAATGATTGACGTGATGCTCACCTTCGTTCATCCAGCGAGCAGGGGTGCGCCATGCAGCTGGACGTGCCTTTGTATCAGCAAGAACCTTCCGAGACGCCTCCGCGCACGAAGTCCAGCGACCCGCAGGCATCTATCCCCGAGAATGCTCGAGCATATCTAGTCACCTCAGCAACAACTGAACGTCGGATCGCTGGGGGCTTCTCAGACCAGCAATGGGGCCGCCACGGGCAAGGCCTGCGTCACAAAGAAATACTAGCTTCCCGTCTTAGCCGAGTGAGGTTCCCCGTTTGAGAGTCAAGTTCCTGGTCACCCCAGTCGGCCTGATGATGGGCAACATCGAGTCCGCGAGGAGGATGAAGAACGCGCTCGCCCTCCAGGGCACCGATGTCACGGACGACCCGGACGACCAGAACTTCGAGATACTGCACGTCCACACACCGGTCCCGCCGAGTAACATCCGCATCGTCAAGAGGGCAAAGAGCCGGGGCATACCCGTCGTCATGCACGCGCACACGACTGCTGAGGATTCCGAGGGTACCTGGATCGGGAGCGAGGCGCTCTCGGGGATCACGGGGAGGTACCTGACCATGTTCTACAACCTTGGGGACCTCGTGCTCGCACCCAGCCATTGGACAAAACGGACCCTGGAGGCGAGGGGGGTCACGACCCCGGTGAGCGTTCTCAGCAACGGCGTCGATCTTGGGAGGTTCGCCTTCGACCCCGCCCGCAGAGAGAAGTTCAGGGCCAGATACGGCATCCCCGAGGACGCCGTCCTTGCATACTCGATAGGGGTGGTGTGCCTGAAGAAGGGGGTGGAGACTTTCGCGCCTGTATCCAAGGCAGTGCCGCACATCAAGTTTGCATGGATAGGCAGGCAATCCTTGCTCTATCACCCGATGAGGGTCTCCCGTGCCATCAGACGCTGCGGCGAGAACGCCCAGTTCATGCACGACGTAGAGGACATCGTGGACGCTCATTGTGGCGGCGACATCTTCTTCACCCCGTCGTTCACGGAGAACCAAGGCATGGCCGTCATGGAGGCGATGGCCGTCGGAAAACCGGTTGTGGCCAGGGACCTTCCATCCTACGAGGGCCTGCTGGTCCACGACAGGACTGCCATGATATGCTCAGACGAGAAGGATTTCGAGGTCGCGCTCGACACCCTAGCGAAGGACCGCACGAAGGCGGAGGCGCTCGTCAGGGAGGGAAGGACAGCCATCGCGAGCCACGACCTTGGGAGGGTCGCGCAGGAACTCAGAGGAATCTATGAGTCGCTCCTAGAGGGCAGGGGTCGAGAGATCGGGGCGATCGCATGAGCATACTGAACGAGGTGTTCGCGGCGTTCGCGTCGTACGGACCGGCCGGGATGCTGCTGGGGCTCAT
This sequence comes from Methanobacteriota archaeon, assembly GCA_037439985.1. GTDB lineage: Archaea > Thermoplasmatota > Thermoplasmata > UBA10834 > UBA10834 > COMBO-56-21. Next base: position 7,604 of record JBBIUZ010000016.1, on the reverse strand, counting down.
GCTCGTGGTCTTCGTGGACGCGATGGTGATACCGCTCGGGCCGGAGCTTCTCGCGATCGCCATGTTCTCCACGAACATCGACCCTTTGTGGGCAGTGCTCATAGTCGGCGCCGTGATCGTAGCGCAGATCGCAGGAACATCGTTCCTATACTATGTTGGGAGACGGCCGGGGCTGCTTCCCAAGTACGTGAAGAACGTGATGATCAAGTACAGGTCCTCGCTCATAATCAACGACGAGAGGATCATATTCGTGAACTGCTTTGTCCCGATCCTGCCATTCCTCGGGGCCTTCGTCGCCGTGTCGAAATGGAGCTACTGGAAATCCATGGCCTTCGTGGCGCTCGGAGGAGCGGTCAAGTACTCCCTCTTCCTCGGCCTCAGCGGCACGTTCCACTACCTGTTCGAGAAGGGAATCGCGCAGACGATCTCGCTGCTGACTGTCCTTGCGCTGCTAGTGGCGAGCGGAGTGTATGCTGTCAGGAAACGCAAGAACTTCGCGCATACAGACGACGACGCGACCGAGGGAGGGACCTGAGACGGCCGCTCAGACCCCAGTATATTTATGCAAGTGGGAGGATTGAGCCCAAGATGGCACGCATGAGGCACCAGCCCTTCAGCAAGTACCTGGCCACGCTCAGGTACGCCTTCTCCAACTACGTGTCGAAGGAGCACATCTACCCGTTCTACTGCTCGTTCAAGGTCATCCAACGCTGCGATTCCAGGTGCGACTTCTGCAACGTCTGGAAGTACCTGATGCCCGACTTGCCCACCGAGAAGGTGATGAAGGTCATCGACAACATCGCAAACTCGAGCGTGCTCCTCCTGAGCCTGGAGGGCGGGGAGCCACTCCTCCGGGAGGACATCGGCGACATCCTGAAGTACATACGCACGAAGTCGCTGTTCGTGCTCTTCACCACGAGCGGCAAGCTGTTCGACAAGCGACCCATGAAGGAGTACGCGAAGTACATCGACTTCCTGCACATCAGCATCGACGAGGGGCACAAGAACTTGGAGCTCTACGACCGGATGGCGGAGTTCGTCTCCTGGGGATCAATCGTCTGTGCCCAGATCGTCGTGATGCGGGACAATCTCAAGGATCTTGAGGAGAAGGTCCGCAAGTGCTACGAAGCTGGTGCGAAGGCGCTGGTCATGCCCGCATGCCATATCGAGGACACCGACGACCTGCTCCCCGACCTGCTCGAGTTCAGGAAGGAGGTCTTCAGGCTGAAGGAGAAGTATCCGTGCACGATCATCACGACCGACAAGTACCTTCGGACGCTTGACGTGCCGCACAGCTGCAACACGGCCTCTGTGATTGTCGACGCCGACGGGGTGCTGTACTATCCATGCCGCACGCTTGCGGAGAAGAGCATTGACCTCTCGAAGGAGTCGCTCCTGGAGTTCCTCGGCTCCGAGAAGGCGAGGGAGTGCCGCAAGAGGATGACCGCGTGTGAGAGGCAGTGCCACTGGTACCAGTACTTCGCTACTGACTCCTTCGTGTCCCTCAGGACCGGCCTGTCAGCTCTCGGGCCATACCTGTCGGACCTGCTCTGAGTCTCAGAAGTCGGGCGTCCCAGTCATGACGGCCACGATGTTCTCGACCGTCTGCTCTATCGAATGCTGCGGCTTCGGAGGTTCCCACGAACCGACCTCAGCGAGCTGAGCGTTTATGTCCATCTCATTCTCCGTGACGCAGTAGTAGTCTCCTCTGCTCCTATGGTAGGATGCGAGGTACTCCTGCTCTGTCTGACCCGGCGTCGGCACGAGCAGGGACTTCTTCCCGAGCGCGCACAGATCCATCATCGTCGAGTATCCAGACCGCGCTACGACGACCTTCGCTCTGTTGAGGAGCTCCTCCTGGGTTTGCTTGGGCGACAGTCCAATCACCTTGAGGTTG
>JBBIUZ010000016.1:0-5697 GCA_037439985.1 Methanobacteriota archaeon | reverse complement strand
CACGGCGGTCCCCTCAAAGCCCTTGAGCTGCCTAATGACCAGGTTTTCGAACACGGTCCTCCGAGGTTCGAATCCGGAGATGGAAACCAAGATATCGATGTCCTGTGGCACCTGGCGATGCTTGAAGTCGGAAAGCACTCCCACGTAGCTGAGGTCGTCCTCCTCGATGACGGACAGGCCGTGCGCCAGCCTTCCTGCCAGGCCGTCCTCCATGAAGTCCGGCACGAGCACGCCAGAGAACCGGTTGAGGAACCAGCGGTTGAACATCTCCGTCCCGGACTCGAGCATGTGCAGGTTCAGTGGGTTCAGTATTCGAAGCTGATGCGTCATGAAGAAGCTTGGAACACGCACTGAGTAGAACCCGTACCGATTGTCTGAGAATATGGCATCGACCTTCTCCCTCATGAGCAGCTTCTCGACGAATTCATGCTCCCTCCGCATCGCGGACAGGTATGCCGGTGCGTTCATCAACATGCCGAGCACGAGTGTCTCTGGGTTCCGGGCGCTCGGTGGCTGATAGTCCTCGAGCTCCACGAACTCGACCGCCTCGCCGAGCTCTGTCCTGAGGAGCGTGAGAGCGCTCCCGTGCGAGACGATGGTCAGATCGTCCCCCTCTGCGAGGAACTTGCGAATGACCGGGAGCGTGCGCGTAGCGTGGCCAAGCCCCCATGAGCATATTCCGAACGCTAGCCTCATGTCGTATCTGCGAAGAACTCGATGCAGCGCCATATAAAAGAGTCTTTCTGCACAAACTGTGATGAATGAACCGCAATGTGGCACCCGCACCCTATTGCGTTGGGAACGCGATGAGACCCTTGCGAAGGAAGGACGCCGCGATAGAGGCGTGTACCTGTGAAGATAGGAGAGCTTGGGCTTGCATCAACGAGAATTTCGTCGCTTCGGAAGAAGCCCTGCTGGAACTGCCATGAGCTAACCCGCGAAACGATGAGCCGGATGAGATGAACCCAGGAAAGAGGGGCTGACAGTGTCCCACACGCCGATGGAGGGCTCAAGAGGGCAGGGTAGATGAGGCTTTGCGGAAGACCCTGGAAGACCCGCCGGCGCAAGGACGCCCTCAAGAATGAAGAGAAGGATGGCGAGATTCGTAATCGTGGCAGCGGCGCTGACCATAATCATGCTGGTGCTGGGGCTGCCGCCGCTCCTGATCGCTGAGGTCTTCGGTATGGCCATCGTGCTGGCAATAGCCGCCATCGCCGTGGTCCTCGTGCTCGGCGGGGGCGCACGGGCGACATAGCATGGGAACGTCCCGACGAGGAACGCCCGAGTGCGAAGCTGGAGATCTTGGCCGATGCGGGGTTCCGATGCCCCTCGAGAGCGGGATGAGCATGCGAAGGCCAGAGGTGGGGTAGATCGGATTTGAACCGATGACCTCATGCTCCCAAAGCACGTATCATACCAAGCTAGACCACTACCCCATGGTCGGCTAGACCGGATTAGCGCGGCCCTCGATAAAAGCATTCTGTAGCTCTCATCCGAGGAGCCCTGGCAGCTCCTTCAGGAAGGTGTCTATCGCCTTGCCCCTATGAGATATCTTGTTCTTGTCTGGTGTCTCCATCTGCGCGTAGGTAAGGGATCGTCCTTCGGGGACGAAGATGGGGTCGTATCCGAACCCTCCCGACCCAGCCATCACGCGGGGTATCGAGCCTCTCGCAACCGCCTTCGCGATGAACGGGTCCCTGCCTGGGGCCTGGAACCCGATGCAGCACTCGAACCGCGCGCTTCTGTCCTTGGCGCCCTCCATGAGCTTCAGGATGCCGGCGTTGCCTACGGTCTTGAACACGTACGACGAATACACGCCCGGGAAGCCCTTCAGGGCCTCAATGAAGAGACCAGAGTCGTCTATCATGACCGGCCGGTTGAACTTCGACAAAGCCCACTGAAGACCGGGGATAATCGTGATCTCGAGCGATTCTGCCTGGATCTCCGGGTACGCGGTCCTGAGATGCTCTAGCTCGTACCCGTGCTCCTGCATCTGCTGGGATATCTCCCTGAACTTGCCGATGTTCGTGGTGACGAAGCCTATTCTTTGCGCGTGTACCGCCCCCTTCGCTCTATCTCTTTCACCTTCGCCAGGACGGCGGCGCCGTCAGGGTATGCCTCGACATACGAGTCCCTCACCACCTGGTACAGCCCGCTCCGCCTGTAGTGAGCCGAACGGAAGGCCTCCTCCAACAGATGCATGTCCACGCCCTTGTCCTCCAGCTCGGCCGACCTAGCGCCGAGAGAGAAGTCTATGAGCACTATCCTGTCGCCGTCGCGGAGCATGTTGCTGGTTGTCAGATCCCCGTGGACGATGTCGTGGGCATGGAGCGCAGCCGCGACCTGCCCGATCTTCGTGCATGTGGCTCTGGCGTCGTCCATCGGGAGATCCTCGAGGGCATCCTTGACCCGGATGCCGGGGATCTCCTCCATCACGATACGGTTCTCCGCGAGGTCCACCGAGTATATGACAGGTACCGCAATGCCAGCGGCCCTCGCCTCGAGCATCAGCCTGATCTCGTTCTTTATGCGCGATGTCTGGAGCGCCCTGTCAATGACGGGGTGCCTGTAGCTCTTGACCACGCGCTGCTTGAAGACGACGTCCCGGCCAAGCCAAGTGGCCGAGTTCAGCCTTGCCTCAGCGCCGACTCTGTGGACTGCCACGACTGACCGAAGGCCCTTCAGCGTATTAAGCCATTCGAGGCTGGCTTGCATCATCTCGTCTCTCGCTCCCTCCGGATCGAATCGCACAGGGCCGTGGAGATGATTGCCGCGAGCGCGAAGAAGCAGGCATCCTCCACGGCCGGCTCGACTCTGGCAGTCTCGCACGACTTCCCTTGGGCCATCCATCGATTGCGGCGCTTATAAAGGCCATAGCGATAGCCTCCGAATCTTGTACTCGCAACCCTTATCACCGAATACCCCAATCGCGAACTGTGGCCCATCTTGCCATAGGCTCCGCGGCACTAGACAGCCTCCTAGAAGGGGGTTTCGAGGGCGGAGCGATCACGCTGCTGTTCGGCGAGGCCGGCACAGGCAAGACGAACATATGCCTCCAGGTCGCGGGCAATGTTGCCGCGTCGGGGAAGAAGGTCCTGTACATAGACACGGAAGGCGTATCCCTGGAGCGGCTCAAGCAGATAGCCGGGGACAGATACGAGGATGTCATGAGGAACATTCTGTTCTTCGAGGCGCACACCTTCGAGGATCAGGAGAAGTTCGTCGACAAGGCTGTCAAGCTCGCTGAGAGCTCCCTCGAGGTTGGCACAATAATACTCGACTCGGCGACAATCCATTACAGGCTCACGCGGAACGACGAGGAGCGAGGCGTGCGCAAGTCGCTCAGCCCCCAGCTTGCAAAGCTGCTGTCTGTGGCAAGGAGCAAGGACATTCCCATCATAGTGACCTCCCAGGTCTACACGGACATCGAGAAGGGCACGTTCGAGCCTCTTGGAGGGCACGTGCTTCTCCACAACGCGAAGGCCATAATCAGGCTCGACAAGGTGGGCACAGGCGTCAGGAGAGCTGTGCTCATCAAGCACAGGCATCTCGAGGAGGGGAGGAGGGCGGACTTCAGGCTGACGAACACCGGCGTGATCTAGGTCTTCCTCGAGACGGCATAGTCGGCGAAGACCTCCAGAGCCTTCCTGTGCTTCGTGTCCTTCAGAACGCCCAGGCTGTCCTTCGCCTCCCTCGCTAGTCCGATGGCGACATCCGACGCGTGATCTATCGCGCCGACGCGGTCGAGCGCGTTCCTCGCATTCATCAGTTGCTCGGGCGTCGCCTTCTTGTTCCCCAGCGCGGCGAGCAGGTCCTCCCTATCCCTTCCGTGCAGGTCCTCGAGTGCGCTTATCACTACCAGCGTCTTCTTGCCGTTCCGGATGTCGTTCAGCACGGGCTTGCCGAATGTCTTCAGATCGGAGGTCAGGTCCAGGACGTCGTCCCATATCTGGAACCCCAGACCGACAAGCCTCCCGTACTCCCGCAGTGCGTCCTCCGCCTGCTCTGAAGATTCCCCGATGATGGCCCCGCCCTGAGCAGCGGCTGAGTAGAGGACCGCGGTCTTGAGCTCGATCATCTTCATGTACTCGGTGTCCTCGACGGTCTTCCTGTCCTCGAAGTCCATGTCCATCTGCTGGCCTTCGGCCAGCAGCCGCACCGCCTTCGCCAGGACATCGACTAGGCGCACGAGCCCGTCGTCTTCCGTGTCGGAGTCGAGGACCATCTCGAACGCCCGCGCGAAGAGGGCGTCGCCCGCAAGGATCGCCTCGGGAACGCCGAACTGCGCATGCACCGTCCTTATCCCGCGTCTGGTCTCGTCGTTGTCCATGACGTCGTCGTGCACGAGCGTGAAGTTGTGCACCAGCTCCAGAGCGGCCCCAAAGGGCAACGCGGCGTCCCACCTGCCCCCGACCGCCTCGCAGCTCATAGTAGCCAGAAGGGGCCTCAGCCTCTTCCCGCCGGCCTGCGGATAGTGTGCCATCGCGGCCTTGAGGTTGGCGTTGCCGATCACCTCGAACGAACGCGCGACGTACTCGTTGACCTCCCCAATGCGTGCCTTGTAGTCGTCCAGGATGGAAGCCATTCGAATCACTCCGAGAGCTGGTCGAGCCACTCCTTGGAGCGCCCCGTCACGATGGCTTTCGTCGACGCGAGCCCCGCGATGTCCTTCGCCCCGACAAGGAACATGGCCGCCCTCAGCTCGTCGATGATCGTCTGTATCTCCCGCGCGAGAGCCTCCTTGCTCTCGAGCGTCGCCGGGAGCAGTCTCCCCGCCATGCCAGCCGAGCCTGCGCCAATCGCGACCGCGCGCGCGACGTCGAGTCCGCTCCTGAGGCCTCCGGTCGAGATTATCGGCAGACCCACATTTGCCACCACTACGGCCACCGGGGTCGGGATGCCCCAATCCCAGAATGTCTTCCCGATGTTCACTCGCTTCACATCCCCCGCGGCCTTGGCTCGGTAGTACTCAACCGCCGAGAAGCTCGTGCCGCCCAGCCCGCCCACGTCCAGGCCTCTCACCCTCGCCCTCTTGAGCATGAGCGCTGTCTCCTTCGACATGCCTGCGCCAGTCTCCTTGGCGATGATGGGCAAGGACCGCGCGAACGCCTCCAGCGCCTTGAGCCCGCCCTTGCTGCGCGTGTCGCCCTCCGGCTGAACGATCTCCTGGAGGTAGTTCAGGTGTATCGCGAGCATGTGGGCGTCTATCATCTCCATCGCGGCCCTGCCCTGCTCTATGCCGATCGGCTCGGCCTTGGCCTGCTTGATCAGCTGTGGGATTCCCAGATTCGCAATCCTGAGAGGCACTTCGAAGTCCTTGATGACGGAGTATGTGCGCGCAAGCTCCGGATTCTCCAGCGCGGCCCTCTGGCTCCCCACGCCCATGCCTATGCCGAACTCCTCGGCCGCGGCCGCGAGGTTCCGGTTGATCTCCTCCGCCTTGCCGTACCCTCCTGTCATCGCGGATATTATCAGCGGCGCTTTGAGCTTCCTGCCAAAGATGGTGATCGAGGTGTCGACCTCGTCCAAGTCGACCTCCGGCACAGGGTTGTGCACCAGCTTAACGTCGTCCCAGTAGAAGTAATCCTGAGACAGGTCCTCCTTGGCGCAGATCTCCACGTGGTCGCCCTTCCTGCGTTCAATGATCCTCTCCGGGTTCCCATCTTCCATACCCTCACCTGCTATGGCATTACCACG
>JBBIUZ010000015.1:0-19528 GCA_037439985.1 Methanobacteriota archaeon | reverse complement strand
GGCAGGAGCTGTATCTCGTCGACGACCAGGTCTCGTTCCTGAGGGCCCTGGTCTCGGTGGCGGAGCTCGCCTCCTCGATGGAACTCGAGGATGTGCTAGCGACGGCGGAGGCTGTGATAAGAGGGGTCGAGGGCACCTTCAGACATCCCGATGGTGGGTACGGGGGCATCACCAGCCGCGCGGATCAGGTGGGAGAGCTCGCGGAGCCTAGGAGATCGCTTTCATCGAACTCCGAGTGGGCCATGGCTTGCGCCCATTTTGGGGCGATGGCGCACGGACCGAAGCGCACAGAGACCGCATGGGAAGTGCTTAGGTCGTTCCCTCCAAAGGAGGTGCAGGCCAACGGCCTGTTCGCGGCGTCTTTCGTCCTCGCCTGGCGGGTCCTCGAAATGGCGCCGCAAGTCGTGGAAATATACGGCATGGCGGACGGGGACCTCTTGGCGTCCCCGCTGTGGTTCGAAGCCAAACGAGCACTCAGCCCTTGGACGGCCGTCATGCGTGCGCACGCGCCCGACGAGAACCCGGGGACGCACCAGGAAGCGTTCGCCGTCGTCTGCAGGAACGCGGGCTGCTCGGAGAGGAGCTCGGACCCGAGAGTGCTGGCAGCCAGGCTCAGGTCATCAGGCCCCGCTCAAATCTAAATACTAAGGAACATCATAACACGCCGGGGTCCGGCAATGGCGGGGAAGGCGAAGCTGATACCGAGGAAGTTCTTGTCGTCAAGCGAACGATTGATCTTCGAGACCCGCCCAAGCGCGTGGCTCCACATGAAGGCAGCCGCCCTCGGCGTCATCCTGTTCATTGTGTGCGTGGCGCTGTACTTCTGGAATGATATCCCCAGCGCGCCCGCCATCCCCTATCTTAGCGACGCCATCGCGAACGCGCATTACGGCACTTACGTCCATTGGGGCATCGCAATCCTGGCCGGTCTGTTGCTTCTGTTCGTCATGATCAAGTACCTCAGATGGACCAGCACCGTGTACGCCGCCACCACCGAGAGGATCATCACCCAAAAGGGCATCCTGAACAAGACCTACAACGACATCCCGCTGAACATGATCACAAACATAGACCTGGCACAGTCCCTGGGGAACAGGGCGCTGGGCTACGGTACGATGGTGTTCTCCACGCAAGGCCTGGGCGGCAAGAAGGCGGACGAGGTGTGGGAGGCCGTGCCCGACCCGATGTTCGTCCGGAGGAAGCTCCAGGACGCCATGGACCTGAGGACTGGACAGAAGCAATAGCCCCCTCTGGCCATTGTCATGACTTAGTTCGCGGGACGCTAGAGGACCGGAACCTTACGGGAAGAGAGATAACAGAGGCCAGAGCTTCACTAGCCTGCGGTGGTGACCCGGTTGGGAGTTGCTGATGTTCTCAAGGAAGGCCCTGGAAAGGCGTTCATGCTGTGCAACGAGGCCATGGTGAGGGGAGCGCTGGAGGCGGATGTCAAGGTGGTGGCGGCATACCCCGGTTCCCCCACGTCCGAGATACTCGACACATTCTCCAAGGTCGCCCCGAAGTTCGACTACAAGATGGAGATCTCGACGAACGAGAAGGTGGCGCTGGAGACCTGCGCAGGGGCTTCGATGGCCGGGCTGAGGTCGATGACGAGCATGAAGAGCGTCGGGATGAATGTCGCATCGGACTCGTTCTTCTCGCTGTCGTACACCGGCGTGAAGGGAGGGCTCGTGGTGATCATGGCCGACGACCCTCAGGCACACTCGTCGCAGACAGAGCAGGATGGAAGGCCGTTCGGGCCTAACTCGTACACTCCGATGCTCGAACCCTCTGACCCCGAGGAGGCCAAGAGGATGGTCATCGAGGGGTTCGCGATATCCGAGAGGCACGGAGTGCCAGTGCTGATCCGGACAACGACGAGGGTGAGCCACCAGAGCGGGACGATCAGTCTGGGGAGCATTGACCGGAAACCGTTCGCGAAACTGGCATGGAGCCATCCTCCTGGAAGGTTCGTCACCGTCGCGGAGGCTGCCAGGAACTTCAAGCGTGCGCTCCTTGAGAGGACGAAGAGGATTGGAGAGGAGTTCGAGAGCTCTGAGTTCAACAAGATAGTCAGCCCGGAGTCGGACGTCGGCATCATCACTAGCGGCGCGGGATACAGCTATGCGGCAGATGCGATCCGGATACTCGATCTCAAGGCGACGATCCTCAAGCTCGGCACGACATACCCGCTCCCGAGGAAGCTCATAGCGTCGTTCCTGGGGAAGCTCGACAAGGTCGTGATCGTCGAGGAGCTGTCGCCATATCTCGAGCTGCATGTCACCGCGATAGCCAAGGACGCGAACCCGAATGTCAAGATATACGGCAAGTGGACCGGGCATTTCAGCGAGGTGCTGGAGTACAGCCCGAACATAGTCGTGGACGGGCTCGCAGGAGCCCTGGGGCTGAAGGCGCCAGTGGAGTATGCCGCCATCGCGGCCAAGGCGAAGGAGCTCAAGGCCGGGCTGGCAGACCGATGGCCCACCTTCTGCCCGGGATGCCCGCACAGGGCCACCCTGCACGCGCTCCTGGACGCGACGCGCGACGTGAAGCACATCCTGTCGACGGACATCGGCTGCTACTCGATGAGCTTCCTTGACCCGCTCAGGTACGGCGACTCGCTCCTCAGCATGGGCGCGTCCATCGGCGTGGCCACGGGCTTGCAGTACGCGGCCCAGGAGAAGATCGTCGCGATGATCGGCGACTCGACCTTCTGGCACGCGGGCATGCCGGGCCTCGTGAACGCGATCCATCACAGGGACGACCTGACACTGGTGATACTGGACAACGAGGTCACCGCCATGACTGGGCAGCAGCCGAACCCGGGCACGGACTACACCGCCGGTGGGCGCGGGGCCAAGCCGCTGATCATGGAGGACGTCATCAGGGCGATGGGCCTGACGGACATCACGATCGTCGACCCATACCAGGTCAAGGCGATAGTCGCGCCGATGAGGGAAGCGCTCTCGAGGAAGGGCCCGAACGTGATCATCTCGAGGAGGGCATGCGCCCTCTACTCCGACAGGAACAAGCGCAGGAGGGGCGAGGCCATAGACACGAACAAGGTCGACAAGGACACCTGCAAGAGGCCCTACACGTGCGTCAGGAACTTCTTCTGCCCCGCCATATCTATCGACGACTCTGACAGGAAGGCGTTCATCACGGAGGAGCTGTGCGACAGGTGCGACGTGTGCGCGATGCTGTGCCCGTTCGGCTCCATCAGGAAGAGGGAGGGCGGGTGATCATGCCCCAGAAGGAGTTCAGCGTGTACCTGTCCGCTGTGGGCGGACAGGGCCTTGTGCTTCTTTCCAATATCATAGGGGCCGCGTGCGCGGCGTCCGGCATCCGGGTGCTCACGGGCGAGCAGCACGGTCTCTCGCAAAGGTCTGGCTCGATAAACGTGCACTTGAGGATCGGGAAGGAGATACACTCCCCTCTGATACCTCTCGGCGGCGCAGACGCGCAGCTGGCGCTCGAGGCACTCGAGGCGCTGAGGTACATCGAATACCTCAGGCCCGGAGGGGTCGTGCTGATGAGCTCGAGGATTCAGCACCCGGTCGTCGAGACCGCGTCACACTTGAAGGACAAGATGGCGAAGTATATGTCAGTCGAGGCCGTCAGGGAAAGGATCTCGCAGGTGACAGACAAGATCGCTGTGATAGACGCACTCTCCGTCGCCAACCAGGCCGGGAACCCCCTGACGGAGAACATCGTCATGCTCGGGGCGCTCAGCACCCTCGAGGCGTTCCCCGTCCCGGAGGAGGCTCTCAGGCAGTCGATAGCCGAGCACGTCCCGACGAAGGCGACCGACGTGAACCTGAAGGCCTTCGAGATGGGGAAGAAGGCCGCCCACGACAACCTCTGCAAGGTAGTTAAGTGTCGGGAGTGATTCGGAGAGGGATACCATGAAGAAGGTCAGGTTCGTCCGGGTGGATGTCTTCGCCGACAAGCCCTTTGGGGGGAACGCGCTCGCGGTGTTCCCGGAGGCGGGGAATCTGACCAAGCGGGAGATGCAACTCCTGACCAAGGAGATGAACCTCTCCGAGGCGACCTTCGTCGTGCCAGCCTCGAGAGGCTCTAGGGCGGATTTCAGAGTCAGGATATTCGACATCGACAAGGAGATCCCGTATGCGGGGCATCCCACGCTCGGAACATTCTTCGTGCTCGCCAGGGAGGGCATGGTCAAGCTCAAGTGCCCCGTCACGACGGTCAGGATGGAGTCGCTGGCGGGCGTCCTGCCGGTCGAGATATACTCCTCCCGCGGAAGGATAACGAGGATCGTGACGGTCCAGAGGGCGCCCGAATTCGGCAGGATATACGAGGACGCTGAGCCATTCGCGGCAGCGCTGTCGCTTGAGCGATCGGACCTCAGCACAGCCGCGCCGGTACAGCTGGTGTCCACGGGCCTACCTTGGGTCATGATGCTGCTCAGGAACCGGGAAGCCGTCGAGAAGGCCTCCGGGAATGTCGCTGCCATGGTCGAGGCGACCAGACTCATGCCGAAGGACGTCGCGGATATCTATGTGACATGCCTAGACCCCGTCGACAAGGGCTCGACCACGCACTCGCGCGGGTTCTCCCTGGTCAGCAGGAACATCGTGGAGGACCCGGCGACGGGGAGCGCGAGCGGATGCCTTGGGGCGTACCTGGTCCACCACGGGCTCGTTCCGGCCGAGAGAGTCACACGGATCACGAACGAGCAGGGGTACGAGATTGGCAGGCCCAGCAGGATACACGTCGAGGTAGGTACGTCCAGCTCGGGAGCCATAGAATCAGTCCGGGTCGGCGGTCCAGTCGTCCACATGATGGACGGCGTCTCGTACCTCTGACTCAGCCCGCGGCCGGCAGCTCGATCTTGAAAACCGCGCCCTGCGCGTGATCACCAGCGACCCTGTCCTCGACCCACACGTTGCCCCGATATCTCCTGGTAAGGGTCTTCACTATGTGAAGCCCCATGCCCTCTCCCTTCTTCCCGGGGGCCTTGGAAAACCGGTCGAACACGACGGCCTTGACATCGTCCGGAACACCCCTTCCGTGGTCGGCTATCGACACGAGCCAGTGTCTCCTCCCGTTCCTCTCGGAGCGCTCGACCGACACGTCTATCTCCAGCGGGTCATGGTGGTCATACTTGACGGCGTTCGTGAGGATGTTCGTGAAGAGTTCCCCGACGAGGTCGTCCGCCATCGTGTAGAACACGCCCTGCTCGACTGGCTTCACGAAGACGATCTTCCGGCCTGGATAGTACTGGGGAAGACTCCTCTCGCAGACATTGAGGACCGCGCCGATGTCGGTCGCCGCGAGCTCTGTCTCCCCAAAGGCCATTCTGGACAACGTCCTCACGTTGCTAGAGAGCCTGCTCGTGCTCATCACCTGCTCCACAACCTTATCCATCAGCGAGGCCGCTTCGGGCTTGTCGATCCTCATCCGGAGGAGATCGAGATAGCCCAGGATGGCCTGGTTGAAGTTCTTGATGTCGTGAGACAGGACATCGGCGTACAGCTCCGCCTCCTTCCGGCTGTCGACAAGGTTCTGGAACGTGCGCGCGTTCTCAATGGCTATCCCTGCCAAGTTCGCGAATATCTCTATGACCTCTATCGTCTCGGCGTCGGGAATGCGCTCGTCCCTCGGCTTCAGTATCTCGAGGTAGGCGACAGGGGAGCCCGATCTGTCCAGGATGATCGTGTCCATCCAGTCGCGCTCGTGCCAGTGGTCCTTGCCGCGTCTGGGCAACCAGACCAGGTCAGGCTCAGGGTAGTATGCCATCTCCTCTGGGGAGATCTGCATGACCTGTCCTTCGACTGGCATGTAATAGGTCATCCTGCCGACCTTCTTCCGCCACCTGATATACGGGTTTCCCGTCAGGAAGGACTCGGAGTCTTGGATGCTGTCGACCCGATGTATCGGGTAGTTCAGAGCCTTGATGGCCTCGGCCGCCTTCGTCGAGTAGCCATAGACGGCCTCGATCTTGTAGAAGCCGAGGTCTTCGCGCTTGAGGCCGATGACCATCCTCCTGAGTCCCAACAGACGCGCGAGGGTCTTCAGCAGGTCGCTCAGCATCTGGTCGAGGTCACCGACGTACATGATGCTGGAGGTCAAATCGAGAATCCTCGAAAGCTGCTCTGTCCTCTGGCTCGTCGTCCGTAGGGCCTGCTCCCTCTCGGAGGACAGACGCGCGTCATCGATTGCTATCTCCGCGAGGGACGTGAGAACCTCCATCGTCTCTAGCGTGTCCTTCTGGGGGAGCTTCCCGTCCTCGGGATCAGACGCATAGATGACGCCGACCAGCCTGCCCGTGGAGCTGTGCAGGGCGAATGCGAGGCAGTTGTCCGAAAGCCATTCGCCTGGATTCCTGGGTCCGACGGGCTTCTTCGCCCTGGGCAGGACTTGACGGGCCAGCTGATACGACTCGAGCGTCTCCGCGGTCGTCAAATAGACGAACTTGCCTACCCGCTTGCTTTCCTGGAGGTCCCCGAGGACGACCTGGAGGGGGAGCTGCCTGAAACGCGTGTCCGGGACAATCTCGTCGGCGTACCCATGCAGCGCCATCCACTTGAATGCCTCCTCAGCTTCATCGTAGATTGCCAGGCTAACCCTTCCGAAGCCGAACAGGGAGGCGACGGACGCGAGTATCATGTCCGACAGCTTCCTGAGGTCCCTCTCCGACACGATCGACGAGGCTATCTTCAGGACGTCTTCGAGTGGCACGGTCTTCTGGCTGGCCTTAATGGGGGCCGAGACCGCCTTGAGCCGTCTCCCCTCCGCCTCGACAGCGAGCACGACCATGTCCGCGAAGAACCCGACGGCCTGTACCTGCTCCTTGGTGAGCAACCTCTCGTCCAGCGAGCGCCCGATGCCGAGCATCGCCAAGGGCTCGTCCGAGGGGCCTGCGCAGACGAACACGTAGTAGTCTGAGTCCGTGAACTGGTCCCGCGCAATCCTCTGGCCGTCTGGCCGCTCCGGATGACGGCGATACGGCGGCTGGCGGGCCGGACCCTCCCACTTCGCTCGCTCCTCCGCGCTCAGGTAGTACCCGTTCCGGCAAACCTTGAATCGTTCCGCCAGCAGTCTGCCGCGGCCATCGCCGTGGAACAGATACGAGGACACGGCAGCGGAGACGGCCTCCGCCCTCTCCTGAGGGTAGCCATAGGCCATCAGGTCGATCACAGGTTTGACATCCTCGGCCATGACCTCCAGCAGGATATCCGAGACGCGGAAGAGTTCGGATATGCTTCCCAGAACGGACTCGAGCACCTCGCCCAGAGGTTTCCCGCTTGAGATGTCCCTAGCGACTCCACTGAGCCGCTCGGCGACCTCACGGTGGAGCAGTGGCCCCTCAAGGCGTGAACTCGACTCAAAGGGCCTCTCGGGGATGACGATCAGACGGGGCAGGGACTGAGACATTGAGTCACCCGCCAAGGGCCGGGGTGTTCCGCGACAGAATTGTCTTAACGTATATAATAAAGACAACGCACGGGTTCGTTGGCAGACAGCGACATGGCCCGTCGCGCCTATCTGGGAGGGCACATGCGGGGGAGTCGCGTGCATTTCGCGGCGCCTAATAAATATCGGGAGAGCGCTAGCATCAGGACGGCGGATGGCACAACCATGGCGGACTTGAAGGAGATACTCGCGACTGCAGTAGAGTTCGAGCGCTTCGGGGCAGAGTACTACGAGCGGTTCATGGAGCTCGTATCGGACGAGAAGGCAAAACCTATGATGAAGAGTCTCTCCGAAGACGAGCGCGACCATGCTAGGATCCTCGAGAAGGAGCTGGAGCGCGCAGGGGGCAGGTCGAAGGCCGCCCCGCGGAGCGTGCTGGAGAATGGCTTGGCGGAGATCTTCCCCGAAAAGGTCAGAAAGGACTCGATCGCGACCAAGGACGCGATAGCCGCAATCAAGTTGGGCATCAGGACCGAGGAGAGATCCATCGAATTCTACTCGAAGAACGCCTCGTCTGGGGACCGGAAACTGAAGGAAACCTTCGCGATGCTGGAGAAGATGGAGAGGGGGCACAAGGAACTCCTTGAGGAGAACCTCAGGTATCTCCAGGAGGACGGCTCGTGGTACGGCTACGTCCCCATACTGGACTGAGAGGCTGACAGCGCCCGCATGACAACCTTTTTCAGGTGGCGGCCGCATCGGCCCTCCTCAGGAGTGGGCTTAGTTGGCAAAGGTCATCCCCTTCGAGGCCTTCAGATACAACACGCAGAGGTTCGGGCGGGACGTGAAGAGGTTCGTCTCGCCGCCATACGATGTCATCGATGGCGCACTGGAGAGGAAGCTCAAGGAGGACCGGCTCAACATAGCGCACATCATCCTGGGAGACGAGAAAGACTCCTACGCCGTGGCCGCGAGGAGGCTCAGGACCTGGATCGAGGATGGCGTCCTCGTGAAGGATAGGGGCGAGAGTTTCTACCTGTACGAGCAGACCTTCAGCATGCCCGACGGCACGGCTAGGGTGCGTTCGGGCGTCATCGGGCTCGTGAAGCTCG
Source organism: Methanobacteriota archaeon (assembly GCA_037439985.1). GTDB lineage: Archaea > Thermoplasmatota > Thermoplasmata > UBA10834 > UBA10834 > COMBO-56-21. The sequence goes on along the minus strand of JBBIUZ010000015.1, from coordinate 11,039 downwards.
AGGAGTTCTCAAAAGGCACGGTGCTCCCGCACGAGAAGACGATCCCGCGACACAAGGCGGACAGGATGGATCTCATGGAGGCGGTCAAAGGGGACACGGAGCAGATATTCCTCTTGTACGACGAGCCCTCGAACCAGATCGAGGGCATCCTCACGGACGCTAGAAGGAAGGAGGAGGAGCTGAGGTTCTTCGACTCGGACGGGGTCCAGCACAGGATAGTCAGGATCGACGACGCTGATATGGTGCGGAGGATCACCGAGCTTCTGGGCCCGGTCAACCTGCTTATCGCAGACGGGCACCACAGGTACGAGACCGCACTGGAGTACAGGGACATGATGAGGGCCAGGGAGAAGGCTGGAGGCGAAAGGCCATACGACTATATCATGGCCACGCTTGTGAGCTTCAGGAACCCGGGGCTGGTCATCTATTCGACCCACAGACTGGTCCAGGGCGTGGACCCCGCGCTGCTGGTCGACCTGCCAGCGAAGCTCGCGAAGGAGTTCGACCTCGAGAGCTGCCTGGACCCTGAGAAGCTCGAGGAGGCCGTCGGAGGATCCGCTCGAGGAGCGTTCGGCGTCTGGATACCGTCTTCGAAGTCCTGCCTGCTGGCGTCCCCGAAGGAAGACACGCCCTTGAAGAACCCCATCGAAGGCCTGCCCGTGTGGACGGTTCAGGAGAAGGTCCTTAAGGTAATCCTCGGGTACACCTCGGAGATGCTCGATACGAAGGTCAACATAGAATACGTCAAGGCCAACAGCCCGATAAGGGACATAATGGAGACGGGCGAGTACCAGGCATGCTTCTTCGTCAAGCCGCCCCAGATAGATCAGGTCCTGGCGGTCGCGCGGACCGGCCAGAAGATGCCTCACAAGTCGACCTACTTCTTCCCCAAGATATGGTCCGGCACGCTCCTATACATGTTCGGCCGGTGAGCGCTGGCGGTGTGAAAACGGCATATACGCGGTCGCCGATACACCGCCCGGTGAGGCGTCATGAGATTCGACATCGGCATTCTGGGCGGACGCATAGTGGACGGAGCGGGCAACCCGTGGTACTACGGTGACCTGGGCGTCGCCGGAGAGAGGATCGCGAAGATAGGCAGCATCCGGAGGTCGGAATGCAGGCGCACAATTGACGCGAAGGGCGTCTACGTCTGCCCGGGCTTCATCGACATACACACGCACTCTGACATAAGCGCGCTCGTGTTCCCTGGCTGCGACAGCACTCTCAGGCAGGGGGTGACGACACACCTGATCGGAAACTGCGGGCTGTCGGCGGCACCCCTGCGGGAACCGTACATCGACGTGTGGAAGAACTACTGGGGCGACTGGGCGGGAGAGTTCGTCGAGGAGGATTGGAGGACCTTCGCCGAGTACCTCGACGTGCTCGAGAAGCACCGGGTGGGACATAACATAGCCGCACTAGTCGGGCACGGGGCGGTCCGGACGGCGGTCCTTGGGGCGCAGAGCAGGGCCCCCAAACCGGCCGAGCTCAAGCTCATGAAGGGCCTCGTCGACGAGGCTATGCGGGCAGGAGCGTTCGGGCTCTCGACTGGCCTGGTCTACCCACCTGGAAGTTTCGCCAAGACGCAGGAGATCATCGAGCTGTGCAAGGTCGTGGCGAAGTACGGGGGAATATACGCGTCTCACATAAGGGGAGAGAGGGAGACCATCGCGGTCGCCATCAAGGAGGCCATCAGAATCGGCGAGAGAAGCGGTGCCGGGGTCCAGATATCGCACAACTGTCCCAAGATCGGCGCGTGGGGTCGGACCAAAGAGACGCTCGGCCTGGTCGAGAAGGCCAGGGAGCGGGGGCTTGACGTGACGGTAGACAACGATGTGCACACGGATCTCGCGCCCGCGCTCAGCGACGCGCTGCCACAGTACATGGCCGAGTTGACCACGCCCGAGCTGCTCCAACACCTGTCAGACCCCAAGAACCGGGCGAGGATAAAGCGGGAGATAGTAGAAGACAAGCAGCCGGCGTTCGGACCCGCGGGCCTGCTCAAGCACGGGATGTTCGAACGCATATTCCTCATGCATGTTCCCGGCCAGAAGAATCTGGAAGGCAAGACCGTCGAGCAGGTCTCGAGGACGCGCGGAAAGGACCCGTTCGAAACGTACTTCGACCTCATCCAGGAAGAGAAGGACAAGATCATCGCGATATTCGACTACATCAGCGAGGACGATATCAAGAAGCTCCTTGCGCACCCGCTCGTCATGGTGTCTTCCGACTGCGCGACATGGTCGGAGACGGGCCCGATGACCGACCCGCCGCAGTACATGCCGTGCGCCTTCGGGGAGCACCCTGGCATATTCGAGAGGTACGTCCGGGACGAGCCCCTGCTGACGATGCAGGAGGCGGTGAGGAAGATGACCAGTTTCCCCGCGCAGAAGCTGGGCCTATACGACCGCGGGATGCTACGGCCGGGCATGGTGGCAGACATAACGCTGATCGACCTCGAGAACATCAAGGACCGGGCGACGAACCTGTGGCCTCACAAGTACCCGTTCGAGAACTACCCCCACAGGTACCCGGAGGGCGTGCCATACGTGCTCGTCGGGGGGATGGTGGCCGTCGACGGCGGCAGGCAGACGAAGGCCCTCGCAGGAGAAGTGCTGAGGCACAGATGGCCCTAACGGGGCTCATAGCGTGTACTCTCTGTAGGTTCCCCGGCACGGGTTCCCGGCGTTGACCCATGCGACCCTGTTGGTCAGGTCGAACGCGACCGAGAAGATCGTCTGGGTCTGCTCCTCCTCGGCGAGCTTCGGGTCTGGATGCCTGCATATGGATTCTGGGTATCCGACGTGGTCCGAGAGCACCCGCTTGAAAGTCGGTATCTCGACCTCCCCCAGCTCCTTCCTGAAGAGCTTCCGGGCGCGGTTGTACCTCATGATCGACGAGAAACGGGTGTGCATGTCGCTCTCGAACCTCCACATCTTGGGCGACAGGTAGTGGTTCGTGTGGATGAGCCATCCCTCCTCCGCGTACAGGGCGTCGAAGGTCGTCCCAGAGCCCTCGAGGCTGTATATCTCCCCGTTCGGGTCGCAGATGATGTTATTGAAGCTGTGCCCCCTCTCCTCCGGCATGGCGGCCTCCAGCGCCTGGTATATGCCAGACTCGCGGAGGACCTTCCTGCAAGGCACGATCTTGGGGATGCCTATCCTCGTGTCGTTCGGGACCAGGGCGTTCCCGGTCAGGCTGATACCCTTGGCGTTCATCCCCGCGGTCGGCCAGATCCCGCCGTAGCAGAGGCCGATGAACCCGGGCTCGTCTTTCGGCTTGATTCGCGAGATGCACATGTCCTTCAGATTGTACGGGCACACGTCCTCGTTATGGACGGCGTAGACGACGTCGTCCTTTGTCCATTCCGAGTTCACCGCTATGTCCGTACACCCCGTCCGCCCTCGTCCGCCTCCGGGGAAGTCGACCGTCATGGCCCATACGACCTCGAACTTCAGCCCCGCGCCCTCGGCATAGCCCTCTAGCTCCTCCACATGCTCGGGGTAGAACCTCCGGGTGGCCGGCAGGCTCTTGCGCGCGTAGGCCAGTGCCTTCTCCCGCGTCATGCCCGGCGTGGCCGCCATCCAGGACCAGAAACGCTTCTCCATGCGCAGGGCCTGGTCCCTGCACTGCTTCCCGATGGAAACGCCAATCGCATGATGGTCGCCGGAGGCGGACGCCTCCCTGATCTGGACTTCCTCGCCTTCCGTTGGCACAGCATCACCTCGAAGTCGGCCCCTTCGCGACGGCAGTGGCTTCTTGCCTGAAATAGGTTAGCAGAGGCCGTGACCCGGACCAGAGGCTGGGAACGTTTATCACCGGGCTTGCCGGTCTACTCTACCATGCCCAAGGTGGAACTCGAGCTCAGGTGCAAGAAATGCAGGAGCCTCTATCCCGCCACGGTGACGTACACTGGCGAAATCGAAAGCATCGACCCGGAGGAACACGAATCGAGATGCCCGAACTGCGGCACATGGAATTGTGCGGACCCTGAGGCCCTGAGGCAGGCCGTCGGGGACAGCGGCAAGGGAGAGTCAGCCTCCAGCAAGCCGGCCGGGAAACGCTGATCACTCTCAACCGCGAGACAGAAGGCATGGGCGCCAAGGCTCCGAGTGCCCGGTTGGCAGTCGCACGGCGCGAACGCGGCGCTGAACGAGGGGCCCTGTCGCAAGTCGTGCCCAGAGGGGCCTTCTTGGCCACGTTTGCACGACATTCTGGCTCAATGCACTTTCGGACCGCTGGAACGGTTGCGGAGCGAGAACAACATTCATATACGATGCAAGGCCTTTGCGGGTAATAGTTTGCGGGTAGTATCCGGATTTAGGGGTCGAAGGGAGAGTGAGTGAAGAATGAGAACTAGGCAGATAATTGTCGGGATTGTGATTCTGATGAACGTCCTCACCGCCTTTGCAGTCATTCCTGCAACGACGGCTAGGGCGGCACCAGCCACCGCGCCTAAGAATATACTCTACGTGGCGATGCAACAGGACGTACCAGACTTCAACACCTGGAGCCTGGCATCCAACAGTGTCTGGAAGGCGGATGTGATCAACTGGGGGTTCGAGACGCTGGCCGGTTTGGACATGAACTTGGTCCCGTACCCGCTCCTTGCGCAGAACTGGACCTTCGACCAAACGAACCTGACAGTCACGATACATCTGAGACAGGGCGTCCTGTTCCATGATGGCACACAGATGACGGCCGACGATGTCGTTGCAATGTACACATACGCGAGAAGCGGAACGACCTACTCTGCGAACATCATCAACGCGTTCGATAAGAACAGGGACGGCGTCGTGAACCTCACGGAGATTCAGCAAGCCGTCCAGAAGGTGGACGCCTACACCGTGGTCATGAAGATGGCCCACTCGTATGGCCAGTTCTTCACCTCGACGCTCGGAGTGCCGATTCTTCCGAAGCATGTCTGGGACGCCTATCTGACCAACCCCACGGACCAGCTCATCGACGTGACGAAGAGCAACGTGAACATGACGATCGGAACCGGGCCGATGATGTACGCCGGCGGCGTGGCTGGCTCGTACAGGGTAATGGACAGGTTCAATGACTACTGGGGCAAGAACTTCACGACGCCATACATGAACAAGAGGATATATCCGACCGGAGTGGACGAGATATACTTCAAGATTTACGCAAGCATCGACACCGCCATACTGGCGCTCCAGAGCAAGGCTGTGGACTACATTGCCTGGGCTGTGACCCCTGGCCGTGTGTCGTCTTTGCAGGCAGACCCGAGCATCGGCCTGGAGTATCTGTCCGACAATGGGTATTTCTACCTGGCCTTCAACGAGAAGTTCCAGCCGATGAACAACCTGTCGTTCAGGAAGGCGGTCTCGTACCTCATTAACAAGGACCAGATAGTCAACCTGTACATGGGTGGATTCGGCACCAAAGGGTCCGCGTGCGAGCCTCCGTTCTGGGGCGACTGGATGAACACATCGGTCCCGACCTACTCGTATGATGCATCGTTGAACACATCGAAGGCCCTGCTGGACGCAGCTGGATACAACTACGTCAATGGATGGAGGGCATTGCCGAACGGTGCACCTATGCCGAAGATAACTATACTGACACCCCCCGCAGACTACGACCCCATCAGGATCAGGGCGGGCCAGATGATTGCGAACAACCTCAGGGCGATCGGAATAAATGCTGAAGCCAAGGCAATCGATTTCAACACCCTGGTTGCGGATCTGCAGACGATGAACTATCAGATGCTGATCATCGGCTGGTCTCTTAGCTCAGAGCCTGTCGGCAATGTGTTCGACATACTCGGGCCGAAATCGTCGTCCAACACCTTCGGGTTCTGGGCTGCGAACGACCCCAACCCGTTCTACGCGAGCCTCATGGGCGTGAACACACTTGCTGACAATGCCACGCAGAATCTCGCGAGGGAGGTGGACCGTGTCAGCAAGCTGGCCAGGTCTTCGTTCAACGTCTCAGACCAGATCAAGTACACGCTCTGGGGCGAGGGATTGATCGCGCAGGCAATCCCCGTCAACGTACTATACTATAGAGTGAACATAGAGGCCTACAGCAAGGCATGGACGGGTTGGACACCGTGGCAGGGATCCCTATGGAATTCGGGAGCGAACATATTCAATCTGGCAAACCTTCAGAAGACCGGGGGAGCCGGGGTCACGACTGTCGGAGCCGTCAACCTAGCCATGTCCCTGCCAGGCACCATAGGCATTGGCAAGACCGCGACGGGATTCGTGAAGGCGGTCGACCAGCTGGGGAACCCACTTCCCGGAGCGACCGTCAACCTAACCGTGGCGGGAGTGACAGGGGCAGCCACTGTGCAGGTCACCCCGACGGCTGGCACGACTAATGCCAACGGGGTCCTCTCGATATCTGTCACTGGGACTGCAGTAGGCTATTCGTATGTCAACGCGACAGCGGGTCAGGGCGGCGCGTCGGCCACCAGGAGCACGACAATCAGCTCCGTCTCGGAGTATCCGAACACGCTCTACGTTTCGGTTCAGCCGGGGAAGTTGGTTCTACGCGTTGGCGAGTCGACCCCGATCAATCTGACTGTGACCGACCAGTATGGACAGCCTGTGGCGGGTGTCAATCTCACAGCGGACAGGAACCTCATTAGCTATGGCTCGGTTGACAGCCTCAGCCTGACGTCGGACGCCAGCGGGCATGCCTCAACGACTTTCAGAGCACCCGCGACGATCGTGCAGGCCAACGCCCACGAGCCTACCACGCTGTTCTACACGGCGACGAAGGAAGGCTACACGTTCTCGTCTGGCACCGCGATCAACCTGCTCATCTACAACCCTGCCCCGCCAAGCTGGGTTATGGCAAGAGTCAACAGCGTCAGCAAGACCGCCCTCAACGCCACGGGCAATGTGTCTACGATCACGATACAGGCAGTGGACAACTACGGTGCGGCCCTGGCGAACCACACGATGGGCGTTTCATACAGCAACTCGAGCATCGTCTTCTCGCCTGTCACCAGCGTGAGGACGGACTCCACGGGCAATGCTACGTTCACCGTACAGATAGCCGCGGGAGCGCTGACACAGGGTCTGAGGGTCACGGTCCAGAACATGACGACGCTGCAGGCGGTTCCGGCAACTGTCACGCTGACATATGTCGGCTCGATACCGCCATCTGCTCCACTATACGGCGGGTACATGAACATAGACACCTACCTGGTCGCCAGCCATTCCATGTATCTGGCGCCGCTGGCGTCTGTGAAAGTCACTGCCCACCTGTTCGACGAGAATGGTGCGTTGGCGAATGGGATCAACGCGAGCCTAATGGTGTCCGCGACGCCCTACGGAACGCTGACGAGCTGCAACGTCATCAACTGGGACTCGACCTGGGACTACCTCGGCACCACCATCGTGACCTCGCAGGACAAGGCGAACATCGTCACCTCGGGACCGTTGAACACCTACTTCGACTACGCAAACTGGTTGGCAAATGGCCCTCTTGGCTTGTACAACGTGGGCTTCGACTGGGGCATGATGACCGGCGTCAACATAACCAGCGGCGTCATGACCTTCTGGGTCAACGGGACGAACGTCGCTCCGCTCGACCTCATAGGCTCGATCTACATCGTGCCCAACGGAGTCGGGATCTTCAACAGCACCACTATCTCATATGAGATCACAGGGCCGAGCCTGATTGCTAGCCAATACGTTGTTGGCAGGTCATACAATGTCGTCGCGCCGAGCTACACCATCACGCGCCCCGTGATGACCGCCAAGCTTGCGGCACCCTATGACAACACGACAGTTAACGTCACGGTGACAGACCAGAACAACAACCCCATCCCGGGAGCGACCGTGAGCGTCTACGAGAATTCAGTGACGGGCAACGCGAACTACAAGGTCACCGCGCCTTCGGGCCCCACGGACTCTTCCGGACACGCTCAGGCCACGATCAGCGCCATCGGCAAGAAGAACGTCGTGACCTCCGGGGATGTGCAGGCCAACGTGTATGTCAAGGCGAGTATGGCAGGAGCAGTCAGCCTGTTCCAACAGACGCAGTTGTTCATCTACGTCCGGCACACATTCGTGTCGATAGCGCCGATCACGGATACCGTGGCCATCGGGTCGACTTCCATACCGGTGATTGCGACAGTGGTAGACTGGAGCGGGGCGCCCATCAGTGGCATACCAGTGGGGCTTACGACCAATTCGGGCACGGTGCTGGGCAACTCCGTAGTCAGCACCTCCTCTGCGGGCGTGGCTGAATTCAATGTGTCCACGCCGATGCTGCAGAACACGAGAGTTGCGTACATGAACCTACAGGCGAAGACTGGCGGGCCGGCATACGATGTCTCGCTCGGCTACTTGGTCCTGACCCTGCAGAACGCTGGACCACAGATTGCGGCATCGCTCCAGGCGTCCAAGAGCTCTGGCGTGAACGCGTTCGCCCCAGGAGTGAACGTGACACTGAACGGACAGGTGTTCGACCCACTTGGAGTAAGTGCCGCGACCTACGCTGTGGACAACGGCTCATCGCAGGCCATCACAGGCGTGTCGACAGGGCTCGGGGTGACTATCAGAAGCGTAACGGCGAACCTGGGCTCCTCTCTGGCGACGGGAACGCATACCGTCAAGATCAACGCCACAGACCCGTTGGGAGTATCGAACACTCTGACGCTCACCTTCCAGGTGAAGGAACAGACGACCCCTGCAACGTCGACCACGTTGCCTTGGGCAGTCGCAGCGATTGGCTGGGTCTTGTTCGTCGTCGTTGTCGTCTTGATGGTGATCCAGAGAAGGCCGAAGGCCGTCCCGGTGGCTGGTCCTGGAGCTCCCGAGACCGAGAAGGTCGAGACACCCAAGGATGTCGGGCCGCCCGAGTCTCCGAAGACGTAGACGGAACAGCGATAAACCTCTGAGTCGAAGAGGCCCTCGCGCCTCTTCCCAATCCCTTTTCTTTCCCTTTTGACTTTCATTCTATGTCACATGTTCAGCTCCGACGTGGGTTTTCGTGGACAAGCCTCCATCCGCAGCCATCGCCGCACTGCGGCTGCTTCGTCCCCAGTCAGGGATCTGTCCCAACCCCGTCCCTGCACTTAGATGGCGCATGCTTGGCTCCCGGAGTCGAATGCTTTGCTTGTGATCAGCGGGCGATATGGAGGGAGCTCCCTCGCGTTCGGGATGGCCGCCTTGGGTTCCCCCTTGATTCCTAGCGCGAGTCAAGGCTACGGCCACATGCGAATCAGTGAGCGACCTCCTCTGCATGCAATGCCCTTCGCTGTCCTATTGCACCGATTCTCCTCTACTCTATCGCCAGCGGCAGTCCCGCATGCCGCGCTCGCGCGAGCTGCCACATCACAGTTCCAATCCATCATATAACAAAGTTTATTACCGGAGGACCTTGTATACGGCAAAGCGCTTCGCGAAAGGGAGAGATTCTCAGATGGCCAGCATGAGCAGGTACATCATCGCGAGAACCATCCAGACCGTAGTGACTCTCTTTATAATCCTCACTCTCATATTCATCATGTTCGAGTCGCTACCAGCGAAGCCGCAGGACCTCCTCGCACTCAACCCATTCATACAACAATCGCAGAAGGAGTCCCTAATTCACCTGTTTGGCTATGACAAGCCCGTGACGGTGCGGTACGTTCTCTACTTGAAGAACATGCTCACCTTCAACTTCGGGATCTCATTCACGCGCGCCTCCTCGGTCTGGCAGCTGCTCGAAGAGCGCATACCGCGAACGTTGTTGCTGTTCGGTCTCGCCACCGTTCTGTCGTACATCATAGGAATCTACCTCGGGGCGCTGATTGCATGGAGGAGGGGCGGCATCGCCGACGGATCATCCGTCGTAATAAGCCTCACCTTCTACAACATGCCCTCTTTCTGGATTGGTCTGATTTTCCTCGTGATATTCTCGGCGCAGCTGCATTGGTTTCCTTTAACGGGATGGTATGATCCGACGTACCAAATGTGGGGGCCGCTGAACATCGCTTGGCACCTTACGCTGCCGCTCGTTGTGCTCATGCTGCTGAATCTGGCGGGCACGATCCTGCTGATGCGTACGGCGATGCTGGACATCATAGGCGAGAACTACATGGTCACTGCCAAGGCGATCGGTCTTCCGGAGAGGACTGTTCTGTTCAGACACGGTGCAAGGAACGCGATGCTGCCCGTTGTGACATCATTCATCATATCGATCGTCTTCTCCGTGTCGGGGGCGGTTGTGCTCGAGAACGTCTTCTCATTCCCTGGCATGGGAGCCCTCTACATACAAGCACTCACTCAACTTGACTTCCCCGTCGCGGAGGCCACTCTGTACATAATCACACTGTTGGTCCTCGTGGGCAACTTCCTTGCAGATCTCATCTATGGATATCTGGACCCAAGGGTGCGCCAATGAACGCTGATGAGGCCCCGCGAGACGAGGGGAAGGAGACCACCAAGAAAGAGTCCTCGGAACTCGCGCAGACTCAGGTCTACTCCCTGCTCAACAGGCTCAGAAGGAGCTTCGGCGCTGGCTGGAAGCTGTACAAGAACTCCAAGACAGGCCTCATGGGACTCGCAATCGTCATCGGGTTCATCATCATGGCCGTGTTTGCGCCGTTCCTCACGCCCTATGGCCCGGACTTCAGGGCGCCGGCAATCGACATATTCATCGCAGACCATACATCGGGCAACCTGACCCAGAAGGCAAACTGGACCACAATCATGGGCATATCAGAGACAAGCGACCAGGTGCTGAAGAGGATAATAGTCTACTCGAAGGAGGGGATCACGGATGTCTTCCCGATCAGCGTCGGAACGAACCAGAACATCGTCATTGGCGCACCGAGGCAGACACAGTTGCCCGCCTCGGCGAGCTACATCCAGTTCGTGCCGTTCCAGACACCATTCTTCTTCATACTCCAGAACAGCACGCTTCACGAGTACTCGACAGATCTAGGCGACACGGGGGTGTCCTACCAACTGCCATTTGTGCCTCTGCACATCTCCAATATCTGGAACTGGTACTCTTCCGTGCTGCAGCAGGGCCGGGTAGCGCTTGTCATGTGCAACGATACGAGG
>JBBIUZ010000014.1:0-19752 GCA_037439985.1 Methanobacteriota archaeon | reverse complement strand
CTCACACCCTTCGTCAGGAGCTTCGTTCCGAAGAACGTGTAGAACACGTTAACCTCAGTCCCCATCGAGGCCGCCACCGTTCCCATTATGAGCGGCATCACCGCTTTGTCGTAGGTCCCCTCGCTCACCACCATGCACATCTTGTCTGCCATGATAAACCAGCCCTCCTGGATTGCCTTTCACTTGATCTTGATGTAGAACTTCAGGACCTTGCCATCCTCTTCGGTCCCGACCAGCGCGTGTCCCGTTCTCGAGCACCAGGCTGGAACATCCTCCTTCGCGCCGACGTCGTCAGCCAAGAGCTCCAATACTTGCCCTGACTTCAGCTCCTTGGTCTTCCTCGCGAGCTGGACGATCGGCATGGGGCACATCAGGCCCTTTGCGTCAAGCGTTGCATCTTTCTGCAAGGCAATGCCTTCTACGGTTATGACACTACCGTGCCAATACGATTACCAATGTGCTAGATAAACGTATCTACGCCACACACCCGGCCTCCTCCATGGGGCGACTGTTCGTGACTGTCAACTTAGCACCTCCTCGATTCCGATGGTACGACGGTCCAGCTGGTAGAAGCTCCTGAACGCATTGGTCCAGACCCTGGTCGAGTCGATGCTGGACCGATGCGGGAACGGGTTTTGCTGGAAGCGCAGGCCCAGCCTCTTGAACGCCTTCTTGTGCCACGGCCCTCGGTCCACCGGGAAGGCTGGATCACCTGCGCAGAGTGGCAGGACCTTCCTCATGAAGGCGAGAGCCTCCATGTCTGTCCTTCCCGAGGAGGTCCCGAGCGCCATGACCTCTCTGGAGTGGATGTATGTCGCCGCCCAGAAGTGATGATCTTGCCGGAGAACTTGACGACTGTCTCGTCGATGGCGACGATGCTCCTGCGCCTCCTCTGGGCAGGGGGGAACCCTTTGCCGAACCCCCCATATCACTTCCTCACTGCCTTGTGAGAGGCTGGCTCCAGGAAGGATGCCGTCTGACTTGTCCTTCTGAGGGACAGTCACGACTGTTTCGCGGCAACGGTTAAGTATGATTCGTGCACTACCGTGCGATGAAATGGACCCGCAGAAGATACTCAATGGTGATGCGTCCTGCACGGACATAGTCAAGTGCCTGTTCGGGCTGACGGATTTCGAGCTCGTCATCTACAGGAGACTGGTGAAGCAGGGACCTCAGAAAGCGGACGAGATGGCCCCGATACTCAGGAGGGACCGCAGCACGGTCTACAGAGGGCTCCAGAAGCTGATATCCTCGGGCTTGGCCTTCAGGGACACCAAGTCCATCGAGAGGGGCGGGTACTATCACGTCTACTCCGCCGTCTCCCCGGAGCAACTCAAGAACAAGCTCCACAAGTGCGCGGACGACTGGTTCGACAACATGAACAAGGCGATAGAGGAGTTCGACCTCGCATAGGCGCCTCGTGTTCTCCTCCCTCGCGCCCCGTCCTTGGCATGCCTGCTACATCTGTGAAAGGCTTAAATGTCGCCAGCCGATTGTCCTTCGATGTCGAGCGACTTCAAGGGGATGGACGTCGTCTCCATCCGTGATTTTTCAAGGGACCAGATCGAGCATGTCCTCCGCCAGGCGGAGAAGATGGTGCCGATCGCAAAGGGGGAGGAGAGGAGCGTCATGCTGGAGGGACGCATCCTAGGGACGGTGTTCTACGAGCCGTCCACGAGGACGAGGCTTTCCTTCGAATCGGCCATGTCGCGGCTCGGGGGCCGTTGCCTGGGCTTTGGAGAGCCCAAGGTATCGTCGGTCGCGAAGGGCGAGACCCTCGCGGACACGATGAGGATGATTGACTCCTACTGTGACGCCATCGTCCTGAGGCACACCCAGGAGGGGGCAGCGAGGCTCGCCGGCCACTTCGCCCAGAAGCCCGTCATCAACGCGGGCGACGGCGCTGGGCAGCACCCGACGCAGACCATGCTCGACCTGTTCACGATAAGGAAGGAGAAGACGGCACCACGATCGTTCTTTGCGGCGACCTCAAGTACGGGCGCACGGTTCACTCGCTTTCGGAGGCCCTCGCGATGTTCGGGGCGACCCTCACCTTCGTCGCCCCGCCGAACCTGCAGATACCCAAGGAGCACCTGAAGGCGATCGAGGCGATGGGGCACAAGCCGAAGATCAGCAGCTCGCTCGAGGAGGTGCTCAAGGAGGCCGACGTGCTCTACGTGACCCGCATACAGAAGGAGAGGTTCCCTGACCTCGCGGAGTACCAGAAGGTCGCGGGCACGTACAGGATAGACCTGCAAATGCTCAAAGACGCGAAGTCCGACCTCGTAATCATGCACCCTCTGCCAAGGGTTGGGGAGATTGCCCCAGAGGTCGACGAGACGCCTCACGCGAAGTACTTCGAGCAGGCGTTCAACGGCGTGCCGGTAAGGATGGCCCTCTTGGGCCTCGTGCTGGGAGGCCTGAAATGAAGGAGTTCAAGGTCACGCCGATAAGGAACGGCACGGTCATCGACCACATCAACGCCGGCATGGCGCTGAAGGTCCTCAAGATAATCGGGGTCAAGGAGGACGTCAGCTCGACCGTGAGCGTACTCATGCACGTGCCGAGCAAGAAGGCCGGGTGGAAGGACATCGTCAAGATAGAGGACAGGGAGCTGGACCCGAAGGAGCTGGACAGGATAGCTCTGATATCGCCGAACGCCACGATAAACATCATACGGGACTACAACGTGGCCGAGAAGTTCGTTGTCGAGGTCCCCAACGTGGTAAGGGGCGTCATGAGGTGCTCCAACCCGGGCTGCATCACGAACCAGAGCGAGCCGGTCGAGCCGGAGTTCGTCGTGGAGTCCAGGAAGCCTATCACGCTCAGGTGCGTCTACTGCGACAGGATCACGACCGAGATCGCCGAGAACATACAGTAGCCGCTGGTGGACCATGAGGCTGAACATAGAGCCGCTCAGGTGCATCAGATGCGGCCTGTGCGAGGTCGCCTGCAGCCTCCGCCGCGATTCCGTCATAACGCCTACGACTTCAAGCGTCATCCTGCACGTCGACGACAAGGCCGACTACTTCGGGCTGGTGCTGAAGTCTAGCGGGAGCAGCCTCGTATTGGCGAGACCGGAAGGCTCGTCGACGGGGCAGCAGTCGGCGGGCTCGGGAGGTCCCGGAGCGAAGCCGATCCTCCTCCGAGAGGCGTGCGACCTGTGCGAGGGCTCTCCGAGATGTGTGCGCGCGTGCCCCACGAAGTGCATCACGGAGGCGGAGTGAACGTATCTCCGCAACGGCAGAGTCGGTGTGTTCGACCTGACGGCCAAGGAGCTGAGCGACGAGGAGTTCGTCGAGCCCGAGGAACTGGCTGAGATGTCGTCCATAAGCATCGCCGACCGGCTCGCGTCGAGGCATGGCGAGGGCTCGCTCGTGCTCGGCACAGGGGTCCTCACTGGCAGCTTCGTCCCGGCATCGTGCGCGGGCATCGTGCGCGCGCCCGGAGCGTCGGGAGGCCCTTCGAGGATCATGCCGGTCATGGGCTTCGCCGGGTTCGAGCTCAAGCTGTCGGGCTTCGACTTCATCGTCGTGAAGGGGGTGGCCGACAGGCCTGGCTATCTCTGGATCAGGGACGGGGTTGTGGACCTCATCGACGCCGAGTCGATGCGCTCGTGCGACTCGTGGTGCAGGACGGACAGAATCCGGTCAGATCAGGGGGACTCGAAGATACAGGTCATCGCCGGAGGCCCGTGGTGCGACTTGAGTCATCCGAACTCGCAGGCGGTTGTCAGCTACTGGGGCGGCGAGGACAAGGTCGGCCTCGGCGCCAAGCTGGGGAGGAAGAACCTCGTCGCGATCGCAGTCAGGGGCATGGGGGAGCTGGCGCTCGCCGAGCCTGAGAGGCACTTCGAGGACGCCGTCCTGCTGATGCGGGAGCAGATCGTCAAGCTCGGGGACAATCACGGGCTCGCGTCCTACGCGGAGGCGGCGGCCAGGGATGACTTTCAGGGTCTGCTGCACAGGAACGTCGGATGCTACGGTTGCCCGTTCCCATGCAGGTCGTACCTGAAGGCAATCGAAGACCCGAGGGAGATGAGACTGGTTGCCAAAGAGCCAGGATACCTCCACTACGATGTGCCTGCGCTGGAGAGCGCCTTCGTCGCGGGCCTGGGCGCGAAGGATGCGACTCTTGCCCTCATGAGATGCGCGAGGGCCGGCGCAGAGCCGCAGACGGTCCTCGCGCTGGCGTCCGGCAAGTCGCCTGGGATAACCCTGGAGAGCATCGACGAGGTCCTCGCAGGAGGCTCTGGCGGTGCGCCTTTGCAGACTGCCCCCACGATAGGCAACTTCGAGCAAGCGTTCCCCGACGAGACGACCTACAGGCAGTGTCTGGGCCTCGGCCTCTGCCCGCGATACTGGGCCAAGGTCGGGTTCGGGATCGAAAATGTCGCATCGTTTGCAAGGGACGCGATTGGCAGGCCCGCGCCGGAATGGAGTAAGTGAACCGACTGGCACAGAGGTTTTTTGTAACAGCAAGCGCGTAGCCTACACGATAGCATGAGAATCCTTGTGACGACGGGCATGCCCGGGGCGGGCAAGGAGGAGTTCCTCCAGATATGCCTGGCTAGGGGCGCCAAAGTCGTCCGCATGGGGGACATCGTTCGGGACAAGGCGAAGGAGCTGGGCCTCGACAGCTCGGACAAGAGCATCGGGACGCTGGCGAACGAGGAGCGGAAGAGGTACGGGATGGATATATGGGCGAAACGGACGATCCCGTATGTCGGAGGAGACCTGGTCGTCATCGACGGGACCCGTGGGCCGGACGAGATAAGCGCCTTCAAGCACGCTTTCGGTGAGGACCTGAAGGTCGTCGCTATGCACTCCTCGCCGAGCACGAGGTTCGGCAGGATCAGGGCGAGACGCCGGGGCGACAGCCCGGAGACCCTCGACGAGTTCGAGGAGAGGGAGAGGAGGGAACTCGCGTGGGGCCTGGGCAGTGTGATCGCCACCTCCGACTACATGATCGTCAACGAGGGCACCTTGGACGAACTCAGTGAGGCCGTGGGCAGGTTCCTGGACGACGTGCTCGCCAAGAGGTGAGCGTCCGTGGAGTTCCTCACTGTCAAGCCGTGCAGATACGACGCGTACGAAGCCGTACCCAAGGAGAAGGTCGCGCTGGACCTCGACGAGTGCGAACACATCCTGTCGGCCCATGGGTACGAGGTACTCTCGAACCCGAAGGTGATGCTCGTGGTGAAGAAGGAAGTGGAGATCACGGTCTATCCGCGCGGAAGACTCCTGATGCATCCGGTCACGCAGCGGGCAGAGGCCGAGAGGATTGCCCGCGAGTTCTTCCGCGCCCTCGGCAGATGATCACGGCCGGATTCGGGAAACAGTATCAATAGGCCTTCCAAGGTCTTGCTTAAATACAACAAGCCGCTTCCGAAAAGCGAGAGTTGACAGATATGGCAACCATCGAACTGGTCAATTTGACCAAGTCGTTCGGCCCCATCAAGGCCGTTGACAACCTCTCACTGAGCGTGGACGAGGGTGAGACGGTGGGCTTCCTGGGCCCTAACGGCGCGGGCAAGACCACGACCATCAAGATGCTCACCGACCTGATATCTGCGACCGGCGGACGTGCACTTCTCCAGGGCATAGATGTCCTGACTGACCCCAAGAGGGCGCTCAAGAACGTCGGCGCGGTGGTCGAGACCCCGGAGTTCTACCCCTACCTGACCCCCATAGAGACTCTGGCCTACCTGGGGAAGATACGCGGGATGCGCTCACATGAGATCAAGGAGAGGACGGACCAAGTCGTCAAGCAGGTCAAGCTGGAGCAGTGGACTACCACGCGCATCGGCAAGTTCTCGAAGGGCATGAAACAGAGGCTGGCGATCGCGCAGGCATTGCTCCACGAACCGGACATACTCATCCTCGACGAGCCCACCTCGGGCCTGGACCCGAGGGGCATGGTGGAGGTCAGGGAGATCGTCAAGGAGCTGAAGAAGGAGAAGTACACCATATTCATGAGCTCTCACCTGCTGGGTGAGGTGCAGGAGGTGTGCGACAAGGCCGCGCTCATAGACCGCGGGAAGCTCCTGGTCTACGACACCCTGGAGAAGCTCAACACGCTGTCAAAGGTCATACGGCTGGAGGTCACGACCCTCGGGCCGGTCAGCGACTCCGTCCTCTCGATGGTCAAGGCCTTTGCGAACGTCAAGGAGGTGGCCCGGGCGAACTCCAGCGCGTTCGTCGTGACGCTTGAGGGCGGGGCGGAGCAGCGGGCGGACCTGCTCCAGCAGACCATCTCCGCGGGCGTGAAGGTCACCGGGTTCTCGACAGTGGGCCTGCCGCTCGAATCTCTGTACATGGATCTCGTCAAGGAGTCGAGGTGATGGCGAATGGCTGAACCGACACACCACCCAAGGTCCCTTCCGACAGACATCGAGCAGGTCCCAATCGTGTGGAGATACGAGTTCTTGAAGTACCTGAGGTCGAAGAGGCTCTATGGCTCGCTCGCCATAGTCGCGTTGATCATCGCGCTCCTGTTCGTGGTCCCGCCGGCTACGGGCAGCCCGTACAGCGGGACCGACAAGGAAGTGAGACTGTTCGTGGCGAGCGCGGCCTCTCAGGGCGTTTCCCTGCCCGGCATAACCCCCTCGACGAGCATAGCGTTCCTCAACAGGAGCGTGGTGGTTGGGAGCACCGTCGAGGTCTTCCGGGACGGTGTCAGCTATCCGAGCGCGGGCGGGGCGAACTGGGCGTTCTCCAGCACTAGCTACATGGGCCAGACCCTCAACATCGTGGTCTTCAGGCAGGGCACGGCAGGTCACAACTACACCGCGACCTATCAGTGGCACAACACGGCCGAGTCGTTCGCGTCGAGCTTCCTCGGCTTCGCGAGCATCCTGGTCATCATCAGCGCCACGTTCTTCGGCGCGGACGCGATCGTCAGCGAGTACCAGGCCAGGACGGGATACCTCATATTCCCGAACCCGATCAAGCGGGGGAGCCTGTTCGCGGGCAAGTTCGCCGCGAGCATGACGGCAGGCATATTCGTGGTCGGGCTGTTCTACGCCGCGACGGCCGTCCTGTCCGTCCTATCGGTCAGCGGACTCGACAAGGACTTCCTACTCTCGTTCGGCTTCGCCGTCGAGTACCTGCTCGCGACCATGGCCGTCGCCTACCTCATCAGCTCGCTGTTGAAGGGCACGACCGGTGCGACGGTTCTGACGTTCTTCATGTTCCTGATGATCATCCCGATCATCGACGGCGTCGGGAGCGTCTCGGGATTCAAGCCGACGTTCTCGGTCACGTTCGCGGCGCAGACCATCACGGACATACTGAACTCTCCGTATCCGGTCGACACGGCGCAGGTGATACCGAGGGCGGGCCTCACCATCCACAGCTACCACCCTGACCCCACGACGGCCGCTCTCGTGATGCTCCTGTACGCCGCGGTCTCGATAGCGATCAGCCTGGTGCTGTTCAGAAGGAAGCAGATGACGGCCTGATCACACGGGAGGCATGAGGGGCGGCTGCTCGAACTGCTGCCCCCAGCGGACCGTCTGACTCTTCATAGCGAGGATGTTGACCTCTCTCAGGATGTCCTTCTGGGTGACGATGCCGACTATGTCGCTCCCTCTCAGGATGACGAGCCTGTTGATGCGTCTCTCGGTCATGATCTTGAGCGCCTTCGAGGCGTCTGTCTCGGGCGTGATGGTCACGACATCGCGGGTCATGATGTCCTTGACCCGGGCATATGCCAGATGCTCCTTCGAGACCTTGTGAGTATCCTCAAGGGTGACGATGCCGACCAGGCCCCGGTCGACGACGGGAAAGCCCATGTGCCTCGTGGACAGCATGAGGTCGTGGAGCTGCTGGACGGTGGTATCGGGGTGGACGACTTCGACGTTCGTGGACATGAACTGCCCGACCGATACGCCGTGCAAGGTTTCCGATATCGCGGTAGCCTGCTCCTCCTCGGTCGCCCCGATGTACACGAAGAGGGCGATGATGATCAGGAAGAAGTTGTAGAAGATGCCGAACAGGGCCATTGCAATCGCGAAGTACCTGCCGATCCTCGCCGCCCTCCTGGTGGCCTCGAGGAACGGCATCCGTTCGGCGAACAAGGACCTCAGAACCCTGCCGCCGTCCATGGGGAACGCGGGGATGAAGTTGAACCCCGCCAGGAGGAGATTGTAGACAGCGATGAGCCCGAGTAGGATGACCGTGCCAGCGAGCCAGATGGGAGGGTCGGCTATCTGCTTCAGGCCGAGCCATGCGACAAGACTTCCAGCTCCTATCCCTAGGCTGGTCATGGGGCCGGCCGCGGCCATCCGCCACTCCTGGCCGTCCTTCCTCGGAATCTCCTCCATCTGCGACACGCCGCCGAAGACCATCAGCGTGATGCTCTTGATCTCCACGCCGTACTTCATAGCAAGGTGGGAGTGCGCGACCTCGTGCGCGAGGATGGTCAGGAAGAAGAATGCCGTCGCTAGCGTCCCGAACAGGTACTTCACCCAGAGGTCTGCCGGAAGGTCCTTGAACGTGAGAGGGATGCCGAGGATAGCCACCTGGGTCTGCGGAGCCGAGAAGATCCAGATGAACAGCGGGACTATGATGATGAAGGTGATGTGGAGGTAGATCGGGATCCCGAAGATCCTCCCTATGCGTATCGACGCCGGCATCACTGAATATGACCCGCATCTTCGTATTTAACATTTGGACAGTACTCGACGCGGCTTTCTCGATGCGGGCCATCCTATTTTTTCCGAAGAGTTCATATAAAAGTAAAGTTACTCTAAGTAGACAGGATGGGAGGGGCTTGCGAAGGCTAACGGCAGTTTCCGTCGTCGCGCTCGTGATGGTCTCCCTTCTCATGTCATTGATACCCTTGCCGAGCATCGACCATGTCGGCAGTAGCAAAGTCGCCAGCTCCCGCGCAATGAGCGTTCTGACATTCCCGTCCGGCCTGAACACATCGAGTTCGGTCAGCGACTATCCGTTGATCGCTCGCGGGCTGATGCTTCCTGGCGGGTCCACGGACGTCGCCTTGGCGGACCTGAACGGGGACAACCTGAAGGATCTGATTGTTGGCGTGTACCAGGCCAACTGCGTGTCGGTATTCTGCAGGAAGAGTGATGGGAGCTTCCCCAGCTATCCCTCTTACAACATATCCGTCGCAGGTCATCCCATTGCTGTGATGGCGGCTGATGTACTGGCGACTGGTCGCCCTCAGATAGTCGTTCTGGAGCGGAAGGCAAATGCAAGTGACACCGACCACGTAGATATTCTGAGCTACGTGTCAGAAGGTAGCTATTCGAAGATTACGAAGTGGATCCCCCAGGCAAATGCGACTGCTATTGCTATTGGCGACTTCAACGCAGACAACCACTCGGACATTGCGGTTTCCTGCGCAGGGGCATCCCCGGAGACTGTGAATGGTCGGATTGACATGACTTACGGTCCTTCCTTTCAATCCTGGAATGTGTTGCTCGGGGGCGGACGCGGAACAAATTCAATGGTCGCCGCTGATTTCAACTCAGATGGCAAGACTGACCTTGCATGCGCCAATCAGTACGATTCCAGTGTCCTGGTCTACTATCAGCCCTTCACGGACATGATGGCCCCGTCTCGCAACCTGTCCGTGGTCGGCCGCCCAGCGAGCATCGCGGCTGGCAATCTGAGTTCCAATGACTACAAAGACCTGGCTGTCGTCACGCAGTCGCCGAATGCGCTGCGTTTGTTCTACCAGTCGAAAGGCAGTTCAGGTCTGCCTGCTCTGCCCGTGGTGGAGAGCTGGAACTGCTCTCTGCCGTCCATGCCGAGCCGCGTAGTGGCAGGGGACATGAACGGCGACGGATTCGACGATATCCTCGCGCTCTCGGAGACCAGCAGCTTCGCCTACGGCTTCTACCAGCACCCGTCGAACCCGATCTGGTCCTCCCTCCCCGACTTCTCCTTCCCGACGCAGGCTGGACCTCAAGGGGCACTTATAGGTCCGCTGGGCCCGGGCAAAGGCGTCGACCTTGCCGTAGCTAGCGCCCGGAGCGACTGGTCCGGCTCCAGCATCGGGGTCTACTTCGGTCGTCCCACGCCCGCGGCGCCCTTCTACAGCTTCTCCAACAGCAACATGACGGTCCCGACGAGCCCGAATGCAACCGCCACAATAGCGGCTAGCGGCGATATCAACGGCGATGGTGTCAATGACCTTGTCCTGCTCTATCCGACACTGCAGAGATTCGATTTCATGCTCTCGTACGACCGGTCCATGTGCTATCACTTCGACCTCGGCTACGCGCCAGGACGGATGATAGTACGGGACTTCAACGGCGACGGATATGCCGATATCCTTGTGACCGAGCCAGGCACTCCGGACATCAGGGTGTACTTCGGAAACCGCACGCCGAGCGCTGGCTTCGCGGTCGAGACGATCCATTGCGGGGGGCCTGTATCTGACATCTCCTTCGGGAAGCTGGACAACGACTCGATGATCGACCTGGTGGCATCGACAGCCAACGGGACGATCGACATTTTTCATAACACGGGGAACCAAACGGCCCCGTTCTCCGCCAGGACAGAGCTGGTCCCCACGCCGGGCGCCAACATCGCGTCAGTCGCCGTCGGGGACTTCAACTCTGATGGCAGGGACGACATCGCCTACTCGGACGGCACCGTTCCGTACACGATACGCATCCTCTTCCAAAGGAGTTCCAACTCGACCTTCAGACTCCCGTGGGACCTGTCATTGTCATCGAGTGCCCAGGGAAAATGCGACCGGATCTGGAGCGGGGACCTGGACGGCGACGGCAAGACGGACATAGCCGCGATGACCTCCAACTCCACGAGCCTGACAATCTTTCGCCAGCGCGACTTCATGGGCCACTCGACAACCCCCTCCCAGGTCATCACATTCCCCGAGATCCCGTCTTTCGTCTCGGTGATCGATGCGACCGATGACGGATGTGCGGACATCCTCGCATCGTTGCCTTCGTCCGACCTCATGTTCCTCTACAAGCAGGAGTCTGGCAGCCTCCCGTCATCCCCATCGATGACCTTCGTGACGGGTGCGCTCCCCAACTTCGCGTTCATGGGCGATGCGAACGGCGACCACAGGCCGGACCTCATCGTGAGCGACTCGGCGTCTCATTGCCTGTCCGTCTGGCACCTCACGAACCTCCCGCCGGTGGCCCACTCCAACGGTCCCTACACGGGGACCGAAGGGACGCCGGTCAAGTTCGTGGGCTCGGCCACGACGGGCGTCTCCGAGCTCCCATATGTGCAGTATCGCTGGTCCTTCGGAGACGGGAACAAGAGCAACTGGTCCTTGAGTCCCACGGCCTACCACGCGTACCAGGTCTCGGGGATCTACAACGTATTGCTCGAGGTCAAGAACCCCGCGAACATGACGGCCACTGACAACACCACGGTCACGATCGCCGACAGCGTGCCCAGTGTCAACTTCGCTTGGTCTCCGGTAGCGCCCAAGGAAGGTCAGCTGGTCACGTTCAACGACACATCAACTTCGTTCGACCCCGTCGTCCGCGTCAACTGGACAGTCGACGGCCGCCTCGCGTCGAGCGGGACGAACCGCACCTTCGCGATGCGGTTCGACGAGGGCGTGCACAGTGTCGTCCTTCAGCTGACGGACAGCGACGGCTCCGTCAACCAGACGCAGAGGAACATAACGATATCCGTTCAGGCCCCCACCGTCGCCGTCTCGGGGCCGACGGTCGCGCATGAGGGCACGACGGTGAACTTCGCCGCCTCGGTCGATCTGTGGCACTCGGGGCTCGGAGACACCATCGTCAGCTACGAGTGGGACTTCGCGTACACCCCTGGCGCGTTCGTGATCCAGGCCTACACGAACCATACATCCTATGTCTTCTCCACCAAGAACCAGTCGACGGTCTACACGGTCGCCTGCAGGGCCACGGATGACGGCGGCTTGCAGTCGCTCGGCTTCCTGAACATCACAATCTGCGACGTCACCAGGGTGACTATCCAGGTCACGACTCCAGGGTCGATATACGAGTTCCAGACGGTCAATTTCACTGCGAGTGTCGATTCCGCGAGCACGGCCGTCAGCTACGCGTGGGACTTCCAGGTCATGAGCGGCGTCTTCGTGCCGAACACCAACACCACGACAGGCACTGCATCGCACAGGTACATGGCTGCGGGGTACTATCCAGTCGCAGTCAGGGTCGCGCTCGCGAACGGGTCGTCGGCGATGGGGTACACGAACATCTACGTGCTCAATCTCGTCCCGACGGGGAACGCCTCGGACATCATCGTCACGCGCAATCCCGCGGACACGAGCAACCTCTCCTTCAGCGCGTCCGTGCTTGCCATCAGGTTCCCCGACATCGTCAGGACGCAGTGGAACTTCGGAGACGGCTCTTCGCTGGACCTGTTCGGACCGCCCAGCGCTACCGTGTGGCATGTCTACTCTCCGACGCAGGACTACGTGCTCTGGCTAAACGTGACTGACGACGAAGGCAGTCATCTCTCCATCAACAAGACCCTTAAGATGGTCGCGCCAACGATAGAACTACGGTCGCCATCGGACGGTGCTGTGGTCAGAAGCGGGACCGTCATCAGGTTCGCGATAGGAGACGACTCGCCCCCGCTCGTGCATGTGAGGTACTCGGTCGACGGCGGTCCTGGACTCGACTTCTCCGTGCAGTGGGAGGTCGGGACGACCAGTTGGAGCGAAGGCCTACACACATTGATCGTCACGGCATGCGACAGGGACGGGAACATCGCCATCAGCCCGACCTTCAACATCACCATTGACAACACGGCGCCCAGGATCACGGTCACGACCCCGAGCGTGGATGTCTTCGGCGGCTCGAAGCTCAATGTGACCGCCAAGGTCGACGATTCCAACCTCGGCGGAGACGGCGTCCTCCTCTATGTCATGTTTCCGGGTGACTCGTCCTACCAGTCGTTCCAGATGGCCCGGGCGGGCGGCGACGTGTACTACAGGGTGATCGAGGTACCGCTCCGCACGGGCGACCTGAAGTTCAACGTGACCGCGGTGGACATGGCCGGCAACGCGGCTAGCAGCAGTGTCGTCACCGTCCATGTCGAGGTCCGCTTCATTGACGCCGCCTGGCCCTACATGCTCCTGGCAGCCCTCTTGTTCGCTCTGGGGGTGTCCGCGTACTTCATGCGCGAGGCGGACATCGCAGTGGACGAGGCGTTCGTCGTCCACAACGACGGTAGGCTCATATCGCACTCGACGAGGCGGCTCAAGCCGGGCATGGACGACCAGATCCTGGGCGGGATGTTCGTCGCCATCCAGGACTTTGTCAAGGACTCGTTCAAGGACGTCACCTCGTTCACTCTCAGGAAGATCGAGTTCGGGGAGAAGAGCGTGCTCATCGAGAAGGGAGACAATGTGTTCCTCGCGGTCATCCTGCACCGGAGGGCCTCGCGCAAGGTCGCGTCGAAGATGCAAAGGGTCGTCGACGAGATAGAGGAGAAGTTCGGGACGCACCTCGCGGGCTGGGACGGGGACATGGACAAGGTCAGGGGAGTGGAGGAAATTGTCAAGAAGCTTTATTCTAGGGGCCCGCTCATGTCGTGGCCAGTCAAGTGACTGACTCGGGTGAACTGATTGGCCTTGCCGTTTCCGGGAATTCCCACGGTCGTCGGGGTTACCGCGTTCTGCGCTGTCATGGCGGTCACATCCTACAAGAAGAACGTGTTCGACCTCTCGGGGTCGCTCCTGGCGTTCGCGGTCGGGATGGTCATAGGCATATGCGGAAGCGTGCTCTGGCTCCTGCTGCTCCTGCTCTTCCTTCTGACGAGCTTCGTCCTCACGAGATACAGGTACGACTGGAAACGCTCCCAAGGGTATGAGGAGGGGACAAAGGGAGAGCGGACCTGGCGGAACGTCGCGGCGAACGGCATTGTTCCCACCGCGATCGCTGTTCTCAGCTTCGCCGCGCTGGCGATCGATGCGCGCACGACGCTCTTCCCGAGGGACGTCGCGAGCTTCACGTTCGTCTCGGCCATCGCCGTGGCGGCATCCGATACCGCCGCGAGCGAGATCGGCATCGTGGATCCGAGGGTGTATCTGATAACCACCTTCAAGCGGGTCGAGCGGGGAAGGAACGGCGGCATCTCGCTCACAGGCACGCTGATATCTTTCATCGCGGCGGCGTACACGTCGGTGGTGTCATATGTCGTGTTCTCGGCGCTCGACACGAGCCTTCTTGCGGGCCCGTCGACGATCTTCGTCCCGATGTTGTGTGGCTTCCTGGGCTGCCAGGTCGACAGTGTGATAGGCGCGACTCTGGAGTCCAGGAAGAAGATAGGCAAGCTCGGGAACAACTTCGTGTCGATACTGCTGGGCGCGCTGATTGCGTTCGTCATCGCCCTTGCATGACCCTAGAGTCCCTGGATGCGCCCAAGGACCTCCCCGAGCGAGCTCGTGTGGGCGTCCGCAGCGTCGGACCCACCAAGGCCGTCTTCCACTATCTGGATAGCGTACATCCCGACCCCCTTGGCGCCCTTGATGTCGTGTTCCGGGCTGTCCCCCACATGCACGGTCGCCTTTGGGAGCGTCCTCAGGCCGTCCAGGGTCCTGCGGAAGATGGCTTCCTCCGGCTTCCTCACGAGCAGCTCGTTCGAGAAGGTCGTGACATCGAATTGCTGGAGTATCCCCATGTCCTGCATGAGCATCCTGAGAACCGAACCAGGGGTCCGACCCGTGTTCGATATCAGCCCCATGCGATACCCGCTGGCCTTGACCGCACTGAGGGCGTCCTTCGCACCTGGCAGGAGCATCGGGGGGTTCTTCAGGATGCCCTCGGCGTATGCCTTTTCGATCGCCTCAAGCTCCTGACCCCTCAGCTTCCCGACGAGCTTGCCGTCCACGCAGTTCAGCAGAAAGAGCACCTGGTCCCGGAGCGTGAGGTCCCTCCGCTTGCTCCAGGTGAGGTCGAGGAAGGCCGCGCTGTTGTCGTACGCCAGCCTCAGCTCGTCCTCGGTGTGCGCAAACCCGCTGGCCTCAAGTATGCGAACGATATCCGCAATCCTTGCCTTCGCCACCTCGTGCGTCCCTCTCGGGCGTTCCTGGATGAGGGTGTCCCATAGGTCGAAAGTCACTGCGGCAATCTTCTTCATGGTCTGCGCTCCGTGCTAGGACTCATATGGTATTGAAATCCTCTTAGACTACTGCGAACGTCCCGGTCTCGTCGTGGCGATGCGCAGCGGTGTCGTGCTGCGTCCAAAAATCCACGTTTACGGGTCCTCTATCCCTCTAGGGGAAGACATCCCAGCAGTATCTCCGCTCCATAACGATTTGATCGATTCTTGGGAATTATCGGACGCAGCAGTGGTGTCGACAACGCTTAAATAGGACATCGATAATAGGCGGGACAGAGAGCGGTTTGACGGCCACAGTGGCGGGGCTACACCTGGTCCCATTCCGAACCCAGAAGTTAAGCCCGCCTACGTTCTTCGTGGTACTGAGGTGCGCGAGCCCTCGGGAAGCCCAAGTCTCTTCGGAGACTCCTGGCCACGACGGCTAGATACGCTAGCCAGGTACCTTCGGGTACAGGGTGAACCGTATCGCTTGAAACCGTTGCGGCCTTGGTAAGCTGTCAGCCACTCTCTTTCGTTTCACTCTTCCGAGAGTCGCGAGAGCTACGTGTAGCGGTACCCACCTAGAAGGGTTTATATGAACTCAGAATCCTTTTACGAGAGGAGCTGGCTGTCTTGCCTCCCATCGACACTACCAAGCTGCTCATTCTGGTCGTTCTCGGGGTGGGCATGCTTTTCGTGGTCTACTCCGAGCTCAAGATTCTGAGGCGAAAGAGCCGGGAGCGAAGTCGAGCCTCCCTCGCCAAGGACGAGGCGTTCAACACTGTGCTCACGACCCGCTCGGTCATCGTCTCCATGCAGCGCCAGGGGGCCAAGACGGAAAAGGCCCAGATGCTGGTCGACCAGGCTAAGCAGGCCCTGGACATGGGCGATAGCGACCGCGCCAAGGACCTGTGCGACATGGCGAGGCGCGAACTCACGGGTCCCCCGAGACAGGAGGCGCCGGAGGAGCCGAACGCCAGAAGATCAGTGGTGGGCGAGGGCCGGGCAGACGAGAACTCGCTTCTCAAGGTCGCGGACGAGATAGTGTCCTCAGGAAGCGCCAGGAGAATCGCCGATGAGTACCGCGGCTCGAAGCTGCCGGTCGGCGAGGACGGGAACTATCTGAGCGCGAAGTTCGAGATGAGCACCGCGAGGACGAGCATAAGGAACACGGGCGAGAGAGGGGGCGACACATCGACCGCCAGTCGTCTGCTGGCCGATGCGGAAGAGGCCTTCGCCGCCGGGAATTACACCAAGGCCCTCTCCCTCGCCTTGAAATCTAGGCGGTCCGTGAACCGAGTGGCCGAGGAGGAGGCCATCAAGCTGAAGCGGGAGCCCGAGGAGGAGCGAGAGCCCCGCGAGGAGCCGCCCTCTTTGGAGGAGCCTGCGGAGCGGGCGGGCGCGTGCGCGTCCTGCGGGGCCGAGATGGGGGCCGACGACGTGTTCTGCCACCGTTGCGGGCGCAAAACCGAAACCGAGAGGGAATGCGCGTCGTGCGGAACGGTGGCGAAGGCGGGCGATGTGTTCTGCAGAAAGTGCGGGTCCAAGGTCGGATGATCATGTCTGGCCGTATTTGTTCTTCACGATGACCGCGGCCAGCGCTCCCGCTCCGAAGCCGTTATCGATGTTCACCACGCCGATCCCGCTCGAGCAGCTAGACAACATGCCCAGCAACGCCGCAATTCCGTCAAAGCTCGCGCCGTAGCCGACGCTGGTGGGCACCGCGATCACGGGCCTGTCCGTCAGTCCCGCGACGACGCTAGGCAGAGCGCCTTCCATACCGGCGAGCACGATGACTACGTCGGCGGCTCTGAGCTGCTTCAGGTTGGCCGTCAGCCTATGGATGCCAGCTACGCCAACATCGTACAGCCTCTGCACGGAGCATCCGAGGAGTTCGCTGGTCACCCCCGCCTCCTCGGCGATGGGTATGTCCGATGTGCCGGCGGTGACTACGAGGACGCTGCCGATACGCTTTCGCCCAGCGACGCCCACGGTCGCGATCCTGGCATCGGGGTAGTATCTCGCCCTCCTGCCGAACCTCTCCGAGAGCCTGTCGAACTGGTCCTGCGTGATGCGCGTGAAGACGGCCTCGTCCTTGCGTGCCAGCGTCCTTCTGGCAATCTCCATGATCTGCGCTTCTGTCTTGCCGGGGGTGTAGACCGCCTCAGGGATGCCCTTCCTGATCTCCCTGTGATTGTCAAGCTTCGCGAACTTGAGGTCCTCGTACGGCAGCGTACGAAGCTCCTCCATCGCCTGGGCCACAGTGCACTCCCCTCTGCTCAGCCTCGACAGGATCCTCTCGATCTTCTTCGGGGTCATCTCCTGAGCACCTCGTTCAGGCTCCCGGTTCTGTAGCCGTCGAGGTCGACCGCAACGTAGGCGAATCCGAGAGCCCTGAGCTTCTTGCCGACTGCAGTCCTGATGCCGGGCGAGGAGAGCCTGAATACTTGCCTGGGCGAGACCTCGATCCTTGCGATGTCACCGTGCACCCTCACCCTGACGTCCTCGAACCCCTCTTCCTTGAGGAACTCCTCGGCACTCTCGATCATCCTTAGCTTCCTCCCCGTGATTTCCTCGCCGTAGGGTATCCTGGACGCGAGGCACGGGCTCGAGCTCTTCCTTGCAGTCGGAAGCTTAAGCATCTTCGACAGGATGCGCACATCTCTCTTCCCGATGCCGGCCTCAGCGAGCGGGCTCCTAACCCCCAGCTCATCCCTGGCCCTGAGGCCTGGCCTGTAGTCGTCCCTGTCGTCCGCGTTCGAGCCGTCGACGACCACCTTGATGCCGTGCGCCTCAGCGACCTCAAGGATCCTTTCGAAATTCTGCCTCTTGCAGAGGTAGCACCTATTGGCAGGGTTGTCGACGAACTCCCTCCTGCTGAGAGGTCTAGTCCTCACGACGACATGCCTTATCCCAATCTCGCGTGCCACGCGCCTGGCGTCCGCGAGTTCGCACGCTGGAAAAAGGGGGGAGTCGATGGTCACGGCTATCGCCTTCTGGCCGAGCTCGCAGCGAGCAGTCTTCGCGACGAGCGTCGAATCCGCCCCTCCGGAGAACGCGATGGCCACAGAGCGCATGGACCGAATGATCGCTTTGAGCCTCGCGGACTTGCCATCAGCCATCGTCATGACACCAATCGCAACTCCGGGCCATTATATGTATCTTGGTAGGTCAGGGTGCACGCTTAGGATGCTGCCCCGTCCACCACGGTGCCCACAGCGCTCACCCTCGTGCCCTTCGTGAACTGGTCGTCGACAAAGCTCCTGGTTCTGAGGCGCGGAGTGCAGACCATGAGGTTGCCACCCAGGAAGAAGAAGGCGTTCACGAGTCGCCCGAGATGCGGGAACCTGTGCGCCCTCACTTCTCTCGCGTGGTCCTTCACGGCAGTCCGGACTCTTTCGAACCACATGACGGCGGTCACGGCCATCTCCTCGGCCATGACGGCGTTCACCATCGCGGGTAGTATAATCGCCATCTCCGGGCCGTCCGCCGCGCCTCACGATGATTGTCATCTTCCACTTGTACGCTTCTATGTCCGGAGATGAAATCCCTGTTGCGGTGAAAGCCCATTCCCCGGAATACGGCGTTCCGTCGCCTCAGCCTCAAGCTGGCTCCAGAGAGGTGGCCCGCAGTAACCGGGCCGCACAGAGAGATATCATAATATGGTGGCCGCGCGCGTTGATTAAGAGCCTCTTCAACTCTGGAGGAGAGCATGGCAGAGGAGAACACCGTATACATAGGAAAGAAGCCCACCATGAACTATGTCCTCGCCGTCGTATCGCAGGTCAATGCTGGCCACAACGATGTGTGCATCAAGGCGCGCGGGCGGGCGATAAGCAGGGCAGTGGACGTCGCCGAGATAGTCAGGAATAGGTTCGTCCACGAGCTAGGGTACAAGGAGGTCAAGATAGCGACCGAGTCGTTACCTGGCCAGGATGGCGCAAGCGCTAACGTCTCCTCGATTGAGATATACCTTGCGAGATAGCCCCGTGAGAAGACATTCGCGGGAGTCGGCGCGGCCGTAGTGTCCACCATATGCCCCTTCGGGGAGGGACTACGTTTCGGGCCCCATCAAGAGCTTTTTATGCAACATAGCGCCATCTCTCGCGAAAGAACGGAGCAGAGAATATCGCATGATGCTGGTGAAGCTCGGCGGAAGTGTCATCACCGACAAGTCGAAGCTGAGGACATTCAGGAGGGAGACTTGCGAGCGGTTGGCGGAGGAACTCGCGGCCGCGCAGGACGGTCTGGTGGTCGTGCACGGCGCTGGCTCCTTCGGGCATATCGAAGCCAAGAGGCACCAGCTGCACAGGGGCCTCAGGAGCCCGGCCCAGATCGAGCATGTCGCCAAGGTCCAGAGGGACGTCCGCGAGCTCAATCTGAAGGTCATCAAGGCGCTGATAGACGGCGGCATCAGGGCGGTCTCGATACCTCCGGCTGGCGTTGCTACGTTCAGCTCGTGCGAGGTCCGGTCCTTCAATCCTGACGCCTTCAGGAGCATGATCGACCTCGGGCTCACTCCAGTATCTTTCGGCGATGTCGTGCCCGATGACTCGATGGGTTTCTCCATCTGCTCGGGCGACCTCATCATGGATTCGCTTGCGAAGCAGTTTCGGCCAAGCCTCGTGGTCTTCTGCACGGATGTCGACGGCGTCTTCGACACGGACCCGAAGCTCGACCGGAGGGCGAGGCTGATACCCAGATT
>JBBIUZ010000013.1:9560-20367 GCA_037439985.1 Methanobacteriota archaeon | reverse complement strand
GGGGATGGACGACCGGACGTAAAAGCTCTAGGAATTTACTTGATATCCCCTAGATGAATACCTAGCGATGTTCAGACGGTTCGCGGGTATCGTGGAGCTCGAGAGGTACTCGCGGCGACAACTGGCCTCTCCGAGGGGCAAGCAACTGATCCTAGACTTCCTCGAGAGGGTCCCAGTTCTGAGCAGGCGGTATTACCTTGCCGCTCTGAAGACCGTCTGGTTGCGCGGCATCGACCTTCCGTGGCCGGTCGACAACAAGGCGGACATTGGCAAGTTGCTCAAGACCGATGCGCCAATCGTGGCCGCCATCCCAGGGGAACTCGCGAAGCTCTTGATTCGCTGGCGAAAGGAGACACCATGTAGGCTGGACGAGCAGCCTCTTCTGCCATGGCGAAACGCGGCCGGCAACTACGAACCGCCGAAGCCATCGGAGCGCGCGAATCCTGCCAGAAAAGCCCGTTCCGCTGGTGGGATGCAGAGTGAATCGACGCTGTACGACAACCTGCTGAGGTACGCCCGTATACATGGTCTGCCGCCCATGCGCCCGGTCGACTACCGGCACTGGGTTGCCACGATCTGCCGGAAGGCCGGCCTGTCCAAGCAGGCTTCGGCGCTTGTGATGGGTCACGATGCGTTCGGCGGGCAGATGCGCGACCGGTACGACAACCCCCTTGAGGCTGAACTCCTCGAGGAGCAGCGTGAAAGGATGCCCGCCGGGACCCTCGGAGTCCTCGGTTCGCACGTCGAGATTACGGAGGGCGTGCCCAAGGAAGTGCAGGTCCTGGTGACGGACTACATTGCCGGCAACGTGACCACGATGTGACCACGATGGACCTGGCTAATAGGATGGAGCGCATACGCGAACAGATCAGAGCAGGCAGGGAGGCAATCAAGACCCCCTCGTTGTAGGGCTGATTTCGTACCGCCCAAAGGCTTTAGTCCCGAGGTCCCTTTCACATCCCAGAGGCATGACGGACATGATCACCGAAACGGATGTTCAGAACGCCGTCGTCGAGCTCCTGAGGAAGACCGTCGTGAAGCTTCCCGCAGACGTCGAGGAGGCGATCAGGAAGGCGTATGCGTCCGAGACCGACGAGGTTCCGAAGATGCAGCTGAAGGCCATCGTGGACAACATAGATATGGCCGCCAGGTACACCACCCCGATGTGCCAGGACACGGGCGTGACGATATTCTACGCCACGCTGCCGAGAGAGTGCAAGATCGAGGTGGAGAAGGGGATCGTCGAGGGCGTGCGGAAGGCGACCAAGGAGGTCCCCCTGAGGCCCAATGCCGTCCATCCGCTGACCAGGAAGAACCCGGGCGACAATGTCGGCGAGAGGATGCCGTACATCACCTGGAAGCTCCACGACGAGGACTACATCGAGATCACGGTCATGACCAAGGGCGCGGGCTCGGAGAACATGAGCCAGCTCGCCATGCTGACGCCGACACAGGGCCTCAAGGGCGTCAAGGAGTTCGTCCTGAACGCGGTCCTGAAGGCAGGGAGCAACCCGTGCCCGCCAACGATCCTCGGGGTGGGCATCGGAGGCTCGTCCGACATCGCGATGAAGCTCGCGAAGGAGGCGCTCCTGAGGCCGATCAACCAGAGGCACAAGGACCCCGAGATCGCGAAGCTCGAGACCGAGCTCCTGGAGGCCATGAACATGCTCGGGATCGGCCCGATGGGCCTGGGCGGGAAGACGACCTGCCTCGGTGTGAACGTGGAGTACGCGTACTGTCACACGGCCAGCCTGCCGGTCGGACTGAACGTGCAGTGCTGGGCCGGAAGGAGAGGGACGGTCAGGATACACTCGGACGGGAGGACCGAGTATCCGACCCACGGGAGGTGACCAAGATGGCAAAGAGATTGAAGACTCCGCTTTCCGAGAGCGACGCGAGGGCGCTGAAGCTCGGCGAGACCGTGTACATCGACGGAGTTGTGCTCACGGGCAGGGACGAGGTGCACATCCATGCGCTGGAGTACTTCGAGAAGGGAAAGAAGCTCCCTGTGGATTTCAAGGGCTCCGCGCTGTTCCACTGCGGGCCCATAATGAAGACGGTTGGGGACAAGTGGCAGGCGGTGGCCGCCGGCCCGACGACGTCCTCCAGGATGAACTCGCTCGAGCCCGCATTCATAGAGAAGTTCAGGCCAGGGGCTGTAATCGGCAAGGGCGGGATGTCCCAGCCAACGATCGACATGATGAAGAAGCACGGGTGCGTCTACCTGGCCGTCACAGGCGGAGCGGCCGTGCTCATAGCTCAGGGAATCAAGAGCGTTTCAGGGGTCGAGTGGTTCGAGCTCGGGATGCCGGAGGCGATCTGGATCTTGAACGCCGAGAACCTCGGCCCGATGACGGTCGCCATCGATGCCCACGGGAACAGCCTCTACACGGAGGTGGGTGTCAAGGTCAAGGAGAACGAGAGGAGGGCCCGCCAGAAGCTCGGGCTCACCTGAGCTGTCCGGGTCGGCGCATCATGCGGGGCCGTCGCCTCTGCCTCTCGATTCCGAGAGGTCGTCCCCGAGGTCGCCCTGCCCATCCTCGGGCTTCTCCTCTGCTCCTTCGTCCTCGTCATACACGACCGGCGCCTTGCCAGGCGCCTGGAATGTCCTGACCCTGAGGTAGACCGCGGCCCCGAGCATGCCAATCGTGAGGAACAGCGCGAGGGTCATCATCGAATGGGGCAGGTCGAAGCCGAAAATGAACCCGGAGAAACCCTGTTCCAGGGGGCTCATTATGAAGGTCCGAACATCCGAGTTGTTCGTCAGAAGCACGCGTGTCACCTGCATCGGCCTGTAGCCGATGCCCTCGAAGTGGAGTGTGTAGTTCCCCACGCTCAGTCCCGTGAAGGCGAACTCTCCGTTCACGTTCGTGATGGTCGAGTTCTGCGGGGCCTCGGAGATGATGAGGGTCACCTTGATGTTCGCGAGCTTCTGGTTACTGCCGTTAAGGACGACTCCTCTGAGGATTGCTCCCGGGAGCGCCTTGAGGTCTATGTTCAGCTCCGTGTCCCCTCCGGGGACCATCACGATCCCGGCGAAGAGCGCCGTGACATACCCGGTCCTCGAGGCCTGTATCTCGTAGGTCCCTGCGGTCAGGTTCCAGATATGGTACGTCCCGTCCGCGCCGGAGATGTCCTTGATACTGGTGCCCACGACCGAAATCACGGCGTTGACCAGCAGGAGCGTGCCCGATCTGATCACCCCGTGGAGCTTGGTCGGCTGCTCGGCCAGCGTGAAGTTGACGTTCGAGGTCCGCTCGCCCTTGAGCACCCTGGCCGTCGCGATGCCCGAGATGAAGCCGCTCTTGGATGCCGTGAGAGTGTAGTTCCCTGGCGGAAGATACGTGATGTTGTAGCTTCCGTCTGAGCCCGTCGTCGCGGTGACGACGTACGAGCCGACAGTCACCGAAACGTTCGTGCCATTGAGCGGTGTTCCCGTCACCGCATGCTTGACGAACCCGGAGATGCTCCCGCTCTTGGAGGTCAGGAAGAAGTATCCAACGCCGCTCCTGGTCAGGGAGACGGATACGGTCAGGGTATTGGGCAGGTAGCCAGTGGCGTTCGCCGTGACGGAGTAGGTGCCCTCCGGAATGCCAGAAAGCGTGTAGACGCCGTCGGCCGTAGTGAGGACCCAGTACCCGGGCCCCGGCGGGCCTATCGACACATTGGCCCCCCCGATGGGGGCCTGCGGCACGGACGCGCTGTAGACGAACCCGATGATCTTGCCCCCGACTATGATCAGGGTCTTGTTCGTAGTATGGTTGGCGTACGCCGTCACCTGGGTCTGTGCCGAGCTCTGGTACCCATTCCTCTGCGCCGACACCGTGAACTTGGTGCCCGTGGGCTCCGCGGACACGTTGATCAGCACGGTGCCGTTCACGCCGGTCTGCCAGCTCCCGGTGAGGTTCATCACGCTGACCGTGGCCGCCTGGATGGGCCGGCCCACATCATCGATGACGGTGATGTTCAGCGCCGCCGGATATGCCGTCTGCGCGATGCGGGCGGACAGGACATGCTCATGGCCGTGCAGCATGACGGGGCCCGCGGCGGCTACCGTCACCGTGAGAAGCAGGATCGCGAATGTCAAAGGCCTTAGGCCACGGGTAGTGATTCTGGACATCGTTCATCCGCTGACGTTGCCCATCCACTAGAGCGCATAAATACGTTTGCCGTTTCGGGCGCACTTTTCGTCCGCTTCGGGGAACGTATTAATAGGTACTCTGGATAAGTGAATGGGATTCACGGACACTTGACATGACGAACAAGGTCACTGAAAGGCACGGAACGGATGAGATCCTCGCCCTCATGCACCCCGTCGTCTCCGAGTGGTTCAGGGGCAAGTTCGGGGAGGTCACTGAGGCCCAGGCGATGGCCGTGCCGCTGATCCACGCTAGGCGCAATGTGCTGGTCTCGTCCCCGACCGGGTCGGGCAAGACCCTGACGGCGTTCCTGTCGATCCTGAATGAGCTGATCCTGAAGGCCAGCAGGGGGGAGCTCGAGGACCGCATCTACACGGTCTACGTCTCGCCGCTGAAGGCCCTCGCGAACGACATTAACGAGAACCTCCTGAAGCCTCTGGCTGAGATCGACGAGCTGTTCAGGACGAAGGGTCTCGAGCCGCCCGAGGTCAAGGTCGCCGTCAGGACAGGGGACACACTGCCGAGCGAGAGGCAGAGACAGGCCCGATCCCCGCCGCACATATTCATAACCACCCCGGAGTCGCTCTCGCTGATACTGACCACGCCCGTCTTCAGCAAGAAGTTCGCCGGCGTCGAGTACGTCATCGTGGACGAGGTCCACGAGATATGCGACTCGAAGAGAGGCGTCGCGCTGTCCGTCTCCCTCGAGAGACTCCAGGCGTGCTGCAGGAAGGAGTTCATGAGAATAGGCCTGTCGGCGACGGTCGCCCCCCTCGACCAGGTCGCCGAGTACCTCGTCGGGCTGACGGGCGGCTCCCCGAGGAAGGTGAGCGTCGTCGAGGTCTTCCGCCAGCGCGATCTTGATCTCAAGGTGCTCTGCCCCACGCAGGACATGACCTCGCTCTCGTTCGAGGTCGTGAACTCGAAGATGTACGACATGCTGAAGGAGATGATACTCCAGCACAAGACCACCCTCGTCTTCACCAACACCAGGAGCGGGGCCGAGAGCGTCGTCTACAAACTCAAGGAGCGCGGGATCGAGAACATAGGGACGCACCACGGGAGCCTCAGCAGGGAGACCAGGCTGGAGGTGGAGAACGCGCTCAGGAACGGGCAGCTCCAGGTGGTCGTGTCTTCCACATCCCTCGAGCTCGGGATAGACATAGGGCACATCGACCTGGTCGTCCAAATAGGGTCGCCCAAGTCGGTCGCAAAAGGCCTCCAGAGGATCGGCAGGGCGGGCCACAGGTACGGAGGCACCTCAAAGGGGAGGATCGTGGTCTTCGAGATGGACGACCTCGTCGAGTGCGCCGTGCTCTGCAGGGCGGCGCACAGGAAGATGATTGACAGGGTGACGATCCCGACGAACAGCCTCGATGTCCTCGCGCAGACCCTCGTCGGGATGTCCATCGAGCGCAAGTGGAGCGTCCAGGACGCGTTCGACCTCGTCAGACGCTCGTGGTGCTACAGGGACCTCACGCCAAAGCAGTTCGACGACGTGCTCAGGTACCTCGGGGGGAAGGACGAGTTCGAGGGCGTCTACGCGAAGCTCTGGTATGACGACAAGGAGTACACCTTCGGGAAAAAGCGCGGCTCGAGGATGATATTCTACCTCAACCAGGGCACGATCCCTGAGGAGGCCGACTACACCGTCTTCTCCGAGCGGGGGGCAAACGTCGGCTCGCTCTCGGAGAAGTTCGTGGAGAGGCTCTCGTCCGGGGACATATTCGTGCTCGGCGGGAGGAGCTACGAGTTCGTCAAGTCCAAGGGCACGAAGGCCTTCGTGAGGAGCGCGAGCGGCAGGAAGCCCACGGTACCCTCGTGGACCGGGGAGATGCTGCCGAGGAGCTTCGACCTCTCGCTCATGGTGGGCGAGTTCAGGGAGGAGATGAGGCAGCGCATCGGGAAGGTGCCCGATGCGGAGATCAAGCGATGGCTGATGGACGAGTTCGACGTCGATGACGGCTCCGCGGCGACGATCATCAGTTACTTCAAGGAGCAGAAGGCCGTCGCTGCGGTCCCGACGGACGAGGACCTGATCATCGAGGGCTATGTGGATCAGTCGGGGAACAAGAGCGCGATCTTCCACTGGCCCTTCGGGAGGAGGGTGAACGACGCTCTGAGCAGGGCCTACGCCATGGTCCTGTCCGAGAGGCTGAAGGCGAACGTCACGGTCTCCGTCACGGACGACAACTTCATGCTGACCGCGCCTAGGGGCTTCAGGCTGGAAACGCTCGGGGACGCCCTCGGGTCTCAGCGGCTGGAGCACGTGCTCAGGAACGCCGTGAAGGATTCGGAGCTCTTCAACCATAGGTTCAGGCACACGGCGACCAGGGCGTTCATGATACTGAAAAACTACAAGGGCCGGGAGCTGTCGGTCGCCCGCCAGCAGCTGCGCTCATCGAGGCTACTGGACGCGCTGCACGGGATCGAGGGGTTCCCCGTCATGCTCGAGACGTACGAGGAGATACTTACGGACGTGATGGACCTCGAGCACGCGAGCGAGGTGCTCCGGAGCATAGAGCGGGGGGACAGGAAGGTCGGATACCTCTCGTTTAACAGCGTGCCCTCCCCGTTCGCCCACAACGTCATCCTGGTGGGCGTCTCGGACATAGTCCTCATGGAGGACAGGAGCATGCTCCTCCGCGAGCTCCACAGGAAGGTCCTCGCGCGCGTCATGGGTGAGGAGGCGATCTCCGAGTGCCAGTTCGACACGAAGGAGGTCGAGGCGTACTTTGCCGCCAAGTTCCCGCGCATAGCCTCCAAGGATGACATTGTCGGCGCGCTCAGGAAGGCCGGCCCGATGAACCTCTTCAGGGAGAAGGGGGAGAGTGTATTCTCGCGCTCCTCCGAGCCGTTCGACCAGCTCCGCGCATGGTCCGCGGAGCTGCTGGGGGAGGGTAGGGTGCGCTCGGTGTGGATAACCGAGGACCTCTATGTCGCTGCCGAGGACTACTCCCTTTACAGCTGCCTCCACAGGAGGCACGTGCTGCACAGGCCCAGCTCGAAGGCCGTGCTCGATTCCGTCGCGGACGGCCCGAAGAGCCAGTCAGAGCTGGCGTCCGTCCTGGGGATGCCGAAGGAGGATGTCAGGGACGCGCTCAGGTCCCTCGAAGTGGCCAACGAGATATACCGGTCGGACGTGCGCGGGGACGCCTTCCGGTACTCCCGGGCGGAAGTGGAGTGCGGGCCGCGCCCGGTGGCCGTCAAGGAGGCCGTCGCGAGACACCTCGCATACCACGCGCCGATCACGATCGAGGACGTCGCCTACGAGGTCGGCGTCGCCGAGCCAGAGGCAGAGGCCGCGCTGAGGGATCTCGCCTCCGACGAGGCGGTTGTCTCTGGCAGGTTCGTGGTCGGAGAGAAGCAGCAGTTCATGCTGGCCAGGGACTACCTGCATCTGAAGTCCAAGGGCGGACCTGTGTTCGACCGCGAGACGGTTCGAGCGTTCGTCGAGCACAAGCAGTTCTCGAAGGTCCCCGGCATTCGCGAGTTCTTCGACAGGTTCGGCGACGCGGGCATGATATACGACATCTTCCAGAGGGTCGAGGGCTTCCGCATGGAGGAGTTTGGGGAGCTCCGCCAGAAGGGCGAGATCCTGCTCGGGCGGTTCGTGCGCGGCAGGCTCAGGTACGTGCTGTCCGAGGACGCCCCGTACTACCTGGGCGTCTACCGGCGGGAGCAGCTGACGAGGTACGAGTCCGCGATTCTGGACGCGCTCCGAAGGCTGGGGAGCGGGACCTACCAGGAGATCGCCGCGGCCGCCGGCTTCCCTCCCGACATCATGAGGGAGTACTTCGACTCGCTGGACAGGAAGGGGTACCTGTTGCGGCTGTGGGACGAGGTCGAGTCCTGGATCTCGCGCAGCATCTACGTGGTGTGCGATATCGAGCCTGAGACGGACGGCGCGCTCGAGCGGCTCGCCTCGAGGTACCTCCGGGGCCATGGGCCCGTGACGGCCATGCAGGTGGCTGCCTACCTGGACGTGGAGCCCGACTCCGCGCTTTCCATCATGGGCAGGATTGGGGCGAGGGGCATCATCGTCGGCCTCGAGAGGACCGAGATGTTCGTGCTCCCGGAGGAGATGTCGCAACTGGAACCCGTGCCGGCCCGGGACGACGCTGTCCGGATCCTCTCACTGTACGACCCGTACCTGAGCGACAAGTGGACGGAGCTGACATCCAGGTACGGCGAGGGATGGTTCTTCCCTGTGATCAGGAACGGCGCCATCGTGGGCATGATCGAGCTCTGGCAACTCGCTGGCGCCATCGAGATAAGGGATGTCAACCTCGACGACCCGCAGCAACTCGGCGCGCTGCTCAGGGCCGTGGACAGGATGATGCCCTTCTACAACTCGATGGGCATCGAGATACTCAGGGCCAGGGGCGTCTTCGGCGTGGACGCAGCCCAGCTCGGACACGAAGTGAAGCAGGAGTTCCTGTCCAGAGGGTATGCGGAATCCAACGGCTTCCTCGTGAAGGGGCGGCTGGTTTCCGAGAGCTTCGAGCTGGACGATGTGCTCCGCACAGTGCTCAGCTTCCAGAACCTGGATGGGCCATCGAAGCTGGCGGACATGGACGAGGCCTTCGAGAGGTACGGAGGGCTGCACTCCAATGCGGAGGTCCTGCTGAGGGCGACCGGATTCGAGAGGCTCCAGAAGATGCACAGGCGCGGGGCGGTCGTGAGAGGTCACCTCATACCTGACAGGGTCGGCTATTGCAGGAGGGAGGACGCGAGCCTCTGCCAGGCCGCGAGGCATGCGCCGCTCGGCTCCGACGAGAAGCTCGTCCTGAGGATAGTCAAGGACCAGCAGCCTGTGAAGCGGGACCGCCTGCTCGATCTTTCGCCACTGGGCCGCCAGGACACGGTCGAGGCGGTGAAGTCGCTTTACTCGTCCTCGAGGATATACCTGGACGGCAGCCTCTCTTATGTCGGCGTCAACCGCATGAACCTGAGGCCCGAATCAGCATGGATCGAGATCGTCAAGCGTCTGTTCGGGCAGTACGGCGTGGTATCCGCGGAGTGCCTGAGCACGCTGCTGGGCCACGAGATACCGATGCGCCGGATCAGGCGGTCTCTTCGGAGCCTCGAGGACTCGGGCCTCCTGGTCAAGGGATACCTCCTGCGGGGCTCAGGACAGCTCTACTGGGCCACCCGCGAGGCGTATGCGCGCCTCGGCAAGGAGCGGTCCGACGCGGAGTTCGTCCTCTCGCCCGAGGACAACCTGACCCAGTACCTGCGGGCGGGGTTCCGGACGCTGCTCCCGGAGACCGGCAGACACGCGGTCTTCAGAGGCCCCGACCTGCTCGGCTCCTTCCTCGGGAGGGTGAGGGAGGGAAGGCTCGAGATCGCCGATGTCGTCGGCGGGCCGGAGTGCGAGGAAGTGATTGAGAGCTACGCGAGGCTTCTGGGGCTCGCGCTCTCGGAAAGGGAAGCGGGCAGGATATCGGACTGGGAGATCATGGACTTCTATCAGCGCACGCATCCGGGCATCGACGAGAAGTGAGCTCGCCGGAGAACGCGCAGGCGGCCTTTCCCGCGTACATGCGCTCGTTCAGGTACAAGTACTCCTGCGCGTAGCCTGAGTACTTGCCGAACCTCGCGCTTGCGAAGGCCCTCAGGGTGCGGTACGAACCCCTCTGTCCGTACAGCCTCTCCAGCGCCCTTCTCATCCACACGTCTATCGGGAAGGCCTCGAGCTTCCCGAACCCGAACAGGGAGACACAGTCCGCGACCTTCTCCCCGACCCCCGGCAGCTCGATCAGTCCGTTCCTGAGGTCCTCGTAGCCGAGCCTCCTCAGGCCGTCCAGGTGCCCTTCGTCCAGCACACGGCTCATGGCATGGATGTACCCAGCGCGATAGCCAAGACCGCACCTCGACAGCTCGGCGACAGACGCCTTCCTGATGCTGCCCAGGTCCGGGAACGCGTGCGCGCCCTTCACGATCCTGTCACCAAACCTCGTGGCCAGCGCCTCGATCATCTTGCTTATCCTCGGGATGTTCGCGTATGTCGCGAGCGCGAAGCTGCACAGACACTCCCACTCGTCCATCTTCACGATCCTCAGCCCGCGGTACTGGCCGAGCCCTCGGGTCAGCACGGGGTCCCTTCTCAGGGTCCTGGCGATGTTGTCGATGTCGTCCCCCTTCCGCAAATGGGTCTCCACGAGCTCGCGCACACGGGGTCCCCCGGGAACTGCGTGGACCACGAGCGATGCGCCTTCCTTCCTCAGGGTTATCAGCTGGTCACCCAGAGGGCCTGTCCAGGAACCGTCCTCCCCAAGCTTCCACCTAAAGGTCTGCCCGCAACCAAGCGTCTGGTCGAGGTCCAGTGGCTCGATCTCGAGTCCGAATCTCATCTGAGCCGTCATCCCGCAGTTCATCGCTTGTAGCCGATCTTCCTGAGAAACGACTTCCGCTCCTCCGCATCCTTTGGGGTCTCGACGCCCTTCGGCCTTTCGCCGTCGATTATCCCCATGACCCCCCTGCCGGCGTCGTTCTCGGCCACGATGACTTCGACGGGGTTCGCCGTCGCGCAGAACACCGTGCAGACCTCCTGCACGTTCTTGATTGCGTTCAGCACGTTTATCGGGTAGGCGTTGCGCAAGATGACGACAAACGCGTGTCCAGCGCCGATGTTCTCGGCGTTCCTGATCGCGGCCATCTTGAGC
>JBBIUZ010000013.1:1834-9550 GCA_037439985.1 Methanobacteriota archaeon | reverse complement strand
TCGTTATTCCCCTCGACCCTTATCAGGCACGGACCCGAGGCCTCGCAGAACGCCAAGCCGAACTTCGCCCCGGGGACGGTGCCAGCGATCGCCTCGTACAGGTCCTCAGTGGACTTGATGAAGTGCGTCTGACCTATGATGATGTTCGAGTCCTCTGGCAGCTCCATCTTCACGGTCCTGAGTTGCATCCTCCTCGCCGCGATTGACAACGACGCGGCCGTGGAAAAAGCTTTCCACTCAGGGAGCTGGCTCGCGGCCTCCGCGGCCCTTTATCATGCGCGAGAATCAAAACGATTAACTATTTATCCAGAGATATCGTCAAGTCTATGCTCTGTCCAAGGTGGTGTTTCTGATTGCCAAGCCCTAGCGAGGAGAGGCTCTGCCCGATATGCGACTCTCCTCTCCAGCCCGGCTCGAGGAAATGCAGCTTCTGCGGCACCGACCTCTCGATCTTCGACCTGGAGATTGAGCCTCCGAAAGAAGCCCCGACCCCCTCGCCCGCGCCTCCGAAGGTCTCAGCAGAGGCCAGGGTAGACGAGATATTCTCGAAGCCGGTCGAGGCTCCAAAGCTTCATTCGCCCGCCCCCTCTCCGCCGCCGGTCAAAGTGCAGCCCGAGGCGGAGCCGGTGGTCAGGGCTGAGGCGGAGACCGTGCCCGAGCCCGGCAAGGCTCCAGAGGCCGCCGAGGCCCCAGGACCGGAGACGCCCGCGCCGGCAGCACCGGAGCCAAAGCAGACCTTCGAGTGCCCCGCCTGCAAGTCACAGATTCCAATCAGCGCGACGGTCTGCCCGAAGTGCGGCGTCATGTTCGCGGAGGAAGGCGCGGAGATGTTCCAGTGCCCCGCGTGCAACACCCTCGTGAAGGCGGACGCCAAGACGTGCCCAGGCTGCGGCGCCATGTTCGTGGAACCAGAGGAGGCGGTGCCGTCCGCGCCGGCCGTCCAGGAGACGCCCGCAGAGGCGGCCGAACCCGCGAAGAAGGACATCGAGGCCCCCG
Source organism: Methanobacteriota archaeon (assembly GCA_037439985.1). Taxonomy (GTDB): domain Archaea; phylum Thermoplasmatota; class Thermoplasmata; order UBA10834; family UBA10834; genus COMBO-56-21. The sequence goes on along the minus strand of JBBIUZ010000013.1, from coordinate 8,554 downwards.
TGGAGGCGGTCGAAGAGAGGAAGGCCGCGGAGCCGGAGGCCGAGGAGGCCGAAAAGGCGGAGAAGAAGTGGACGGGCTGGTTTCGATGGGGAAAGAAGAAGGAGCCGAAGGCCGAGCCGAAGCCATCGGGAGAGGTCGTCCGGGAGGTGACGCGGGCCGAGGAGAAGCAGGTCCCTTCGAAGGCTGCACCCAGTGAAGCCGCGCCTGCAGCCGCTCGGCCATCACCCGCGTCCGCACCAGCTCGTCCCTCAGCAGCCGCCGGGCCCTCGGGTCCGGACAAGGGAGAGCAGCTCGCCTTCATGGTCACGGAGTGGAAGCCCCTGTTTGCCCTCGCCAGCGAGAAGGGGGTCGATACGGCCAACAGCAAGCAGCTGATAGACGACGCCATCGCCGCGGGAAGGGAGAGGCAGATCGACAGGGCCATTGAGCTTGTGAAGAAGTCAAAGGCCATCCTATCGGAGAAGGTGAACGCGAATCTCGGCGAATTCCTGGTGAAGCTGAACGAGGAGATGAGTATCGCTCGAGATTTCGGAGGTGACGTCTCGAGGGCCGCCACCTATATGCAGGAGGTCGCGCGTGCGCGCGAGTCGGGCGATTTCGAGGCCGCGTACGTCTACGCAGACAAGGTGGAGAAGGAGCTCCTCCCGATCACAGGGCGGTACAACGAGGCCAAGGTCAGGATATCCAATCTCAAGACGCTCATCCGGGACTGCGAGGTGTTCATCGTGGACACCAGGGACGCCCGGCGCATCCTCGCGGACGCATCGAGGGCGTTCGATCTCAAGGACTTCGACAAGGTCGAGAGCCTCGTCAAGGGCGCCAACGAGAGCCTCTACAAGGCCATACCCGCGCGCATGACCGAGGAGCTGAAGAAGGCGAAGGACGACCTGGTCGACGCGAAGGCCAGGAACGCGAACATCACGCCCATGCTGACCGTCCTGAAATCCGCGACGAAGCTGATGAAGGCCGGGGAGTACGCCCAGGCGCTCAAGGAGATGCGGCAGTTCAGGGACATGATGAAGGAGATCGCCTGACAGGGCCTGCTCCTCCTACGCCCGCCTAGGTCAGGTTGAGGACTTCCATCTCACGTTCGAGGATGGCGACCTCCTGAGGCTTCATCGTCTCCGGGCTCATGGAGATCGCGAGGATTGCATTCGATTCGGAGATCTCGTCGATGAGGCTCCTGAGGAATCTGAGCACGGCGTCGAAGTTGGTCGCGCTGACGAGGTACTGTATCCCGTCGAGGACGATCATCCCTTTCTCCTCGCCGCGCATGTGCTCCTGTATGATGTGTATGATCATCTCCAGGGAGGGCGGCACGGTCTTCTCATGAGAGCTGTCCTTGTCCGTCAGCCACAGTATGTCCGGAGGGGACCTGAACTCGTCCATGATCCTCCTGGGGTTCATCCTGGTGATGACCAGCCCCGCATACCCCTCCTCCATCTTGTGCTCCAGAAGCACGTTGCTGTATGTGGGCCTCTCTTCCTCTATGAGGTAGCAGTGGCCGGGTGAGGCCTTGACCTCCCTCATGATCTCCTTCCGGGTCTCCTGGACGGATGTCAGGGGCTTGAGCACGTCGGAGACGAGGTTGAGGTCTATGTCAGTCTTCATGATCGTTGAGAACGCGATGATTTTCGTGAGCGCGCTCTCCAGCTCCCTCACGCTGGCGGACGCCCTGTCGGCGATGTAGGACACGATCTCGCTGTTGAGCTCGAGCTTCTTCTCTGCCGCCTTCATCTGCAGTATCCTGACGCGCGTGTCCGTGTCAGGCGGCTGTATGTCGGTGGTTAGCCCCGCCATGATCCTCGATTTGAGCCTCTCGCTGAAGTTCGGGATCTGTCCCGGGAGGCGGTCGCTGGCAAAGACCACCTGCTTCCTCGCGTCGATGAGCTGCGTGATGATCTGCGCCATCTCGGTCTGGGCCTGCTCGCTGGCTGCGAGGAACTGCATGTCGTCGATGAGCAGGATGTCCTGCCGGGCCAGGTCCTGGCGGATCCTCAGCCTCAGCTGCTCGTCTGCCAACTGGCCGATTGCGTCGACGAACTTGTCCGCGGGGATGTAGGCCACTGCGGCACTGCCGTCCCTCCGCTTCACCATGTGACCGATCGCAGACAGGAGATGGGTTTTGCCGAGCCCCGGGCCCCCGAATATCAGGAGCGGGTTGTACGCGTTGCCGGGGGCCTCAGCGACAGCCATCGCCGCCGCGGCCGGGAACTTCGAGCCGGGCCCGACGACGAAATTGTCGAAGCGCATGTCCTCGGGGAGCGGGCGGACGAAATCCGGGGTAGGGATCTGGATTTGCTCGGTGCTGCATCTCGGGCAATTCCCGTCGATGTCCACAGGGCCGCCGCACCGTGGGCACTTCTTCACCTCGACCTCCTCGGGAGCGCCCTGGTACTTGAGTATGAGGTCGTACACGTCCGCGGATCTCTCCTCTCGCTTCTTCTTCTCCATCTCCTGGAGGATGGACTCCTCGTCCGCCTTGCGTTTCTGTATCTTCCGCCTGATCTTCTCCTGCAGGAACTCGATGTCCGATTCGATTTCCGCGATCCTGGTCCGGTCGTCGAGCTTGGCCCTGATCTCCTCGATGTCGGATTCATGGCCCATGACTGGGAAGTTGTTCAGGACGACCTCGAACTGCTTGAGCTTCTGAGCATCCCGCTCGAACATTGCGAGCTCGTTGGTGAGCGCCTGGGGCCCTTTCTTCATGGCCGCCTCGAGAGTGTCCACCTTGAACCCCTTCCTGCGCCAAGCCTCGATGATCTCCCTCCGGCCGTTGACTTCGGGCCCGGCCTTCTCAGAGGGCGTCGCCTCCTGCGCCCTCGCGGGTTCCTGGGCCTCTCTGGCGGTCTTTGCGGCGGCCTGGTACTCGGCGATGTGCGCGTCCGGGAACCTCCTCACGAACTCCTCGCTCGCTACCCTGCTGTGGAGCTCGATCTCCGAGGCCCTGTCCTGCGAGTCCTCGAGAATGAACCTGAGCGACTTCTCCCCGGTGTATATCCGTCTGAGCTCCCTGGGTTTCGACTTCTCGAACTCGTACACCGCCATGGTCGGGACGCCCTGCTCGACCACGAGATAGCCCGTAGAGCTCATCACCTCCCTGCGGAGCGAGACGCGGACATACCCTGTGAAGGTGTACTGCTTAAGGTCCGCGAGAATGCCCTTGAGCGAATCACTCCCACCCTTGGCCGTGCGGACCACGATGCCTTCAGGGATTCGGAGGTCGGTGACCATTGTGGGTGCTCCTTTTCATGAATGCTGTCGCTGTCTTAAAAACCCTCTCAGCTTTGGGTTCTGTTCCACCTCGGCTGGCCTGGACCTCGGCGCGTGACAGGAGGTCAAAAGCCTTAACTAGCAAGAGAAGCTTCGGACGGATTGCACGCCACTGTAGCTCAGCGGTTGCGCCCGCGGGAAACGCGTGCGCCGCTAGAGAGCGGCGGTTTCGTAAACCGCAGGCCGGGGGTTCAATACCCTCCAGTGGCTCCATCCACTCTTTCGTCCGTGGGTCGGTCTCGCAATCCTAATATGCCGATGATGCGATGTTGCGTCCGTGGCGGGCGAGCAGGTGGTCTACGTCGGAAGCATCGCCTGTCCGTCATGCGGCCTGCAGGCTTCTGGCTACATGCAGGACATCGGCGGCGAGGGCGTCACCATCTGCTCCCGATGCGGGGCTACCATAAGGCAGGCTCTTCCAGCTCACCCGGTTGTGCAGCTAGCCCCTTCGGGGCACGAATCCCCTCTGCATCCCCACATGCACGCGAGCCACTTCGCGGGCCTGTACGTCCAGCCGAAACGCACGCCCAGGCTCCGATTCGCGGACATCGCGAGGGCCGCCTACTCGCCTTCGAAGACCTTTCAGAAGCTGTACCTCTCGACGGATCTTCGGAAGGCGCTCGCTCTGGTGATCCTCTTCACGATCGTGTCCGTGCTCGTGTCCACGCTCGTGACCGCGAATGCGTCCGCGCTCCTCCGGTACGACACCACGGATGCGCTGGTGCTGGCGTTCAGGAGCTTCGTCAGCGGCGTGGTCATCATGCTGGCCTTCCTCGTCTATGGGCTTGCCGCGGCGCTTGTGGCGAAGGATGTGTTCGGCGGAAGGGGCGAGAGGGCCACGACGATCACCCTCCTCGGGTACTGCTATCCGTCGTATGTCATCCTGAGCGTCGTCGCGCTGGTCATATTCGATGTCGGCTTCAGCGGGCTCAAGCTCAGCACCATCCATCTTTGGACGGATGCGGAGTGGAATCAAGCGATCGTCGAAAGCATAGTCCTGCTCGTCGTGATAGTCGTGGGGCTTGTATGGCTCACATGGATGGCTGCCAAGGCGATAAGCGTCTCGAACGATATATCGACCGGGGAGGCGGTGCTGGCAGCGGTCCTGGCGGTGATTCCGGCCGGCATCATATTCGTGCTTGCTGGCGCGATGATGCCGCTCCCGATAGGCCTCTTCCCGTGACGGTCACTCGCCCAGCAGCTTCTCGACCATCTTCATCGCGCACAGGTCGCCGCACATCGAGCACACGCCGGCGCTCGTCGGGCTCCTCTTCGCGCGGAACGCCCTCGCCCTCTCAGGATCGAGGGACAGACTGAACATGCGGTTCCAGTCAAGGGCCTTCCTCGCATCCGACATGTCCCTGTCCCATGCGCCCCCGCGACCCCTCGTGAGATCGGCCGCATGGGCGGCTATCCTCGATGCGATGACGCCTTCCCTGACATCATCGACAGTCGGCAGCGACAGGTGCTCCGAAGGCGTCACGTAGCACAGGAAATCGGCCCCGAAGTATGCCGCCAGGGCGCCGCCTATCGCTCCCGTGATGTGATCGTAACCGGCCCCTATGTCCGTCACGAGCGGACCGAGGACGTAGAACGGGGCCCCCTTGCACACGGCCTTCTCTATCCGCACGTTGGCCTCGATCTGGTTGAGTGGAATATGGCCAGGGCCCTCGACCATCACCTGGACGCCGACTTCTCTCGCCCGCTCGACCAGCTTGCCGAGGACCATGAGCTCGTGGATCTGGGGCACATCAGTGGCGTCGGCGATGCATCCGGGCCTCAGGCCGTCCCCGAGGCTCAGCGCGAACCCGTGCTCCTTCGCAAGCTCCAGGAGGTAGTCATAGTCCTTGAACAGTGGGTTCTCGCGGCCGTTCGCGTGCATCCATGCCACGAGGAGCGCCCCACCTCTCGATACCACGCCAGTCACCCTCCTGTGCTTCAGGAGTGACTCGGCCGTCTGCTGCGTGACCCCGCAGTGGACCGTCATGAAATCCACGCCGTCCCGCGCCTGCTCCTCGACGGTCTTGAAGAGGTCATCGTCGGCCATATTCACTGGCCCGCCCTTCCTTGAGGTCTTGCACGCTGCCTCGTAGATCGGGACCGTTCCCACGGCGACGGTGCTGCCTGCCAGTATCTTCCGGCGAGTGCCGCGTATGTCCCCGCCGGTGCTGAGGTCCATCACCGCATCTGCGCCGTACCTGATGGCCACCTTGAGCTTCTCCAGCTCCTCGGGTATGTCGACGTGGTCCCTCGATGTGCCTATGTTGGCGTTCACCTTTACCCTGAGCCCCTCGCCAATCGCGCAGGGCTTCATGTTTCGGTGCTTTGGGTTGTGCGGGACCACCGCCCTCCCGGACCTGACCAGTCTTGCCAGCTTCTCAGGCTCGATCCCCTCGTCCTTCGAAACCCCTTCCATTTCCGGTGGAAAAGCCCCCCTTCTCCGCGCCGCCATCGTGTATCGGTTGACACACATTGACTCAGATGTATAAAGCCTTCGACAGGCGCAAGAATCGCGTTCGACGCGCGCTCCGACCGAGCGTGGAGGCGCCTGGGCCCCTTTCCGTTTCGGGGCGGGAGCCGGCTCGGTTCCGAGAGGTCAAGAAGGTGTCTCACGTAGGTCATCGTCGTTCGTCGATGTTTCTTGCGGGAATCCTCTGCCAAGATCGGCGCTCTCCTGCAGTGGAAACGGAGGGGGTTTTGCAGCTAGCCAGACGGTATTCTCAAAGCATTTATATATCGTCAATTCATTAGAGAGAGAACACATCAAAAAAGCGCCGAAAAACGGATGGGATGCAGGCCGAGAAACTGGTTAGAAAGAGCCTGCGTACTAGGGGTCTGAGGGCGATGGAAGACAGTGCGTACGATGCAGAGAGAATCCAGGTCCTAGAGGGTCTCGAGGCCGTGCGGAAGAGACCTAGCATGTACATCGGGAGCACGGACTTCCACGGGCTCCATCACCTCGTCTACGAGGTCGTGGACAACAGCATCGACGAGGCCATGCAGGGCGCCTGCACGATGATCAACGTCGTGCTGAACGATGACGGAAGCGTCACCGTAGAGGACGACGGGAGAGGCATTCCGGTGGGGATGCACAAGAAGTACAAGCAGGACGCGCTCGAGCTCGTGCTCACGAAGCTGCACTCCGGGGGGAAGTTCGACAGGAAGACATACAAGGTGTCTGGTGGCCTCCACGGAGTGGGACTCAGCGTCGTCAACGCCCTGTCTGAATGGCTCGAGGTGCGCGTCAAGAGGCAGGGCAAGGTGCACTTCCAGAGGTACGAACGGGGCGTCCCGGTCACGCCAATCAAGGTGGAGGGCGAAGCGAAGGACACGGGCACGATCATCCGGTTCAAGCCGGACGCCCAGATATTCGAGAGCACCGAGTTCAGCTATGAGACGCTCTCCGGGAGGATGAGGGAGATAGCGTTCCTGAACAAGGGCCTGACG
>JBBIUZ010000013.1:0-1814 GCA_037439985.1 Methanobacteriota archaeon | reverse complement strand
TCCCAGCCGAAGTCCGGCCAGACGAACACCTACAAATTCGAGGGCGGGATAGTCGAGTACGTCTCGTTCATCAACAGGAGCAAGGGCTGCCTGCACGAGAAGCCGATATATATCTACTCCGAGAGGAACGGGCTCACGATCGAGATCGGCATGCAGTACACCGACAGCTACGCCGAGAGCATCTACACCTTCGCGAACAACATCAACACCACCGAGGGCGGGACCCACCTCGTGGGCTTCAGGGCGGCGCTCACCAAGACCGTGAACGACTACGCGAAGCAGCACGGCTACATGAAGGGAAACGGCGAGTCGCTCAGCGGGGAGGACGTCAGGGAAGGCCTGACGGCCATCCTGAGTGTCAAGCTCCCTGAGCCGCAGTTCGAGGGGCAGACCAAGACCAAGCTCGGCAACAGCGAGGTGAAGGGCATGGTCGAGAGCGCGGTGAGCGAGAAGCTCTTCGAGTACCTCGACGAGAACCCGAGAGTCGCCCAGGTGTGCATCAGCAAGGCGATCGTGGCGGCCCAGGCGCGGGAGGCCGCGAGGAAGGCCAGGGAGCTGACCCGCAGGAAGGGGCTGCTGGACGTCGGCAACCTCCCGGGGAAGCTCGCGGACTGCACTGAGAGGGATCCGACCAAGTGCGAGCTGTTCCTGGTCGAGGGCGATTCCGCAGGAGGGAGCGCGAAGCAGGCCAGGGACAGGTCGTTCCAGGCCATACTGCCCCTCAGGGGAAAGATACTCAATGTCGAGAAGGCCAGGCTAGACAAGATGCTCAAGAACGCCGAGATACGGACGATCATAACCGCGCTGGGCGCGGGGGTCGAGCAGGAGCTCAACGTGGACAACGCGCGGTATCACAGGGTGTGCATAATGACGGATGGGGATGTCGACGGGGCGCACATCAGGACGCTGCTCCTCACATTCTTCTTCAGGTACATGCGGCCCATGATCGACAAGGGGTACATCTACATCGCCCAGCCCCCGCTGTACAGGGTCAAGAAGGGCAAGACGGAGAAGTACGTGTACAGCGACAAGGAGCTCTCGGAGGTCGTCCAGGAGCTCGGGGAGGGCGCAGACATACAGCGGTACAAGGGCCTGGGGGAGATGAACCCGGAGCAGCTCCGCGTGACGACTATGGACACGGCCTCGAGGCTCCTCAAGCGCGTGACGATAGAGGACGGGGTCGAGGCGGACGAGCTCTTCTCCGTGCTGATGGGCGACGCGGTCGAGCCAAGGCGCCTGTTCATAAGCGAGCACGCGAAGGAAGTGGAGTTCCTGGACGTGTAGGTGGTCACCATGGACGACGTCACGCAGGAACAGCAACAGGTCGCGTCGAGGCTGATGACCAGGCCGATCGAGACGGAGATGAAGAAGTCGTATATCGACTACGCGATGAGCGTCATCGTGGGGCGGGCGCTGCCGGACGTGAGCGACGGGCTGAAGCCTGTTCACAGGCGCATACTCTTCGCGATGAACGATATGGGCCTAGCTCACACCAAGTCCACCAAGAAGTCGGCCAGGGTCGTCGGTGAGGTCCTGGGCAAGTTCCATCCGCACGGCGACATGGCAATCTACGACACGCTCGTCAGAATGGCCCAGGGCTTCTCGATGCGGTACCCGCTCGTCGACGGCCAGGGCAACTTCGGGAGCATCGACGGCGATTCAGCAGCGGCGATGAGGTACACCGAGTGCCGTCTGTCCCCCATCGCGGCCGAGATGCTGAGGGACGTCGACGAGGAGACGGTCGATTTCATGCCCAACTTCGACGGCACGCTCAAGGAACCGCTCGTGCTCCCGGCGAAGCTCCCTAACCTGCT
>JBBIUZ010000012.1:0-21034 GCA_037439985.1 Methanobacteriota archaeon | reverse complement strand
GGCATCGAGATGCTCAGGGAGCAGAAGTACGAGGTCGATGTCAGAACCGGCCTGAAGGAGAATGAGCTCGCCAGGATCATCAGGGACTACGAAGTGCTCCTGGTGAGAAGCTCCACAAAGGCGACCAGGAGGGTCATGGAGGCGGGCTCGAAACTCAAGGTGATCGGCAGGGCTGGTATCGGCGTCGACAACATCGACGTGGAGGCCGCGACGGAGAAGGGCATCCTGGTCATGAACGCTCCTTCGGGGAACATCGTGTCCACCGCGGAGCTCACGATCGGGCTCATGTTCTCGCTTGCACGCAGGATAGCCCAGGCCGACGCGTCGATGAAGAGGGGCGAGTGGAAGCGCAAGGAGATGAAGGGCGTGCAGGTCCAGGGGAAGACCCTGGGCATCGTTGGCCTCGGACGCGTGGGCGCCGAGGTGGCCAAGAGGGCCTCGGCGCTCGGCATGACCGTGGTCGCCTACGACCCGCTAGTGTCCCCCGAGGTGGCCGCTCGGCTGCATGTCCGGCTTGTCACCCTGGACAGGCTCCTGTGCGAGACGGATTTCGTGACGGTCCACACCCCTCTGACCTCGCAGACGAAGGACATCGTCGGCGCTGCCGAGATCGCCAAGATGAAGAAGACTGCCATGATCATCAACTGTGCCCGCGGAGGGGTCGTGAACGAGGACGCCCTCTGCGAGGCGCTGGCCGGGAACAGGATCGCCGGCGCGGCGCTCGATGTCTTCACGACCGAGCCGCCGGCGGGCTCGAAGCTGCTGACGCTCCCGAACATCGTGCTCACGCCACACCTGGGCGCCACGACGACCGAGGCGCAGGAGGAGGTGGGCTCGGAGATAGCGGAGCAGGTGATCGCCTTCCTGAGGGACAACACCCTGAAGAACGCGGTGAACCTGCCGGCCAAGCTGGACCCTGAGCTCGCGCCCTACATGCCCCTCGCGGAGAAGCTCGGGACGTTCACGTCCCAGCTTGGAAGGAGCAGCGCGGGCAGGATCGAGATCACATGCCTGGGGGAGCTCGCGAAGAAGGATGTCAGGATCATCTCCGCGAGCGTCGTCACCGGCCTCCTCAAGCCCCTGTCCGAGGAGTTCAATGTCAACTACATCAACGCCTTCTCGATAGCGAAGTCGCGGGGCATGGAGATCGTCTCATCGACCTCCGAGGAGGGCGGCAGGTACGCCAACCTGATCAAGGTGTCCCTGCAGACGAACGGTGACTCGGTGTCCACCGCAGGCACGCTGACGCTGGACAAGGGGCCGAGGATCGTCGAGGTCAACGGAAGCCCCGTGGACATCGTTCCCGAAGGGCACTTCCTACTGATCGCCCACACTGACAAGCCCGGGATGATCGGCAAGGTGGGGAGCATCCTAGGCGATGCCGACGTGAACATCGCGAGCATGGAGGTCGCGAGGGCCCACCCGCGGGGCCCCGCGATGATGATACTCGAGCTGGACGAGGACCTCCCGACCGAGGTCCTCAGGAAGGTGCGGCAGATAAGGGATCTGAAGTCCGCGATATCAATCAAGCTATGAGGCGGGAGAGCCCATGGGAGAGTCGGGGTCTGGGAGGGGGCTACCGTGAGGGTTCAGAGGGTCAAGATCGAGGTCCGCGAGGCGACAGAGGAGGACCTGGACCAGGTCGCCAATCTGTGGAAGGACCTCGCGGAGCATCACGCCGAGCTGTCCGAAGACTTCTCCCTGACCTGGGACAGCAAGAGGCGTTGGTCGCGCTACCTGCGCGAGAAGTTCGCGGAGGTCAGCACCAAACTCATCGTCGCGACGGACGGCGACAGGATCGTCGGGTTCATGCTCTGCATGCTGTCGCCCAACATCCCAATCTACGAGGAGAGGAAGCTCGGCATTGTCTCGGACGCCTACGTCCTCGAGAGGAGGCGCGGAAAGGGCATCGCAAAGAAGATGCTCGATGTCGGACTGAGATGGTTCAGGGAGAACAAGGTGAGGACCATCGAGCTGAACGTCGCGTGCGTCAACACTGACGGGCAGACCGCCTGGGAAAGGCTCGGGTTCTCGCCGTTCATGATCCGGGAGCGGCTGCACCTCGACGACCTCGGGAACGGCTCCCCCGCTCGGGCCATAACCAGGACCGTCAGGAGGGAGCGGGCTAGGGGCAAGAGCCTCAGGCGCAGGTTCAGATCTTCTCGAAAGCCTTCCTGATCCTCTCCATCCCTTCCTGGATGTTCTTCTTGCTCGTCGCGTAGGAGATCCTCAGGTGGTTCTCGCCCGCGGAGCCGAACGAGGCGCCGCCCGTCAAAGCCACCTCGGCCTTGTCCATCAAGTACAGCGCGAGCTCCTCCGAGGTCATCTTGAAGTCGTATCCTGGGAACACATAGAAGGCTCCCTTCGGCACATCGCAGTGCAGGCCCGGTATCTCCTTCATCAGCTTCACGATCAGGTCCCTGCGCTCCTCGAACTCCTTCACCATCATCCTCACGGGCTCCTGCGGGCCCGTGATGGCCGCTAGGCCCCCGTACTGCGCGAACGAGACCGCATGGGTGATCGAGTGCTGCTGGACCTTGTTGGCGGCCTTGAAGAGGGGCTTTGGAGCGACGAGCCACCCGAGCCTCCAGCCGGTCATCGCATAGGTCTTCGAGAACCCGCTGACGGTGACCGTCCTGTCCATCATGCCAGGCTCCGCGGCGATTGAGTAGTGCCTCATGCCGTCGAATATGATCTTCTCATAGACCTCGTCCGAGAGCACCACGAGGTCGTGGTCCTTGGCCAGGTCGGCCAGGCCCTTGACGTCCTCATGCGTCGACACCGCCCCGCACGGATTCGAGGGCGAGTTGAGGAGGATCATCTTGGTCTTGTCGGTGATGAGCTCTGCGACCTTGCCAGGCAGGATTCTGAACTCGTCCTCGTCGGATGTGGTCACGGGCACCGCCTTCCCGCCCGCCAGCTGGACACAGGGCTCGTATGTGACCCATGAGGGATTGGGTATGATGACCTCGTCGCCCTCGTTGACGGTCGCCATTATCGTCTCGAATATGGCCTGCTTCGTGGGCGTCACGAGCACGTTGGACTTGTCGCACGGGATGCCGTTCTCCCTTTTCTCCATCTCAGCGATGGCCTCCCTCAGCTCGGGCAGGCCCGGAGCGTCGAGATACCTCGTCTTGCCCTCGTCGAGGGCCTGCTTCGCCGCCTGGACGATGTGCTTGGGCGTGTCGAAGTCAGGCTCGCCGACGGTGAAGGAGATGATCTTCTTGCCCTCGGCCTTCTTCTGGCCGGCGAGCTCCTTCATCTTCATCGTACCAGATTCCTGGACCCGCTTCACCCTCTCGGATATCATCTGTCACGCCTCCGACCGACAAGCACAGGTCCAATATAAAGCATTGACGTCCATGTTTGTCTTCCAGGGCGGTTCCCCGAGTTGGGGGCAGAAACGCTCATTACGCCGAGACAGCTTCGGAGAAGGCATGGCGCTAAGGACCGGGAAGCTGCCTCCGGAGCTTCTGAGGAAGATACTCAAGCACACGGGCGCGAAGGACTCGAGGGTCCTGGTCGGCCCGGGGATCGGAGAGGATGCCGCCGTCGTGAAGGTCGGCAAGGCGCTTCTCGTGCTGAAGACTGACCCCGTCACGTACGCCGCCGATCTGATCGGCTGGTATGCCGTGAACGTCAATGCCAACGACGTCGTCACGAGAGGTGCCAGGCCGGCGTGGTTCCAGGCGGCCGTCCTGCTCCCCAAGGGCTCGGACGAGAGCCTCGCGGTGAGCATATCGAGGCAGATCTCGGACGCGGCGAAGCTGCTGGGCGTGGCCGTCACCGGAGGGCATACCGAGGTCACGCCTGGGATAGAGAACCCGATCGTGGTCGGGGACATGCACGGCATCGTCCGGGAGCCGGGACCGATCAGCACTTCGGGAGCGCGCGCAGGCGATGCCATCGTGCTGACCAAGAGCGCCGGGATCGAGGGCACCGCGCTGATCGCGCGGGAGAGGCGTCAGGAGCTCCTCGAGAGCATGGGCGAGGCGTTCGTCGACAGAGCGGCCAACTACCTGTTCGACCCTGGACTCTCGATCGTCCGCGAGGCGACCGCCGCTCTGAGGTTCGGCGTGAGCGCGATGCACGACCCCACCGAGGGCGGGATCGCGATGGGCGCACAGGAGCTGGCTGAGGCCTCCCGGAGACCGGTCGAGCTGTGGCTGGACGAGATAGCGATCGGCGAGGAGACCGCCAGCCTGTGCGCGAGGTATGGCCTCAACCCACTCGGCCTGCTCGGCTCGGGCGCGTTACTCGCGACATTCAGGCCCTCGGATGCCGACAGGTACGTCGCGAGCCTGAAGAGGATGGGCGTGCGGGCAGCGGTGATAGGCCGCGTGCTCACCGGAAAGGGCAGGTCCCGGATGGTGTCCGGGAAGAATGTCATGCCGCTTTCTTCTTCGGAGCGCGACGAGGTTTTGAAGCTCCTGCAGGCTTGACCGCCGGCTCGGGCATCTTGGACGCGGAGTCTATCGCGCAGAACACCTTCGACGCCACGGTCCAGACCTTCTGGGGCCTCGCTCCGAGCGAGACCATGGTGTGCTCGAACTTGCCGAGGTCGCTCCTGAACGCGCCCTTCGAGAACCCGCCGATGATCACGACCACGCGCTCCGCCTTGTTCAAGGCTCCGAAGGTCTCCAGGAGCGGGCTCGGGGTATCGGACGCGGCCAGCACGATCACCTCGTCCGGCTTCAGGGCGTTCACGAGCATGTCCAGCGGGACGTCCTTCCTGAGCTCGAGGAGCGCGTTCTCCCTGGACGGCACGACCCTCTGCTCGTAGAGCGACTCTATGAGGCCTACGAACCTCGGGTAGTGCGGAGGAAGCCTCGTCTCGGGCTTGACGGCGATGACATCGTTGTTCCTGGTGTGCACGAACGCGTGGAGCTTGCCCTCGACCGAGAGGTCCGAATCGATGCAGAGCATCAGGAAGAAGTGCACTATGTCCGGTCTGCCACGGCGTTCGGCATCCGGAAGCCTCGCGAAGGCCGGATGATGGTGGGACGCGTCCAGCAGGAGCTTCTCCGGAGGCTTCCCGCGGGCGCGCGCGTTGTTTATGATGCTCCGCTCGTTGACGATCTCCCTCGGCACTAGTTCGAGTTCCGAGTCTGCCAATATGAAGTACCATTGCGTCAAGAAAGTATCTCCGCGAGTTGCTCGTGTTCCTTTGCGTACCTGAGTTCCTGGGCGATCCTCCGGCCCGTCGATATGCCCGGCTCGATCAGGTCCGAATACGGAGACCCGGAGACGAAGGGATTCGTTCCGGCCACAATCCTCGAGGATATCTCGAAGACCTTGACCTGGAGGCTGTCCGTGACGATGCACTCCAGGCAGAACGGCCCCAGCATTCCTCCGAAGAGTTCGAGCGACCGTTCCACTGTGCGCTCGCCCAGCTCAAGCAGCTTCGGCAACAGCGATTCTCGAACGACTATGGGGACGTTCCCGGTGACGACGAATGTGGGGAAATGGCCCAGCCTCCTGAGTTCTTCGGTGGACCCCAGCTTGTACATCTCATCGATGTTCGACTCGTCCCGCCTGTCCATGCTGAGCAGTTCGAGAACCCCTTTGCTCAGGCGGTATCCGGCGGTGCGTATCGGGGAGTAGAAGTAGTGGATGTAGTACCTCGTCCCGAGGATGTACTCCTGGATCGTGAACTTCTGGGTGTGGTCTATCCCCAGCTTGAAGTCGGGGTAGTCCTTCGCGATGAAGAACCCGCGCCCGCCCTTCGCGCCGTCGTACTTCACCAGGACCGGTCGGTCGATCATCTTGGGGTCGTCGATCTTGTGCGGCATCTCCAGGCCGGCGCTCGTCAGCCAGACGCGCTCCTTGTCCCTGTCGCTCTCCCATTCGAGCACTCGCCTGTTTCCGAATGTGGGGACCTCGATGGCCTCGAAGTTCCTAGGCGACATGTACTCCACGAACGATCCGTGGGGCACGATCACGACATTCTTGCTCCTGAGCTCTTCCTCGCGGTCGAGAAGCTCCGTATACGAATCGACGAAGAGGAACTCGTCCGGCTTGCCGCGAGGGAACGCGTCGTAGAACCTGGTCTTCTGGCCGATGGCGATGCCCATGGTTTTGAAGCCCTCCTTCCTCGCGCCGTCGAATATCTGGAGCGATGTGTGGGAGCACGCCGTGGCCACGACGAGGTTGTCCTTGTCGTAGCTGTCAATGATGTGGTTTATTCTGTCCTTCGAGACCATCGCCGCTCGAACTAAGTCATCCGATTTAAAACTTGCCGTTCAAGTTGATGGTAATGTCACACGGGAACGCGATCCGGACACGGATCCGCCGCCCTGCCAGCATGGGATGGAACGTCTGGAGGCCCCGACCCGCCAACGGACGAACCGCCTCCTGGAGGCGGATGCGCCTCGATGGATAGTTTCATCCACGGGTCCAGCATACCCCTTCTGAAAGAGGCTCGGGCGATTGAGGATCTCGAAGAACGCCGCCTACGGCATGATGGCGGCTGCCGCAGTCATGTGGGCGACTTCGGGCACCCTCACCGTGCTGGCTCTTGACCACGGGGCCGCCGTTCTGCAGGTGACCGTCCTGAGCTATGTCTTCTCGTCGGGGATACTGCTGCCGATCCTGCTCGTCTTCGATCCCAAGTCCCTGAAGATCGAGAGCAGGGATGTGCTTCCGTTTCTCGCGTTCAGCCTCATCACGGGCACGTTCTTCTCTCTGGCATGGTTCTTCTGCGTCGACCTGACGGGGGTCGCGACGGCAGTCACGCTCCTCTACGCCTATCCGAGCATCGTGACCATCGCGTCGGTCTCGCTGCTGGGGGAGAGGCTCTCGGCCCAGAAGGCCCTCGCGCTGCCGCTGACCTTCGTCGGGGCGGTCCTTGTGGCCACCGCTGGCTTCAAGCAAGGGTTCT
This sequence comes from Methanobacteriota archaeon, assembly GCA_037439985.1. GTDB lineage: Archaea > Thermoplasmatota > Thermoplasmata > UBA10834 > UBA10834 > COMBO-56-21. The sequence continues at coordinate 14,154 of JBBIUZ010000012.1, read as the reverse complement.
CCTTCGATCTCGTCGGGGTGCTGCTGGGCATCTACGCCGCCGTTGCGGGGGCCGTGTACTATCTCTGGGGAAAGAGGTTCCTCGACAGGTACTCGGCGAACACGGTCATCCTGTACATGACCGTGATGTCCGTCCCGCCACTTCTGGCGATAGCCATCCCGTTCCCCGATTTCTGGCACTCCGTCTCAGGACAAGCCATGCTATGGATATTCCTCCTGGCGCTGATTCCGAGCACGGTAGGCTTCGTGACCTCGATGTTCGCGCTCAGACACATCGAGGCGAGCAAGGCAAGCATCGTCGCCAGCATCGAGCCAGTCGCGGCGGTCGTGATCGCGTTCCTGGTGCTCTCGGAGAAGATCAACGCTTGGCAGGCGGTCGGAGTCGCGCTCGTGTTCCTGGGCGTGCTGATGCTGCGGCTGACCCGCAGGCACGCCGAGGAGAAGGCCGAAGAGGCCGCGCTCGACAAGTGATGATCGCTCGCTTCCGTCAAGAGGCGAGAGAAGGGCGAGGACTCGAGCGGACCGAGCGAGGCCAGAGGATAAAGAGCTTATATTGACCCCGCCCATCTCCGCGCCGGATGATAGTCGCTCGCACATCCAGCGGGATTCCGGGCCTGGACGCGCTGATCCAGGGGGGAATACCAACAAACTCCACGATCGCCCTGCGGGCCGAGCCGTGCAATGCGACCGAGTACTTCCAGCAGCAGTTCATCGCCGAGGGGCTCAGGCAGGGACATCCAGCAATCTACTGCTGCCTGTCGAGGCCGGCCTCGACCGTGATCAATAGCCTGCTGCATCAGGAGTTCGACGTCCTGGAGCACATGGCGAACGATCAGCTGGTGATACTCGACTGCTACTCGATGCATGCCAGGACCTCCGGTCTTGGTGTGGACCAGGCGGTGCAGAAGAAGATCATCACGGTGACGGATGTCGACGACGACCACAAGCTCCAGGATGGTCTTGCGACGGCCGTTGAGAGGCTGAGCGAGCTGAAGAACCTGAGGACCGTCTGCGAGAACGTCGCGGGAACGATGACATCCAAGAGCGCGGTCGAGGTCATGCGCTGGGGCAGGAGGGCTTTCGAGGACCTGCGGGCGTTCAACACGCTGACGCTGCACACCTTTCCGACCGGCGTGAGAGAGGACCTGTTCAAAGTGATGGCGCACGACTTCGACGTCGTCATGGAGATCAGGACTGATCAGTCGTCGGAAAGGATCCGCCACTTCCTCAACATCCAGAAGATGCGCATGACGACGGTCCCTCACAGGCTGCTCGAGCTGGATACCGACTCCCGCCTGCTGTCGATCAGGAGCATACAGAAGATCACATGAGGGTCAGTCATTGACCCAGTGAGAGACGAGGTCGTCATACTCCGTCGACGGGATGGGCATAAGGTCGTCATCGACGTACCGGTCGATGTTGATGGAGTAGCTCAGCTGGCCCCCGCCCCTGTCCACCTTGACGACCATATTGTCCCCGACGAGCTTGCAGAAGAGCTTCATCTGGAGGCCTCCCGGAAGCTCGTACTCGGCCTCGTAATGGCCGTCCACGCTGTTCCTCCTCTGGGAATCTACGAGGAACTTGATGGAGATCGGCCTCGCCCCGTAGGTCCTCACGAGCGTTTCGTGCAGGGATACGACCAGGATGATATCCCTGTCCAGAGGCAGGCCGGCATCGAGTGCTTTGACTTCCATCGGGGAGACTCTCGCTCGAGCGGCCAACGGTACCAGCCACCTTAAATCTTTCCGGACAAGAAGCTCCAGCTGAGAACAACGTGCTCAGAACAAGAACACACCGAAGTGGCGGAACGCGAGCAGTATGATCGATGCCCTGGTGACCCCTGCAAGAACATTGACCAGCGTGAACCAGCGGAGGCGCATGAGCTGACCCTCCTTGTTCAGGAGGGAGAAGACGTACAGGGGAACGGTGTCAAGCATGAAGGGCACCGCGAGTATCACGAAGAGCGCGAGGTAGCCGTGCCTGCGCACGAACCACTCGCTCTTGTCCAAGAGCCACCTGAACCACCCCCACCGGGCGAACCTCACGACGGTCTGCTCCACCTTGGCGCCTATGAAGAAGACCGCCATCGCCCCGACCCCTTTGCCGACGCCAAGGGCCAGGGCGGGCAGAATGAAGGGCATCTTCTCCGGGGCTAGCACGAGCGCGGCTTCGACTGGGATGGGAAGGGCTACGGCCGCGCCGATGGAGAACACGAAGAGCGAGAAGATGTAGGTGACAGGATCCTCGGTGCGGGTGACCAGAAAGCTGAGCAACTGATCCCAGACCGGCGACATCGCACCACTATCATGGCATCTGATTACATCTACGTTGTCTCGGGGAGCCACGGCGCGCACGAGAGAGCGCGGGCGCGAAAAACAGGGGTAGCCAGAAAATTAAAAGACGATTCAAATAAATACCAAAGGCTTATATTCGTGTAACATCATGCCCTTCAATTGGGATGTGCTATGGCCAAGCCCGAAGGGAAGGATGATTCAGACTGGTTCGCTCAGCTCGACGAGGAGCTGTCGGAGAAGACCGCGCAGATCACGGACAACATCGCCGAGCAGACGACGCAGAAAGGCGCGATCAACAGGTCTCTCGTCGAGGACTTCTTCAGGATATGGATAAGGTTCAACAAGATAAACGTCCACTTCTCCATGATTCCGGACCCCCAGGGCCCGACATTCCCGGCGCAATTCGTCGTGTTCCCCGAACAGTGGAGCTTCAAGCCCGATTACCCCTTCGGCGACCTGGACACCAGCGCCTTGACGGACAGGACGCAGGGCAGGGTCGGGGACTCGCTCAAGACCTGGTACTACAACGTCGACAGCCAGATGCATCTCAGGGTGGTCTTCGAGTTCTGCGAGGGCGAGCACTACTACAAGTACGCGGGATGGAAGAGGATCTTCACCCAGTACGTGCTCCTGGACACCCCGGTGACCAAGTTCGAGGAGAAGAAGTACCACGAGGTCCTGGCGGACGTCATCAAGACCTGGTACGAGTCGCACCTCAGGAGGGACCGCGAGGTCGTCCTGAGGCACATACGCGAGAAGTACGAGAAGGGCGAGACCTTCACACAGTGACGCACTCGAGCATCCGTTTGTATGCACTTACGGCCAGCGCACGCTCTCGCAGCTGGCCTCTTCCTTGGACACTCCTCCCAACGACCGACTGGCCGTATCCCCGGCCCAGCCGCAGTCGTCTCCGTGGCCCGCCAGCGGGGAAGCGTCGGAAGTCAATTATCGCGGGTAGCCCATGGGTGAGATTCGGGGCGCAGGAGAGGGCACGTCTGAGCATTTCCTTCGACAGGATCGCGGACAGATTCGATTCGACGCGAGCGTATCCTGTGCACGTCATGGACGACATAGTGGACGCCATAGTGAGAGCGCTCCCGGAGCGCGCGACGCTGCTCGATGCTGGCGTGGGGACGGGCAGGTTCGCTGAACCGCTCCGGTCGAGGGACCTTGATGTGACGGGGACGGACATCTCGGCCCGCATGCTCGGCAAGGCAAGGGAGAAGCGCATCGAGAACCTCGTCCAAGCAGACCTGTGCCAGCTGCCATTCGTGGACGACGCGTTCGAGGCCGCCCTGAGCGTGCACGTCCTGCACCTCATCATCGACTGGAGATGCGCCCTCTCGGAGATCGGAAGGGTGACATCTCAGAAGCTCCTCTCTATCGCCTTCGACAAGAAGGATTCGCCCGCGGAGAGGATCGGGGATTTCTACGAGAGCGCGTGCGCGGACCTCGGGTTCCGCATCCGCCACCCAGGCGTGAGGGAGCGCGAGCTCTCGGACCGGCTCCCGGCGGACTCGCACACCATTATCACCGTGCACGAGCAGCCTGTGGACGTGCGGGACATGATCGAGAACTACGCGTCCAAGGCATTCTCGAACCAGTGGCCGGTTCCCGAGGACATCCATGCCCGGGCCGTCGACAGGCTCAGGGAGGAGTACAGGAGCGTGAACCAGGTCGTCGCGAGGGAGAGGATATCGCTGATCGAATGGAACATCGGGAGGGTGCGGGCCTTCCTTTCAAAGACTGCTGGGTCTGGCGGATAGACGAGCGGCCACTTTCGTGTGCCCGTAGCGAATCGCTTTATATCCCACCGCGGAGTTAATGAAACGGCAGCAGAGAAGGGACACGGCTGCTGAGGGGCTTGTCATGGAATTGGAGAAACTAGCGCCCCATGTCGAAGAGATCTCCAGGGCGCTCGGGGGGAGGTTGTCGGACGAGCAGATCGCGGAGGAGCTGCAGAGGTACATCGAGGTGTACAGGCTCACGCTCCCGGTTGCGAAGAGGACCATCGTCAAGAGGCACGGCGGGGACGCGAGCGGGTTCTCGACGGGCATCCAGAGGAGGCTGGCGGAGCTGAGACCGAGCGACCCGAACGTCGATTTCGTCGCGAAGGTGCTCTCGGCGAACGCGAAGGAGGTCACCGTCAAGGGCGAGAAGAAGAGCATCATATACGGCTTCCTGGGGGACGAGACCACCACGCTCCCGTACACTGCGTGGGAGGTTGATGGGCTCACGCTCGAGAAGGGGGAGGTGATCTCCGTCCGGGGAGCCTACACCAGGGAGTACCAGGGCAGGGTCCAGGTCAACTTCGGCAACAGGGTCTCGATAAAGAAGGAGGACCCGGCAATGATGGCCGATGTCCAGATCGCCCATGGACCCCCGAAGGTCGTCACCGTGAGCAACCTCAGGGAGTCGATGGGCTATGTCGAGGTCAAGGGCCGCGTGCTCTCCGTCGACTCGCGCGATGTGAGCATACAGGGCCAGGCCAAGAAGGTCTGGTCAGGCATGATCGCTGACGAGACTGGCAAGGTCCAGTTCACCGCCTGGTCGGACTTCGGGCTCAAACCCGGGGACGTCGTGAGGATATCCAGGGCGACCGTGAAGGCTTGGCGGGGCATCCCGCAGCTCACGTTCGACGACCGCGCGGAGCTGGTCAAGGTCGAGGAGGTCTTCCCGTCAGCGGAAGAGCTCCAGAAGACCAGGCTGAGCATGCTCTCGGAGATTGCGGCCAGGGGAGGTGCCTCCGACGTCACCGTCCGGGGCGCACTGATAGAGATCAGGGAGGGCTCGGGGCTCATCATGCGCTGCCCCGAGTGCAAGCGCGCGCTCCAGAAGGGCATCTGCAAAGTCCACGGGCGCGTCGAAGGGTTTCCGGACCTGAGGATCAAGGCGATACTCGACGACGGCAGCGGAGCCGTGGGCGTCGTCTTCAACCGCGAGCTCACAGAGAAGCTCACGGAGACCACGCTGGACGAGTCAATGCAGAGGGCAAAGGAGTCCATGAACTTCGACGTGGTCAAGGACCTCATCGACGACGCCCTCGCGCTCAAGATCGTCACCGTCTCCGGAGTCGTCACAGCCGACGAGTACGGCCTGTCGATGATTGCGAAGGACGCACAGACAGCCAAGGTCGATCCCAAGGAGGAGGCGGAGAGGCTCCTCGTCGAGCTGGAGGCTCAGGAATGAACGTCCGCGAGGTCGCCTGGCGGATATTCGCCGAGGAGTACAACTCGTCCGTGCTCGAGCACAGGGGCGAGGGCGAGAAGCCGGTCTCGTATGTCGTCACCCCGCTGGGCGCGAAGGTCAACCGCATGCTGGTGACAGGGGTGGTGACGGATGTCGAGGATGTTGGGGACGAGGGGAAGCAGAGGTACAGGGCGAGGGTAGCGGACCCGACCGGGACGTTCTACGTCTCCGCGGGGGAGTACCAGCCGATCGCCGCGATGGCCCTGTCGAAGATAGCCCCGCCGGCGTTCGCCGCCGTGGTCGGCAAGAGCAGGGCGTACACGCCTGAGGAGGGCGTCAAGTACCTCAGCATCAGGTCCGAGAGGATCCGGGAGGTCGACGCGGCGGCCAGGGACTACTGGGTGCTCGAGACCGCGAAGAGCACGATGCTCAGGATCGATGCCATCGAGGAGGGGCTCAGGATGCCCGAACTCACGGTGGGAGCGCTGACGAAGCTGGGATATCACCAGAACCTGGCCGAGGGGGTCGTGCTGGCGGTCGAGTTCTACAAAGACATAGACACCGACCGGTTCAGGAGGTCCGTCGCAGAAGCGCTGAGGACCATCCTTCCAGCAGCCAGAGAGAAGGCGATGGCCGCGGCTGAGCTTGAGGAAACCCCCAGGAAGCGCGAGAGCGCCGCGCCGAAGGACGAGCTGCAGGGGACGAAGGAGGAGGAGCTCCACGAGGTCGGGGTCGGGGTCGACGAGGAGGACACGGTGCTCAAGCTCATAGAGTCCCTGGGCACGGGCCCCAGGGGCACGCCCTGGGACAAGATCGTGGACGCCGCGAAGGCGAAGAAGATCGACAAGGTCAGGCTCGAGGAGATCGTCGCCAAGCTCCTGGACAAGGGCGACATATACGAGCCGGAACTGGGCATGATGAAGAGGATATGAGAAGGCGCGGAAGGGGTCTGTCCGGCCAGCACACCAGCCCGGTCACCTGAACTCTTGGTGGGACACCGCTACCAGGATCATGCCGATGAGCCCCAGGATCGAGGGGATGACCAATATCCCGCCTATGAGCGCGAGCGGGAAGTTCTGCCTCCGAATCGCGAATATCCCGCCCAGGATGGAAACCACCCCAAGGACGACCGCCACCGAGCCACAGACCGCCATCGCCGCCGTCCCTCCGGCCGGGATCATCATCGAAATGACTGCGCTGCCGGCCAGCATGAATCCCCCCACGACCAGATATCCGAGGGCCGCGATCATTATCAGCACGCCGCCCGCGACCGGCAGCGTGGACTCCTTCTTCTGCACCGGCATCATGACCGTGCGATAGTCATGGCCGCAATACGGACACACGTTGGCGTCCCACGAGATCGACCTGCCACACTCAACACAGTTCCTTGCGCCCTGAGCTCCCGATGATTGCACACACTCCACTCCTCAGGCCAGCCGCCACCCGGCCCGCATACGGCATGCGTGTCCGGGATAGAAAATGGTTTTCCATACGGGTTCATAAGAGTGGAGAGGAAAGAGACTTGGGAAGAGGCGCGAGGACCTCTTCAACCTGGAGGTTCCGACGCGGTTGTCTGGGCTATTGCACACTCAGTCGAAGTCCTTCTTGGACACGGCGACGAGTATCAGTCCGACGAGGGACAGCAATGAACCGAGGAAATACGGCCCTATCACGAATAGCCCGAGCACTCCTCCAAGGACTGCGAGGCCCCAGCTCTTGCGCCGTACGCCCATGATCCCGCCGAACACGGCGAGCAAGCCGAGGACTATGAATATCGCTCCGCAGACCAGCAGTATGTTGTGGATGGTGCTACTGAGACTGCTGAGGTTGCCGAGCCCATAATGGCTGAAATCGGCCGTGTTGATAGCCATGAGAAGCCCGCCCATCGCGAGACCCATTATACCCGCGATGAGTATCAGAATCCCGCCGACTACCGGCAGCGAGCTCTTCTCGTGAGGCGGAGCCGCCGCGGGGCCGGCCATGACGGACCTGTAATCGTGTCCGCAGTACGGACACACGTTCGCGTCGAACGCGATTGATCTCCCACACTGCACACACGTCCTGCCACTTCCTGCTGTGGTCCCTGTACTTGCCATACGATACCTTCCGCTGGAGCAGAGAGAACGGTCGTCGTGACTCAAACATCCCTCCTGCTATGTACAGAATAGATTGCCCCATAATATATAATTGTCTCTATTTTTGGCGTTTCCCGGCCAGAGGACCCCCTTCAGGGGCGTCCTGCGAGGGGCCCTCGGCGACTCCCGCCGCCTTCGGACGGGGCTTGCCCTCCTGCAGGACGAACACATAGTGGGCGAGCATCATGGCGCACACAGCTCCGCCCACTATGCCGGTCGCGAGCCTGAGGAAGTTGTTCGAGTCGTAGCTCGTCACGAGCTGGAGACTCCCGTCGACCCCCATGGGGACGAGCCCCAGAAGGAACAGGACGGGGTTGATCTTGTAGCGGAAGAACACGAGGACCCCGAACCCCAACGCCAGGCCCAGGAACAGACCCGTGTCCCTCGAGCAGAAGGGCATCTGGTTCCCGTCGATGAAGAAGCTCCTCGAGGCCATCTGGTGGCACTCCTGGTCCCCTATCAGGTAGATCGCGTGCGGAAGGATGAACAGGTTCTCGAACTTGGCGGCGTTGTCGATATACCCCACCCTGCCGGACAGATCCAGGAGCGTGTGTGGAGGGACCATGAGAGGGGCGGTGAGCACGAGCAGGAACCATACAAGACAGAACACGAACGCCGATAGCACGGCGTACGATGTGATCTTGGGGAGCTTCATTGCCCACGGGAAGGGAGGACGACGGACTTAAAATCACTTGCTCACGAGGACCGCGGCGTATCCGACGACCTCGCTCATTGGCGACACATCTCCAGAGGTACCATACTTCAGCACGGTCGCGGTGCCGCCCGAGCACGCGGTCATCATCGCGATCACGGGGCCGTAACCGCACATCGTGATGTTGTTGTCCTCCACCATCCTGAAGAGTGTCTTGGCGTCCATCGCCCTGATCGCGTCGAGCACCATCGAGTCCTTCCTCTTCGCGACCTCCTCCGGGACATAATGGGAAAGGTCGGTCGAGGCGATAACGACGACGTCCCGTCCCTTGATGGCGCTCCTAATCGTCTTGCCTACCGAGACGGCGGAGTCGTAGTCCTGGAAGCCCATGCATATCGGGACGAAACTGAAGTCCTTGGAGAAGTACTGCAGGAACGGCAGCTGGACCTCGATCGAGTGCTCGTATCGGTGCGCCTCAGGGTCCTCGTCGACCAGGTCCCCCTTGACCGCTTTGGCGAGCTCCTTGTCGACATGCGCGACTCCGAGCGGGGTCTGGTAGTCCTCCGTCGTGACTGCCAGGCCGGACCCTTTCCCGGTGTGGTTCGGGCCCAGGATGACGAAAGTCTGCGGGAACCCGTCCTCTGCCAGACGACTGTACAGGTGCGCGGCCACGCCCCCTGAGTACACATACCCGGCGTGAGGCGCCATCCCACCGAGAATCGACCGACCTCCTTTCGCGAGGGGGGGCACCTTGCCGGGCCCGAGCGGGCCGAGGAAGCACCTCTCGATCTGGTCCCGAAGCGAAGCCTCGTCAGCGGCATAGAACTGACCCGCCACGGAAGGACGCCTCATTCCACCGCCACCTTCGATAGCGAATGGCGAAGGACCGGCAATAGACTTTCGGAGAACTGAACGACCCGAGCGCGGCTCAGAGCGATGCCTCAAACTCCTCGACGGTCATCCTGAAATCGTCGTCCGACGCCAGTTGACCCCTGGCCTTCAGGACCTCCCTCGTCAGGAGCCAGTAGATAGTTGCGAGGGCGCGCCTGCCCTTGTTGTTCGACGGGATGATCAGGTCGACGTACTTCGTCTCGTTGTTGGCGTCACAGACGCCAATGATCGGGATGCCAACGTTCAGCGCTTCCTTCAGGGCCTGCTCGTCGGCCGCGGGGTCGGTCACAAACAGCGCCTCGGGCTCCACGAACTTCTTCAGGATCGGATTGGTCAGCGAGCCAGGAACGAACCTCCCGGCCACGACCATCGCGCCTATGCTCTTGCCGAAGACCTTGGCTGGCTTCTGCCCGTACTGCCTTGCGGACACGATCAGGATCTTCTCCGGGTCGAACCTTGCCAGGAACCTGGCGGCGACGCGGATCCGTTCGTCGGTCTTCTTGACGTCCAAGACGTAGAGTCCGTCCGTGCGGACCTTGAAAATGAACTCCTTCATGTCGGCGCTCTTCTGCTGGGTTCCGATGTGCACGCCGGAGGTGAGGTAGACGTCCTCTGGAATCAAAAGCGAGGAGCTGGCATCGGTCTGTGTCTGCGTTTCGGTCGTCTCTTCCATCTGCATTCCTCAGGTCTCCCTCTTCACCGTCATGGGGATGACGCCCTTATCGTACTCCATCATGGAGATCGAGATGGGGTCGATGATGTCCTCCTGGACGTCCACGAGTATGGGCGCGCCGAGGCTTATCTGAAGTGCCCTCGCACCGATGATCCTAGCCCGCTCGAAGCGTGTGTACTTCAAACCCGCATCCTCTCAGCCGTGGAGGTATCCCCTAAAATGTGGCCCCTTATATACGTTTTGGACCCGCTGAGATTCCGCCAAAGCAGATGTCAAGAAGTAGCCTCGCATCGCTGCCCGGCCCCGTTAGGGGCCGCAGGCATAAAATATTGGTACAATTATTTAATTGTTCGAATGCGACCTGCCTCTCGACCGCAGGCCGCGGAGGACGTTCGGACCAGCGTTTCTCATCCGGTTATCGTACCTGCATGTTCGAATTCGGCATATCTTCGAGTTGGAAATCACCGTCCTTCCACAACTCATTTATCGCAAGGATGCTTCTCGAACAAATGCAGAGGAATCAACATGCCCAAGGTTCCGAACATAAAGGTGGAGCCTCCGGGTCCGGAGGCGAAGAAGGTCGTATCGAAGGACGACGAGTACATTGTCAAGGCGACGAAAACCGCGCCCCTCGTCTTCAAGAAGGCCGAGGGCGCAGTGATCGAGGACGTCGACGGGAACACATACATCGACTTCTACGCGGGCGTCGGGGTGCTCAACGTCGGCGCGAGACATCCGAAGGTGGTCGCCGCAGTGAGCAACCAGCTGCAGAAGTACATGCACGTCGCGGGGACCGACTTCTACGAGCCACTCCAGACGAAGCTCGCGGAGAGGCTGGGGAAGACTGCACCTGGGGACAACAAGAAGATGGTGTTCTTCTCGAACACGGGCGCCGAATCCTTCGAGTCCGCGATCAAGATCGCCAAGAGGGGCACTGGCAAGCAGTGCGTCATGGACTTCCTCGGCGCGTTCCACGGCAGGACCAACGGAGCGATGGCGCTCACGGCCAGCAAGTGGGTCCAGAGAGAGGGGTACACCGCGACCCTGATGCCGGGCGTGTTTCACGTGCCTTATGCGTACTGCTACAGGTGCGTCTACAAGCAGACCTACCCGGAGTGCGGGATGTACTGCGCGAAGGTGATCGAGGAGGTCTACTTCGAGAACCAGATCCCGCCGAACGACCTCGCGGCGATAAGCATGGAGGTCGTCCAGGGAGAGGGAGGATACATCGTCCCGCCGAAGGAGTTCGTCAAGATGGTCTACGACCTCACGAGGAAGTACAAGTGCCTGCTCATCGATGACGAGGTCCAGTCAGGCATCGGCAGAACGGGCAAGATGTGGGCGGTGGAGCACTTCGATGTCGTCCCGGACATCATCTGCAGCGCAAAGTCCCTCGGCGGCGGCCTGCCCCTGGGTGCGACGATCATAGACGCCAAGCTCAACTTCGACAGGTATGGACGCCACTCCAACACCTTCGGTGGCGTGTCGCTGGCGCACGCGGCCGCCCTCGCGACGCTGGACGTCATCGAGGAGGAAAGGCTGCTCGACCGCGCGACGAAGGTCGGGAAGGAGATGAAGAAGCGCCTCGTGGAGATGCAGCAGAGGTACGAGATCATCGGCGACACCCGCGGCCTGGGCATGATGCTCGCCCACGAGTTCGTCCAGGACAGGAAGACGAAGAAGCACGCCGCGAAGAGCCGGGACAAGATCGCCGACATGGCCTTCAAGAAGGGGCTTATGCTGCTGCCGTGCGGCAAATCGGTTATCCGGTACATACCGCCGCTCAACACGCCGCAGGACCAGCTCGACACTGGCCTCGACATCCTCGAGGAGTGCATCAAAGCCGTCAACAAGGACAGGGCGGACTGAGCGCGCAAACCACGATGTTCAACGCTGGGCCCGGAGCTGCCGGACCCCAGCGACACCTTCTTTTAGCTTCGCACGACGTTCACGACACGTCATCATGACGGAGAGGCAGAAGCGCGGGGACCCGATGGGTAGGCTCGCGGAGCTGGCCGTGCGCAACAGGTACGACCCCGAGAGGCTTGCGGCAATCAAGCGCGTGATGACGGGGACGACCAGATGCCCCCAGTGTGACGAGCTCAACAGGGCCGACCAGAAGACCTGCAGGAAATGCGGGGCGGCCCTCTACCCGGAGCACAAGAAAAAGGCTCCAGACAAGGACAAGATATGAGATCGAAGGGGTTTCGCCGGCGGCAACGCTCTGCTGGCACCGCTCGGCCGCCGCCTGATCGACGACGGCTCACTCTAGTATCGGGAACCTCTTGACCAGCTTCGTATTGCGCCACCATTCTCCGAGTCCCAACCATCGCCCAGGCTTCACGACGACCATCGCGAGGAACAGGATGAAGAAGATGACGTGTTCATCGAGGACAGGGTTGGTGGACTTGCTCGCGGAGAACGGAGGGTTTGTGGAGTAGAGCATGGCCATCAGGAGGGCTCCCGCGTATCCCGATATCTTCGTCCCGACACCCAAGAGAGTGGCAACCCCAATCGCGAACAGCGCTAGCATGAAGAGATAGGCCACGACGGCATTGCCTGACAGGCCGTTGTAGAAGTCCTTGAGCGGGCCCGATGCCGCCCCCATCAGATACCCCGCGGTTGGAGAGCCCCCGTTCAACAGCGACTTGCTGCTCGCAGTCGAGTAGCCGAGGCCGAACACCTTGTCCATGAACGCCCAGAAAAGGAGAAAACCGAGATACAGTCTCACGCCAGCCCAGGCCAGTTGCTCCTTCGTCAGCTTCAGGTTAACCATACGATTAGACCTCCCTTAACGCTGTTATATTTAACGGAACCGCAAGCTATCTACTCTTCGGCGAACAGATGAAAAACGACACGCGGGTACGAAGCAGGAGAACTGATTGGGCATATTGAGGGCATCGCGACCGCCAGAGCACCAGGTGACGACTGACAGGGGTCATTCGACCCGGATCGTTCGAACGTTCAGGATTGGCACAGGGCCGCTCTCGGGTCCTGTCACGGCACGCCGATGTCGACCTGCTGTCTCGGGCATCGCGCAGCCAACCGAGAGAAGAGAGCCGCGGAAAGCTTCTTTAGCGCACACCCGTACCGGTAGCGCATGCCGAACCTGAATGTCGCCGTCCTGGACGCACCGGAGTACGCGAAGGGGATCGGGAAGAAGTCGACCGCCTCCGACATCACCTTCTACGATGTCAAGCAGGGCGACGTGACCCTCTCCCTGGTCGAACCCACCAAGTATCCCGAGAAGCTCGCCTCCCTGTTCTACTCGGTTTCGCTCGCAGATGCCGCGATCGTGGTCGTCGACGAGCTCGGATCAGTGTTCGGCGAGACCGCGGTCATGCTTGACTGCGTCGGCGTAGGAAGGGGGTACCTGGTCCTCAGGAACTACATCGTGCCTGAGCAGATAGCCCCCCTGATCAAGGGCACCGTCCTCGAGGGATACGTCAGGGTGGAGGACGATCCCCTGACCCTTAGGGAGACGCTTCTCTCGGAAGCCAGGGAATCGACCGCGAGGGATGCAGGCGCGAGAGACCACGCAGGTTCGGTGCCCGTGGACCACTACTTCGACGTGAAGGGCGTCGGGACGGTCGTCTTGGGAAGCGTCGCTGCCGGGACCGTGAAGAGGCACGACTCGGTGAGGGTCCTGCCCAAGGGCAAGCAGGCCGAGATCAGGTCCATCCAGAAGCATGATGACGATTTCGACTCCGCAGGAAGAGGAGACCGCGTGGGACTAGCTCTGAAGGGGGTTACGACAGAAGACCTCGAACGGGGATCGGTCTTGACCGGCGACGACACCATCGTGTGCAGGAGGGCGCTGACTTGCCGGGCGCAACTCGTGAAGTACTGGCCCAGGCCTCTGACGGAAGGGATGATCGTTCACATCGGGCACTGGATGCAGTTCGAGCCCGCCCGAATCGAGGCGGCGACGGCAGGAACCGATTGGAGGAGACCGACCCTCACGCTCTCCCTATCCAAGGATCTCGTATACAGCCCAGGGTCAAGAGCCATCCTGACTTATCTGGAGGGAGGCAAGCTGCGCGTCGTCGCCACCGTCGACCTCCTGTGAAACCCGAACCATCGGGGCGCCCGAAGCCATCCAATCCTTGGCGTATCCTTTGAAACGCAGCCAGGGATCAGGAACGCGCTCATACGTGCCCATTCCACCTCGTGTGCAGTTATCGATTCAGATTTACATCAACCGCGCAGAAGAAGACGCGTGCTGTCCGCATTCTGCCTTCTGGAACCTTCACGAACGACTGGAGAATCTAGGGGATATCAAGTAAATTCCTAGAGCTTTTACGTCCGGTCGTCCATCCCC
>JBBIUZ010000011.1:12705-21299 GCA_037439985.1 Methanobacteriota archaeon | reverse complement strand
CGTGGCCTTCCAGAAGATCGCCGAGCAGAACGGGGTGGTGATAGGCACGTACGGCCACTCGGCAGACGGCAACCTGCACACCAAGATGCTGGTGGAGCCCGCGTCCGAGGACAGCTGGAGGAGGGGCGAGCGCGCGGTGGGGCAGATCTACGACAAGGTGCTCGAACTGGGCGGGACCGTGACCGGGGAGCATGGGGTGTCAATCACGAAGGCGCCGTACATGCAGAAGGAGCGGGCGGACTCCCTCGCCACGATGAGGGCGATCAAGAAGGCGCTGGACCCGAAGAACATCATGAATCCCGGGAAGATGTTCGATTGGCAGGGGAACATCATCGCCCATCTCAGGTACCCCGCGTTCGCGGAGACGGGCGGGTGCATGCCCTCAGAGGCCGTAGGTCACAAAGAAGAGAAGGCCGGCAGCGACTAGCGTCAGCGCGTAGATCGCCTTGTTCCAGTGCAGTATCTTCGCGCCGTCGAACGGCATGACGGGGATCATGTTGAACGCCCCGAGGAACACGCTGAAGGTCGCCAGGTTTTGGAGCACGCTCCACGCAAGACCCGCCCCACTGGTGAGCTGGGCGGCCGCGAGGCACACGACCGCGACGATGAGGTTCGACGCGGGGCCGGCCAGGCTGATCTTCCCGTTCCGCTCCCTGTCGACGTTGCCGGCGATCATGACGGCCCCGGGGGCGGCGAACAAAATCCCCATGAAGGATGTGAAGATCGCCAGAAGGAGCATCGGGTAGGAGGCCCTGAACTCGGCCCAGCAGCCGTACCTCCTTGCGACGAACTTGTGCGACATCTCGTGCACGAAGAAGCCAGCGACGACGGAGAGAGCCGCTATGCCAACGTAGCGGAGGACGTCGCTGCTGCTCGGCCCGCGGATGATGAGATAGAAGGCGAGCGTGAGAGCCGCGAGCGCCGCGAGGATGTCCCTGATCTCTGTGGGGCTCGTCAGCGGGTGCTTCGGGCGCACCCCGTACCCGTGGTCGAGCGTGTAAGTCACCGAGTAGCTCGGCTCGACGATGGTGTACTCGCCCTTGCTCAGCTTGCGGGCCATCGGGGGGAGGTTAACCCCGCTCGGTTATTAAGGGTTCCGGGGTACACGCGAGTCTGTCGTGCGGGGGCCCGACTGTGAAATCAGCAACTTATTTTACGGCCCCCGACATAGCTCACGCCGTGACCTGGGAACCGCGCGGTCAAGCACACGAACTCCTCTGGTGCGACACCTGCAACGTGCCGCTCATCGGCAGGTCCTGCGGTAGGTGCGGGCGGAGCGGACGCCGGGTGGAGTTGTCGCCGCCGGGCGAGGTCAGGCTCGCGCTCGAGGGCACGAGGAGGAGGCTGAGGTACCTCTTCCTGCGCCAGTTCGGAGTCCAGCAGCTCATACCCGACGTGGTCGTGCTCAACAGAAGCTCGGGCGAGGACAGGGCGGAGGAGATCATCGTCGACGGGCGTCGAATCGCGCTTCTCACCTACGACCTCGAGCTCAAGGACTACGCGCTCACGCTCAGGATTGATGGCGCGCGCATGCTCGCACACATGCGCCCCAAGAAACTGATCACGATCAGCAAGGCGTCGGGTCACATGAAGGGCAACTACCTTCCGAGGCAGGACATCGTCTCGTTCGACCCAGGCATCAGGGTGGGGGACGAGGTGGTCATCGAGATGGGCAAGTTCATCGGATGCGGCTCCGCCAAGGTGAACGCTACAGAGCTGCACTCCTCGGACAAGGGCGTGAAGGTCAGAGACTTCACGCAGGCAGGGCCGCTGTTCCGTGCCCGAAGAGGCTGGGCCAAGGACGTCGTCAAGGCGAACATGTCGCACCTGAACGCGAAGAAGGCGAGGGCGGAGCACGAGATCGCCGAGACCATCAAGTCTCACGACCTGCCAGTGACGGTCTCGTTCAGCGGGGGCAAGGACAGCCTCGTGGTGCTGGACCTCGTCTCGTCCATCGCCCGGGACTTCTCGGTCATATTCATTGACACTGGCCTTGAGCACCCGACCACGAGGGACTATGTCAGGAAGCTCGCCTCGACGAGAGGCATCCCGCTCATGACGGCCCAGGCAGGGGATGCGTTCGACGACAACTTCGATTCATTCGGGCCCCCCGCGAAGGACTTCAGATGGTGCTGCAAGGTCTGCAAGCTGGCTCCAGCCTCCGACATCATAGAGAAGAGGTTCCCGAAGGGCACGCTCACGATTGAGGGGAACAGGCGCCTCGAGTCCTTCGCCAGGGAACGCACGGAGCTGGTCGCGAAGAACCCCTTCGTGCCCGGCCAGGTAATCGTGAACCCCATAAGGGACTGGACGGCGCTCGACGTCTGGCTGTACATCATCTGGAGGCGGCTGGACTACAACGCGCTGTACGACAACGACATCGAGAGGGTCGGCTGCTGGATGTGCCCATCATCGCTGGCGAGCGAGTGCGCGGAAATATCGCGCATGAGTCCCGAGCTGGCGAAGGCCTGGGACCTGAGGCTTGACTCATGGGCCAAGAGCAACGGCCTGCCCAGGGAGTTCGTGGAACACGGGTTCTGGCGATGGAAGGAGCTGCCCCCGAAGATGCTAGCGCTCGCCGAGAAGCTTGGCATCGAGGCGAAGCCGAAGCGGTCGGACATCATCGACATCCACGTGATCAAGGGGGTGAGCCCGTGCGCCGCTGGAGGATACTCCGTCGAGGCCGTCCTGAGGACGCCGAACCCGAGAGGACTCAGGCAGGCGGCGGAGCTGCTGAAGACCGTCGGGGAGGTCGAGATGGTGGAGGAGTTCGGGGTCGCGATGGTCAGGTCGAAGGCCGCGACCGCAAAGGTGTTCGCCGGAGGGCAAATCGCCGTGGTCGGCGAGAACCCCAAGGCGGCCTCCGAGTTCTTCGACGGCGTATCGAGGGCGGTGCTGAGGGCGGACATGTGCACGAACTGCGGCATCTGCGTCAGAACATGCCCGTCGCGAGCCATCACGCTGAACGGAACAATCCGCGTGGACGCCGAGAAATGCAGCTCCTGTGGCAAGTGCGCGGACAGCTGCGTCGTCGCGCACTACTTCGACAAGCTCGCGCAGAGCGTCCCCAGCAGGCCGAGCCGAAGGAGGAACGACAGCTAGGTCTCCTTCTGGAGGGACTTCGCCACCTTCAGGGTACCCTCCTTGGCCTTCCTCACGCCTTTCCTGGTTTCGTCGTAGACGGTCTTCACGACAGGCTTGGCGCCCTCGGCCAGCTTCTCAGTGGCCTTCACGCTGGTCTCCAGAACTTTTCCCGTCGTGGACTTCAGGGTCTTGACCCCCTTTCCGACAATGCTTCTGCTCTCACCAGCGTATCCGCAGTACTGGCATACCGGGCCGTCGCCGGCAGGCTTTCCGCATCGCGCGCACGTAGACATCTTAACTCACCGACCCTCGACCTCATGCGGGCCCTATAAATGTATACCAAGACACATTTATGACCCCCCTGAGGTTACGAGGGCGGCGCAATGGTTGACTACGCTCAGATCGCGGCCGGGGTCGCGGGATTCGGCCCTTCGATGGCGCTCCTCTACTACACCCTGAGGGACTACACTTCCCCTGGAGTCGAGAAGCCGTTCTTCGACGATCGGAAGCTGTTCTCGTTCTTCGCGCTCGGGATCGTGCTCGGAATGGTCATCTACGCCTTCGAGGTCTATGGCCAGACCATTTCCTCGGCATACACCGCGCTAATACTCATCGTCGGCTTCGCGGTGATGGAGGAGCTGATGAAACTCGTCGTCCTCAACTTCCCCAGGTTCCAGAGGAAGGTCGACACGGCATTCTATGGCCTCTCGATGGGTCTCGGGATCGCGGCCACCTACACCTTCGCCTTGGTGTACTCGTACCTGAGCGGGCTTGGTCGGACGCCCATGGCGGCGGAGCTCGTCGCGGCGTCGCTCCTTGGCCTTCTGTTCGTGGTGCTCCACGGCTCGACGACGACACTGATAGGCATAGGCGTCACGAGAGGTGACGTGAAGGGGTACTTCTCGGAAGCCCTGCTAATCCACCTAGTCTTCGCCCTGCTCTACGAGTCGTTCTTCGTCAGGATTCTGGGCGAGCCCTGGGATGTCGCATGGCTCGTCGTCGCGGGGCTGGTGGCCGGCTACGGATACTGGAAGATGCACACTGTCTCTCTCCCCGCCCTGATCAAGGACGCGAAGAGGCTCGCACAACAGGCGGCCCAGAGGAAGAAGGCCGCTGGATGATCAGACACACCTGTATGTCTCTGGCGCCGTCTCGTACACGAGATTGTGCTCGTTCAGCCGGGCGAGCATGTCCTCGGCGGAGTCCCGCCCCAGCAGGGACGAGACCCTCCTGAGGTCCTCGACGGTGAATCCCGCGTGGAGTTCCGTCAGCCCCTGGGCCACGACCCACATCCTCTCCAGGGGGTCCTTGACCGGCCTGGCGCGCTCGGCAATCGCAACGTAGGGGTCGCCCTTCCTCGCCCTGCGCCTCTCCCGCACAGGCCCCCCGCCCTTGAGCGTGGCGTTCGCCTGAGCCACGAGATCCGCGAGCTCGATAGGAGAGTCAGTCCCGTACCTGATCTTCACGCGCGAGACGTCGATATCGCGGCCGCACTGGCAGCTGGTGGTCTTCTTCGAGGTCTCGACCCCTTTGGCCATGCCACACCTCGGACAGACGATGACGCCGTATCTCGAATCCATCCCCTCCGTGCGGCTCAGAAGGACCGCATCTCCTTCTCGAGCATCTTGAGCTGGTTCTCGGGGAGCGTGAGCGGGCTGATGGATGCGAGAAGCACCGAGTCCCTCACCGCGATCTTGTCGTTCACATGCTGGAGCAGCTTGAGGACCTTGTCGAAGCCGTTCTGCGATATTAGGTACTCCATGCCGGAGATGAGGACCATGCAGTCCCTGTTCTCGCTGATGAAGGTCTTGACGTCGGAATAGAGCATGGCCAGGTTCGTCGGATCCCTCGCATACGTCTTCTCCTGGTCCATCGAGAGCCAGAGGAACGGCACGCCCTTGAGCTCGTGCCTGTCCCTGAGTTTCTCGGGGTACTCGCGCGTGACGCAGAGGCAGGGGACGCCGTTTCTGACCGCGTCCACGAATATGTCGAACGCCTGGTCGGGGATCTCCTCCCTGATCAGATATGAGTACCCCTTCTCGAGGTTGTACTTCCTGACCGAGTCGGACACGCGCTGCGTGTTCGACCTGAGCACGTCAGGGACCTCATAGACCTGCATCACGCAGGTCATGTACCCCGAGCTGACGCACTCGACCTCGTCGACCTCGTACCTCTCACCCGTGAGCTGGGAGACTATCCCGGACAGGTAGCCCCTGCTGAAGTCACAGCTCTTTCCCTCCTTGGCCTCGACGGACTCCTCGAGGTTGACGACCATCTCGCCCTCCTGGAGAGATTCTATTTTGATCCTGCTCAGGCCAGCCTCCATCCAGATGGGCTCCACGACAGACCTGACCTCGCTCAGGTCCGCGCAAGAGAGTCCGAAGCTCTCGACGAGGGCGCGTCCACACCTCTGGCCGTACCTGTACAGCATGTATCTCGTCCGCTGGTCCCCCTCGACTATCTCGAGCTCCTCCCGTAGGTGCGCAAGGGCTATCCCCGGCATGACGAAGAACGGCAGAGGGTGCATCACAGCCCCTCCATGAGCTTCTTCCCGAGCTCGGCGAACGACGACTCGACGTTCATGCCCGTCTTTGCGCTCGTCTCAATCACGTCACACCCGACGGACCTGCCGAACTCCTCCAGCTCCGCGAGCGTGAACCGCTTGTCGAGGTCCGACTTGTTGCCCAGGATGAGGACGGGCACGTCGCCGACGACGGTTCTGAAGCTGCCCAGCCAGGCCGCGAGATTCTTCATCGTGTCCGGGCGGGTGAAATCGCAGACGGCGATGGCCCCCACAGCGCCCCTGTAGTAGGCCGCGTGGAGAGAATCCTGGGTCCTCTGCCCGAGGATGTCCCATATCAGGAGATTCAGCTCCGTGTCGTCCATCTCTATCGTCTTCTTGACCACCTTGGTCCCGAACGACATCAAGTACTTGTCATCGAAAACGTCGAAAACGAACCTGCGAACGAGGCTCGTCTTGCCGACGGCACCGTCGCCCAGGAGGCAGAGCTTGACGATGTACTTCCCAGATGGCATCCAAAACCAAGCCTTAATGCCTCGACGGCCTATTTAAGAATTCAGACCCCATCGATCTGGGGCGGGCGGAGGCGGTCCTGGACGAGCGAAAGGAGCGGAGGGACGGGTCAGATGCGTGGACTGGAATCGTTTTCGATTCTCGCGCGCGGGCTGACGAAGGAGTTCGACGGCCTGAGGGTCGTCTCGAACCTCGCTCTGGACATCAAGAAGGAGACGCTCTACGGGCTCGTGGGCCCGAACGGTTCTGGCAAGACGACCACCATCAAGATGCTCGTGGGACTGCTCAGGGCGACCTCGGGGAATGCGACGGTCCTCGGCGAGGGGGTCCCTCTCAGGAAGAACATCGCGAGGATCGGCTACATGCCCCAGGAAACGGCAGCGTATATGGACCTGACCGTCCACGAGAACCTCGAGATGTTCGCTGGGCTGTACTCCATGGGGAAGGAGGCCTTCCGGAAGCGGGAGGCCGAACTCCTGTCAATAATCGGCCTCGAGGAGCGGAGGGACAGCCTGGTGTCGCAGCTCAGTGGCGGGATGAGGCACAGGACCTCGCTCGCGTGCGCGCTCATCCACAACCCTGAGGTGATGTTCCTGGACGAGCCCACGGTCGGTGTGGACCCCGAGCTACGAGTCGGATTCTGGAAGCATTTCATCGACCTGAAGTCCCAGGGAAAGACGATCGTCATCACGACGCACTACATGGACGAGGCGAACAGGTGCGACGTGGTCGGCATGATGAGGCAGGGCAGGCTGATAGCGGAGGGCTCGCCTAGGCAGCTAATGGACTCGACCGCGACCACCGACCTCGAGTCGGCATTCCTGGCGTTCGCGGGGAGGTCGGTCCCTTGAAGCTCCAGAGAGCCCTCGTGGTCGCGAAGAAGAATCTGAGGTCCCTGAGGCACGACCGGCGCACCGTCGGCTTCCTGGTGCTGATGCCGCTCCTCATGATAACCGTGTTCGGCTACACTTTCGGGGGCGATCCGAAGGAACTTCCGGTATACGTCGTGAACCTCGACCAGACACCTGCGAACGAGTCGCTCGCGATCTCGATCGTACACGACATCTCGACCCGGGGCACGCTCAGCATAATGAGGAACTACAGCGGCCCGGAGGCGGGGCGTGAGGTCGCCTCCGCCGAGAAGCTGGTCGACGACGCGAAGATCAAGGCGGTGATCGTCTTCGGGACCAACTTCACGAGGGATGCACGGACCGCGCTGATGTCTCTCAGGGCTTCCGGCGTCGCCCAGCCAGCCAGCATCGCGGTCTACATCGACGGGACGAACCCCAACATCGCCCAGGCGATCATGTCGGACATACAGAAGTCCATCCAGAAAGTGCTCGGGTCCGCGGGCACGGGCTTGTCCACGCCGGTCGTGGCCGTGCAACACCTGGCCTACGGCGAAGGAGCGAGCTTCATAGACTTCTTCGCCCCGGGCGTGATGGGCCTGGCCGCGATGATGGTCACCTTCATGCTCTCGATCATATCCTTCGTCCACGAGAGATCGACGGCCACGATGGATCGGCTGCTCAGCACGCCGGTGACGGAGGGCGAGATCGTCGCGGGCTATGCGATGGCGTTCGGCCTTGTGGGGCTCGTCCAGTCGATCGTCATCATCGCCACCGCGATCGTCCTCTTCCAGATCACGATCCAAGGGAGCGTGCTGCTCGTACTCCTGATTGTGTTCGTGTTCGGCGTCGGCATGCAGGGGCTCGGCTTCCTCCTCTCATCGCTTGCGAGGAGCGAGTTCCAGGCAATCCAGTTCTTGCCCCTGATACTCTTCCCTTCGATACTGCTGTCCGGCGTCTTCTGGCCTATCGAGGCCGTGCCAGCGGTCCTCCGGCCGGTGTCCGCCCTGGTGCCGCTGACTCACGCCGTGGACGCGATGAGATCGGTCATGATCCGCGGCTGGGGCGTCGGGAGCGTTTGGCCCGACCTGCTCACCCTGGGCGTTTTCGCCATCGTTATGTTGGCCTTGAGCACATACGGGCTCAGGAAGAGGAGATGACATGCCAGAGCCGAGGCCGAGAGTGACTTTCGTAAGCGAGGGAGCCGAGATAACGCACCGGCAGATGGAGGCGCTGTCGGCGCTCAGCGAGAAGGAGAGTATGCAGAAGGCCGCAGCAAGCATGGGCGTCTCGACTCCCGTCTTGCACAAGTATGTGCGCGAGGCGGAGGAGAAGACCGGCCAGTCGCTCGTGGCTTCCACCAGCAAGGGCTCGCGGCTGACGCCTGAAGGCGTGGAGCTGCTCCGACGGTTCAGGGCCTACGAGCTGAGGCTCGAAGACGCGGACCTGCTGAGGGTGGCGGGGACGCTCGTCTCGCAGAGGTCCCTGCTGACCGCCGCTACTGAACTCTCCGACCAGGGCGGGAAGTGCATCATCACGATTGGCGACGACGTGTCGAACCTCAGGCTCATGGACGAGCGGAGGGTCGACTGCGTCGTCCTCGATGACGCGATGTACGCGATGGAGCG
>JBBIUZ010000011.1:0-12695 GCA_037439985.1 Methanobacteriota archaeon | reverse complement strand
ACTGAGACCGAGGAGATAGGCACCGACATGCTCATGCACAGGGACGCCGGCCAGAGACATGCGCTGCTCGGGTTCGGCGCGCAGCGACTGGCGTTCAGGTACCTGAAGGAGAGGGGCATACCGCACGAGATAGCCAGGACCATACACGAGCCGAGCATGTTGAACAGGACGGCCCTGAGCTACTTCGTCAACAGAAGCTTGGTGAGGGCGGGCATGATCCCGGAGGGGGACGTGACAGACCAGCACTGGTCCATGCATGCGATCATCGCGCTGAAATGCACCGAGCAGCCGGACCTGGGACCGTTCCTGGAGTCGGCCAGGGAGGTCTGGTTTTACCGGAAAGGATAATGCTTTGCCTAGTCTAGCAAAACCCTCAAATATGGCGCAGGGCTAGTCCGGGTTCAGGTGAGCCATTTGGCGAACGCCAAGGAACCGAACCCCGAGTTCACGAGGAAGGTCATCGAGGGCGGAGGCAAGACGGTCAATCTCTGCTTCCAGTGCGGGACCTGTACCGGCAGCTGTCCTTCGGGACGGCAGACCGCGTTCAGGGTCAGGAAGGTCGTCAGGAGGGCCCAGCTGGGTTTCGAGGAGGATGTGCTGCCGTCTGACGACCTGTGGCTGTGCACGACATGCTACACTTGCTACGAGAGATGCCCGAGGGGCGTCGAGATCGTGGACATCATCATGACGCTCAGGAACATGGCGGTCAAGAAGGGCCACATGGCCGAGCAGCACAGGAAGGTCGCAGAGCTGATCTCCAAGACGGGCCACATGGTTTCCCTGAGGGAGGAGGACAAGGCCCTCAGGTCCAGGCTGGGCCTGTTAGCGGTCCCACCGACGGTACTGGCGGACCAGAAGGCTCTGGAAGAGGTCAAGAAGATCGCATCGCTGTGTGGCTTCGACAAGCTGATCACACCAGGAGGGAAGTAGGATGGCAAACAAGTACGGGTTCTTCCTCGGCTGCATCATGCCTCTGAGGTACCCTGGCATCGAGAGTTCCACGAGAGAGGTCCTCAAGACCCTGGGAGTCGAGCTGGTGGACATGAACGGCGCGAGCTGCTGCCCGGCGCCGGGAGTGACGAGATCCTTCGACCAGAACTACTGGTTGGCGATGGCAGCGAGGAACCTCACGATCGCGGAGAAGATGGGCGTGGACATCGTGACGATCTGCAACGGCTGCTTCGACACGCTCTTCGAGACGGCCCACAAGCTCAACCACGACCCCGAGGCGAGGAAGAAGGTCAACAAGATACTCAAGGACGCAACCGGCGTCGAGTACAACGGCACGGTCAACGTCAGGCATTTCGTCGAGCTGCTCTACAGGGACGTGGGGCTGGAGGCGATCAAGGCCAAGGTGAAGAGCGGCAGGAACCTGAAGGCCGCAGTGCACTACGGCTGCCACTTCCTCAAGCCCTCAAACGTGAAGAAGATCGACGACAGCGAGAGACCGCACATCTTCGACGACATAGTCGAGGCCGCCGGCATGACCAGCGTGGCGTACAAAGACAAGGGCATGTGCTGTGGCGCAGGCGGAGGGGTGAGGGCCAGGACGCCCGATGTCGCGCTCAAGATGACCGCCGAGAACCTGAGGAACATGCAGGCAGCGGGCGTCGAGGTCGTGGTCGACTGCTGCCCGTTCTGCCATCTGCAGTATGACGTGAGCCAGCCGCAGCTTAAGGATATGCCCACGAAGATACCCGTGCTGCACCTGTCGCAGCTCCTCGGTCTGTCGTTCGGTCTCTAGAGGGACAAGCTCGGGCTCGAAGTCCACCAGACGAAGGTGAACCTCTGACATTCCTGGGGGGTTCAGGGGATGCACATCGCAAGGCTCGTGGCGATAACTGAGTTGAGGAGCGTGCCCCCTGACATCCGGCCGTTCGTCGAGTTCAAGGCCGCGGTCGAGGAGCGCATGGTCGACGAAGGGGACAAGGTCGCGATACTCAACATAGACACCACATCGAGCTACGTGCCCGTGTTCCTCAAGGATCCGCCTACCATGAGCGCGCTCGAGAAGGACCTGGAAAGGCAGGACGCGAGGCTCACGCCGGACTCGAAGGCCGCTTTGGCGCACCACCTGAGGCCATGAGACTTCCGGGCAAAGTTCATAACGGCAATTGCGGATGAAGGCCAGCAAGAGAGGACCCGAGAGAGGATCGAGATGACCAAGAAGCTCTACAAGTGCTTCGAGTGCGGGAAGGTCTACGAGGACGAGGAGAAGGCGCTCAAGTGCCATGACGCCCCCATACAGCTGATAGTGGACCACAAGACGGACAAGAAGCCGAGATTCCTAGGCGCGTGAGGGCTGAGAGGAGCGTGCTCGGGCCGAGTGCGGGCCCCGTCGACGCATCGGAGGGCTGCGACATGATCATCGAGGATCTTCACGAGGAGATTGACAGGAGCTGGACCTGGCACCTGAAGGAGACGAGGGAACTGCTCAGGGTGCCGAGCGTGTCCTTCACGGGCGAGGGCATTGCCGAGTCCGCCGACATGATAGAGGCGATGCTCAAGAAGCTCGGCGCAAGGACGGGCAAGTTCAAGGCCAACTCCAAGAGCTGGCCCCTGGTCCATGGCTACCTGGACGCGGGTGCGGACAAGACCGTGCTGATGTACGGCATGTATGACGTCCAGCCGGTCGGGGACCTGAACGAGTGGAGGACCCCTCCCTTCGCTGCGAGCATCGTCAAGGACAAGCGCCGAGGAGACATCCTCGTGAACCGGGGCGTGTACAACTCAAAGGGCTCGCTCGCGGGCGCCCTGCTGGCCATCAGGACGATGGTGGACAGGGACGCGATGCCCCTGAACGTGCACTTCATGATCGAGGGTGAGGAGGAGCTGGGAGGCCTGAGCTTCCCCGGATATGTGCGCAGGAACAGGGCTATCCTGTCCAAGGCGGACGGGGCTTTCACCTTCGACTACATGGAGAACAAGAACGGCACCCCCGTCATGGCCCTCGGCCTGAAGGGGTGCGTGTTCTTCGACCTGATCGCGGACGGGCGATACCAGGGCGGGCCCGGGAACGAGATCCACAGCAGCGATGCCGTCTGGGTCAAGAGCCCCGTCTGGCGGCTGACCAAGGCCCTGGGCACACTCGTGGATGACAAGCAGGTCCCAACGGTAGACGGCCTCTGGGACGACGTCGCGGGACCGGACAAGGACGACTTGGGCCTGGTCCACGCGCTGTCAAGGAGGTTCGACATCGGGATGTACAAGAACAGCCTCGGGGTGAAGGACTTCAAGATGAAGGGGACGAAGGAGGAGCTCCTCGCGAAGTACCTGTTCGAGCCTTCGCTCAACATCTGCGGGCTCGCCGCCGGGTACACGGGCGAGGGGACCAAGACCGTCCTCCCCTCCAGGGCGATCGCCAAGATCGACATCAGGCTCGTCCCCGACATGACCATCGAGGAGACTAGGAGGAAGGTCCGGGAACACCTCGACAGGAGGGGGTTCACCGACATCAAGATCAGACACTACGTGGACTACCCCGTGACGAAGGTGTCCGCCCGCGAGGACGTCAACCAGGCGTGCATCGAGGCGATGAGATATCACGGGAAGGAACCTGAGGTGTGGCCGATCTTCGCTGGCTCGGCCCCTCTGTACCTGTTCAACGACTACCTCGGGGTCCCGTGGGGCGGAGCGGGACTTGGCTACGGCGGGAACGCCCACGCGCCGAATGAGTTCGCAGTAATCGAGGGGATGAAGGACTTCGAGAAGAGCGTCATCACGGTGCTCTGGAAGTACTCGGATATCGTCTCTAGAAAGGGCAAGAAAACCGCCTTCTGAAGCTGACCCGTGCGGCGTGTCGCGCATGAGGCTAGGTCAATGGCCCGACCGCTTTCTGGGATGGAGGCCATCGGACATGGCCCTGACGACCGTGCTCCACGCCTCGGCGGCCTCCGCGCGGGGGAGACCACACGAGATCTGGACTATGAGGCCGAGGTGCAAGCCAGATAGGGCGCGCGCGAGGAGCCGGACGTCCACTTCTTGCGGGATCTCGCCGGCCTTCTTCCGCTCCTCCCAGACTGACTGCATCGATTCGATCAGCTTCTTCCGGAAGTCGCTCACGAGCTCCCTCGCATGGCCGTCGCGGTTGGCCTCGGACACCACGTCGCTGACCAGGCTGGGAAACCATTCCGGCATGGTGGTCAGCATCCTGGGGAACCACTCTTCGATAGCCTTCTGGAGGCTGTGCCCCTTCGACGGAGGCACCTCTGCGCGGATCGTTTTTTCCAGATACGCTCGTGCGATCTCGCCGAGCAACTCCTCCTTGCTGGGGAAGTACTGGTACACGGCCCCCTTGCTGACGCCTATCCTGTCGGCGACATCGTCCATCGTGGTATTGCGGAAGCCGTTCTCCGCGAACTCCGCGCTCGCAGCCTCTATGATCCTCTTCTTCGCCTGCTCCCTGTAGCTCGGAACCACCTTCGGCATGTTCTCCTGCACGTGATGATTGGCGTTGGGGTGCTTCAATCTGAAGGCATAGGATTTTATATACCATCGGTCAGTTCTATGACCGTGGGTATCTCCGCAGAATGGGCGCCCGGCCTCACTGCGGCAGCAGGGAGAACGGTGCTAAACGAAGGAGGACATGACGAGCTGCGGGCGCGCCATCTCATGATGATGGGCCGGTTCCGAGGGGGACTTCATGGATTCCGCAACACCTCATAATGGCATTCGAGGGTACTGCGAACGAGACCGGTTACCAACCCTTCTTCCGATTCCTGCTGGGTTTGGGCGGGCTTCGCGCAACAAGAAGCGAGGCGAGCACCATCGGTTTCTTCATCGGTGATACTGATTTCGTGGAGAGCCCAGAAGTGGGTGCGCATGAGAAAGGCTCACATGCGTCAATCGCCCATGCGCGTCCCCGGGCACCGTCGAAGGCTTTCCTAGGGCGATAGATTGGACGACGTTCAGCGTTTGCTAGCGAAACTCTGTGACGAAACCGAGAGACAGGTGAAGGGAAAACTTCGCGGAACTGTAGGCGCGATAGTCAGCCGTTACCTGCCGCAGGTCTGGGTGTTCGAGACCGAGGTGGGCTCGTGCACGCTCTTCCTGGACACCGAAGGGAACGCGCGCGTACACGAAGGCGCGGACAAGGATAGGGACGTCGCGCTCCGCTGGACATGCGCCGGGTTCGCTGCGGTCCTGGGGGAGAAGAAGCACGACAGGGCGGCCCCCGGAAGCCACCCGGACGTGATGGTGCATACGGAGAAAGGCCGGGCAGCGTTCAACTGCCTCAGGAAGGAGACAGGGCTGTAGCTGAGCGTCACGCATCTGGCCTGCTTGGGCGCGCGAACACGCAGGCCCATTCCAGATAGTGTCTTGCAGAGCAATCTATTAATAATGAAACCCGTTATCGAGCCTGCTCTTAATCGATCTGCAAAGAGGTATCGCATTGCCACCGAAAGCCAGGGCGACGGCCAAGAAGGTCAAGGACAAGTGGAGGGCGAAGGAGTGGTACAAGGTCTACGCCCCCGAGATGTTCAGCAAGATGCAGCTTGGCGAGACTCCTGCCGAGACACCCGATGGGGTCATGGGCAGGGTCACCGAGGCCACTGTCCAGGACCTTACGGGCGACTTCTCCAAGATGCACATCAAGATAAAGTTCAAGGTCACCAACGTGTCTGGCCTGGACGCCAACACGGTATTCTGCGGGCACGACCTCACGAGCGATTACGTCCGCAGGCTCACCCGGCGGAAGAGGACGAAGACCGACGCCGTCGTCGACGTCGAGACCAAGGACGGATGGGCCATAAGGGTGAAACCCATGGCCGTGTCCGAGCAGAGGATCCAGGCGTCCCAGGAGACCGCCATCAGGCTGATCATGCAGGAGGAGTCCAGAAAGGCCGCCTCCGAGGCGACGATCGGCGAGTTCGTACGGATGCTCATCATGGGAGACCTCTCGAAGAGGATCTCCGACGCATCGAAGATAATCGTACCCATCAAGAGAATCGAGATCCGCAGGAGCGAGGTCACGAAGACGGGCGGGCCCCCGGAGCCGGGGGAGGCGCCCATAGCATCCCCGCAGGAGACGCGCGCGCCCGAGGCGGCCCCGGAAGAGGTCCCGGTCCAGTCAGAGGCCACTCCAACTCCGGAGGTTCCCGCGGAGGCCTCACCGGTCGAGCCGCAGCCGGAGGAACTCCCTCCTGAGGAGAAGAAGACGGAATGAGCAGTCGAGCGCTGCCCGTTCCGATAGCACGCAAAGTCGGGGTGGCTCAGCCTGGTGGAGCGTCGGACTCATAGGGAGAGTTCCTGACCAGATGCTCCTAGGACATCCGAAGGTCGCGGGTTCGAACCCCGTCCCCGACACACAGTTGCGACACCCTTATTTGGGGGGATGCGCTAGCCCGCGGCGAAACGCATGAGGGTCATCATATATACAGGCAAGGGCGGAGTCGGCAAGACCTCCGTTTCTGCCGCGACCGCGCTCAGGTCAGCGGCCATGGGGCACAGGACCATCGTGATAAGCACCGATGCTGCCCACAGCCTCTCAGACTCGCTCGAGGTGCAGCTCACGGGCGAGATCCGGCACATCGCGGACAATCTCGACGGACTCGAGATCGACATACAGCACGAGCTGGAGACTAGGTGGTCGGAGATACAGCAGTTCCTGACGGACTTCCTGGCGTCGCAGGGGATAGAGTACGTGACGGCCAAGGAGATGGCCATCTTCCCCGGCATGGAGCTCGTGTCCGCGCTGTTCTATGTCTGGGAGTTCGACAGGACCAAGGCCTACGATGTCGTCGTGATGGACACCGCGCCGACCGCGGACACTCTTCGGCTGCTTTCGTTCCCTGACATCGCAAACTGGTACTTCGAGCACCTCTTCCAGCTCGTCAGGAACCTGCTCAAGATTGCCAGGGTGACGATTGGCCGGGTCGTGAGTACCCCGATTCCATCCGAGCGCTTCCTCGCGGACCTCGAGGAGCTCAGGGACAAGATGAAGACGGTGAGGAAGATACTGACCAACCCGAAGGTCACCTCCGTACGGCTGGTCGTGAACCCGGAGAAGATGGTGATATCGGAGACGCAGCGGGCGTACACCTACCTGTGTCTGTACGGGTACGCGGTCGAGAGCATCGTGGTCAACAGGATACTGCCGAAGGAGGCCTGCATGTCGTTCTTCGACGACAAGCTCGAGGAGCAGAAGAGGCACATGGCCACGATAGACGAGGTTTTCTCTCCCCTGAAGACCTTCAAGGTAGGTCTGATGCCCCGGGAGGTCCTGGGCAGACGGACCCTCGTGAAGATGGCCGACGAGCTGTTCGGGGAGGAGGACCCGACCGGGGTGTACTCCACCGAATCCCCCATGAAGATGTACAACGAGGACGGCGCGAGCATGCTGGCAGTCAAGCTGCCTTTCCTGATGAACCAGAACGTGGAGCTATATACCCGCGGGGACAATCTGACGTTGCAGGTAGGGGCGTTCAAGAAATCGATCAGCTTGCCTTACGCGATGACCAACAGGAAGGTGTTGAGCGCGGAGTGGGCCGACGGCTGGCTGAAGGTCAAGTTCGAGGGTGAGGAAGTTGGCAAAGGAAAGGCTCGGAAAGGGAGCAGAGGCGGCAAGACGGCTCGAAAGGCACGCTGAGGCCATCGCGAGCGGGCTCGGCAGAGACACCATGGCGCACGTGATGAACGCCGGCATGGACATGTTCCAGGCTGTGAACTCCGTCATGAAGGCGAGGAAGCTGCCCGACGAGGCGATGGTTAAGATACACAAGGCCGAGAGGGAGATGTTGCTCGCGATGAAGAGCGCCATCGAAATCGTCCTCGCAGAGGTCGAGAAGGAGTTGCCTCCGCCCGAGAAGCACGAGCTGAGGAAGATCGAGGTCAAGAAACGCGGGCCGAAGTAGCCGGGCCCGAAGAACCAGCTATGCCGTCCGGGGGACAGCTTTTTTAGGCCGCTCACGTTACTGAGACAACCGCTACTGAAATGGGGTGAGAGCCTATGGTCAAGATGCTGGTACCGTATCCTGAGAACTGCACCGGTTGCAGATTCTGCGAGATGGCTTGCACACTGTTCCACGACGGAACGATCAATCACGCGGACGCAAGGCTCCAGATACACAGACGGAACATCAAGCTGGACTTCCCCGTGGTGTGCACGAACTGCGTGGCCTGCGGGGGCGACTGCTGCGTCAAGAACTGCCCCGCCGATGCGATCAAGATAGAGGATGGGATCGTCAAGGTGGATGAGGAGCTCTGCACGGCCTGCGGGACATGCGTCGAGGTGTGCCCGTTCGGCGTGATGCGCATGGAGGAGACCGCCTTCAAGTGCGACCTGTGCGGCGGGGACCCCACGTGCGTGAAGTTCTGCCCCTCGAAGGCCATAGTCTACGAGGAACCGAAGCCCGAGCAGTACGAGAAGGTCAGGAAGCTGCTGCAGGAGGAGGAGTGAGCATGAAGGGCTACACTGGCAGGATACTGAAGATCAATCTGACGAGCGGCAAGGACCACACGAGGACTTTCGATGAAAAGTATGCGAGGAAGTACCTGGGCGGCCAGGGCTTCGTGGTCGAAATGGTGTATCACGCCGTGCCGAAGGGCGCGGACGCGCTCGGCCCCGACAACGTGCTCGCGATGGCTCCAGGGACACTCAACGGCTTCCCGCTGCCCACGGGCGGCAAGACGGCCTTCGCGGCGAAGTCGCCCGCGACCGGCACCCTGGCGGAGAGCATCATGGGCGGGTCGATCGGGATGGAGCTGAGGCACGCGGGGTTCGACGCACTCGAGATCGTGGGCAGGGCAGGATCGCCGTCCTACATCTACATCGAGGACGACAAGGCCGAGATCAACGACGCTGCAGACCTCTGGGGGAAGGACACCAGAGAGGTGCCCGAGCTGCTCAGGAAGCGCCACGGTTGGGACGTCAAGGTCGCGTGCATCGGCATCGCGGGCGAGAAGCTCTCGAGGATCGCGTGCATCGACTGTGAGGACCGCCAGGCGGGCAGGGCGGGCCTCGGGGCCGTCATGGGCTCGAAGAACTTGAAGGCCATCGTCGTCAGGGGCACGAAGGACCTCGTGCCTGCCGACCCGAAGAAGCTGCTCGAGATAGCGCTCAGGTACCAGAAGGTCTACGAGGCCGCGCCCTCGTTCATCGAGGACACGAAGTACGGCACGGGCGAGTTCCTTGGCTGGATCAACAAGGAGAAGGGCGTCTTTCCGACCAGGAATTGGCAGGAGAGCGTGTTCGCCGAGAGGGAGAAGATTGACCCTTACTGGTGGGCCCCCAGGTACGTGACCAAGAACAAGGCCTGCTTCTCGTGCACCAAACCCTGCGGCAAGCTGTTCGAGGTCAAGAGCGGCAAGTTCGCTGGCGTGGCCATCGACGGAATCGAGTACGAGACGCTGTACTCCCTGGGCGGGCAGTGCGGGAACGCGGACGTCGAGTCCGTCGCGAGGGCGAACGAGCTGTGCGACGTCCTCGGCATGGACACCATCTCCGCAGGCGTCACGATCGGCTTCGCGATGGAACTGATGCAGAGAGGCACCCTGACCGAGAAGGAGGTCGGGCTCAAGCTCACGTTCGACAACGCATCCGATGCGGTCCCCAAGATGGTCGAGATGATGGGCCGCAGGGAGGGCTTCGGGGCCGTCCTAGCGGATGGCGTGAAGGTGGCGGCCCAAAGGATCGGGAGGGGCTCGGAGAGGTACGCGATTCACACGAAGGGGCTCGAGCCGCCTGCGTACGATGTCAGGGGCATGAAGGGGCACGGCCTGGCCTACATGACCTCCACCAGGGGCGCGTGCCACCTGAGAGCTGGGTTCTACGCTCCCGAGCTGGTCGGCAAGTTCTGGAAATGGGAGGGAATAGACAGGTTCTCCACGGCGAACAAGGGGTTCATGGTCTCCCAGACCGAGAACTTCATGTGCGTGTACGACTCCATCGGCCTGTGCAAGTTCTCCAGGGGGTTCTATCTCATCGCCAAGCTGCCCGAGGTGCTCCAGGCAGTAACCGGCATGGAGTTCACCGAGGACGAGCTGCTGAAGATCGGCGAGAGGGTCCACAACATGAAGGGCGCGTTCAACGCGCGAGAAGGTGTCCTGAGGAAGGACTGGCTCCTGCCCCCCAGGGTACTTGAGGACCCGATCGTGGACGGCCCATCAAAGGGGCACAAGATCTCCGTCGAGGAGATGAACCTGATGCTGGACGACTACATGAAGGCCCGCGGGTGGACCAGCGACGGAGTGCCGACGGCCGAGAAGCTGAAGGAGCTCGACATAGCCTGACCTCGGCCCTTTGCCACTCAGAACGCTTTCTTCGTCCAGCGGGAGCGCTCAGAGCACCTTGAGTGTCTCAGCAATCTCGTTCAGCTTCTTGAGCGCGAGGTCTGCATTCCCATTCTTGCCGATCACGGTCACAACGAGGGCCTTCCTGCCGGCCCCGGAGACTATCATCTTGGCGTCCGCGCTGTCCACGACGACATGGTTAGGTGTGCCTATGTGCAGCTCCGAATGGGCCGTCGAAGCCGCTCCGAGGAGCGTGGCGCACATGATCGCGAAGGTCTCCATGGGCACGCCCTCGGGCACGTCTCCGGCGATGACCAGGCCGTCCCTGCTGATAACCGCGGACGCGAGCGCCCCGCAGCTGGACCGCAGCGACCTCAGTGCTGGCTTCAGCTCCATGGACTAGTCGCCTCCCAGAGGTTCCGTCCTGAAGACGCAGTGCTTGTCGCCTTTGCTGACGCACTCTATCTCCTCGCAGTGAAGCCGCCGGTGCGCCTCCGCCTCGTACACCTTCCGCACTATGCCCCTGAGCCTGTGACAGGTGGCCCCGTCGTCCCCCTGGATCGCCTCTATGGAGCCGTCCGCGACGGCCGTAGACTCCTGGAAGACGATGTTGTCAACCCAGCCACGCGCGCGCAACAGGTTCCCGCAGATCTCGAAGTACTTCTCAGGCTCCTGCTGGGCGATCTTCGCAATCTCCTCGCCCAGTATCATGCCCTCCCTGAAGAACAGGCCGTAGCAGGCCTGGGACATGACGCCCTCGTAGAGCTTCCTTATCTGCTCGTACTCCGTCTGAGAGAGCTTGACGAACTTCATGCTGTCGATGAATGGATTTGCTGGTGAATATATAAGGTTTGGCGCAAGGCAATCATGCCAGATTCTGCCGCAGTCCGCGTCAGGTCCCAGGGGAGGCCCGGCGTTCTGACTCCCGCGGTCCCTCTGTAAAGACTTTTATGGCCGTTACTCCATCGAGACGCAGGGACGATGTTCACAGACGGCGATGGCGAGAGAGCTGTCAGGATAGCCAGGGCCGTGATCGAGAGCCATGTGAGGAAGGACGAGACGCCTGAGCTCGACGTGCCCGAGGCTTTCAAGGAGATCGGAGGGGTGTTCGTGACCATCACCACATATCCCGACGATCAGCTGAGGGGGTGCATTGGCTATCCCGAACCCATCATGCCGCTCACAGATGCGCTCAAGGACGCCGCCGCGAGCGCGTGCTCGCGCGATCCCAGGTTCCCGCCCGTAGGGGCTGGCGAGCTCAGGAATCTGAGAGTGGAAGTGAGCCTGCTCACGCCGCCCGAGGAGATCAAGGTGGACAGGCCCAGAAAGCTTGCGGAGCAGATAACCATAGGCAGGCACGGGCTGATCATGGAGCGCGGCTGGAGAAAGGGGCTCCTGCTTCCCCAGGTGCCCGTCGAATGGGGCTGGGACACCGAGGAGTTTCTCAGCCAGGCCTGCATGAAGGCCGGCTTGCTGCCCGACTCGTGGCTCCAGGAGGGCACCAAGTGCTACAGGTTTCAAGCCGAGGTCTTCTCCGAGGTGAAGCCTGGCGGCGCCGTCAAGAGGAGGGAACTCGGTGAGGAGCATGCAGCTTGTAGTTGAGGGCAACTGCTTCTTTTCTGGAAGGCTTGAGAGGTGCTGCATCGGCGTCGATGACGGCAAGATAGTCGCCGTCGGGAAGGTCCTGAAGGGGGACGAAACCCACGACTTCGGCGGGATGCTCGTGCTGCCCGCGGCGATCGATTCCCATGTTCATTTTAGGGAGCCCGGGGCTACCCAGAAGGAGGACTTCGGGACGGGCTCGCTGGCTGCCCTCTGCGGCGGGGTCTCGTGCGTCTTCGACATGCCGAACACGAAGCCCGCGACCACGAGCCTGGCCGCGCTGAGGGAGAAGAGGAGGACCGCGGACTCGAAGAGCCTCGTGGACTTCGGGCTGTTTGCAGGCGTCAAACCTGGCGTCAGCGTCTCGTCCCTGGCGAAGGAGGCCATCGGGTTCAAGCTCTACATGGGCAGCACCACGGGCGACCTGCTAGTGCCAAACCTCGGCTTAGTGGAGAAGGAGTTGGCAGACATAGGCGCGTCCGGCAAGGTCCTCGCGGTCCATGCGGAGGACGAAGGGCTGAGGATCAAGGAGACGGAATGTAACCTCGACGACCACCTGTCGAACAGGAACAACTCCGTCGAGGCGAGCGCCATAAGGAAGGTCAGGGCGGCGGCGAAGGGCTGCAGGCTCCACATGTGCCACGTATCGGCCAAGGACTCGCTGCCGCTCGTCGCGGGGGCGGAAGGACTCACATGCGAGGTGACGCCACACCATCTGCTGCTCGACAGGTCGAGCAAGCTCGGGACGTTCGCCAAGGTCAACCCACCGCTGAGGAAGAGAGAGGACCGGCAGGCGCTGTTCCAGGCTCTGAAGGAGGGGGCATTCGACACGATCGCCTCCGATCACGCACCTCACACGATAG
>JBBIUZ010000010.1:0-24758 GCA_037439985.1 Methanobacteriota archaeon | reverse complement strand
CTTGGGGATGCTCGATATCGGGACCGACATGTCGTCCGCTAGTGCGACGGAGACGAACTTCTCGCCGTACCTGCTGAGCGACGGCAGGATCGCCTTTCTGGCGTAGGTCCAGTAGTCGATCTTCTTCTTGTCCCTCGAGGCTTCGGTCGTGACCGCCCCGCTCTGCCTGCATATCTCCTCGACGATCTTCATCTCGTCCTCAACGGCGGCGGGGTGACCGTCCACCTCGATCATGCATATGGCCGCGACATCCGGCAGGCCCACGTTCATGCACTTGTTGACGGCCTTGATGCAGACGGAGTCCATCAGCTCGATCGCCGACGGCATGAGCGGCTTGGCGATGATGTTCGACACGCACCTGCCCGCGTCCTCGAGCGAGTTGAAGGCGGCGAGGGTCATGCCGGACGCCTTCGGCTTGAACGCGAGCTTGAGGGTAATCTCGGTGACGATGCCGAGCGTGCCCTCGCTGCCCACCATTAGCCTGTCTATCTGGTACCCGGACGAGTTCTTCAGGGTCCTCGTGCCCGAGTGGATGATCTCCCCAGTGGGCATCACGACCTCCAGCCCGAGCACGTAGTCCCTGGTCGCGCCGTACTTGATTGCCCTCATGCCCGAGGCGTTGGTCACGACCATCCCTCCGATGGTGCACGCCTCGCCGCTGCCCGGCGTGGTGGGGAACCAGAATCCTTTCTTCGCGAGCACGGCGTTGAGCTTGTCATACACGACGCCGGGCTCGACGACGCAGTACAGGTCCTCGACCCTGACCTCCTTGATCCTGTTCATGAGGTTCATGTCCACGACGATGCCGCCCTTCAGCGCCACCGTGTGGCCGCACATCGCGGTTCCCGCGCCCCTAGCTATCACGGGGGTCCTCGTGCGGTTCGCGAGCTTGACGATCTCGGAGACATCTTGGGCGCTCGAGGGCTTCACGACGACGTTCGGGCTCCTGTGGTGGATCGACGCGTCGAATCCGTACACGTAGAGGTCCGCCGTCTTGGTCGACATCCGGTCCTTGCCGACGATTCCCTCGAGCTCCTCCAGGACGACCTTCTTCATCGGGATACCGAGCACTGATGATGGCTCCTGGTTAAAAACCATTCCCCCTCCCACTTCAGGCTCGGCTGGCAACGGATAAGTACCTCTTGCCCAATCGGTCCTCTGGTGCCATCATGAAGCTGGTCGTGTTCGGTCCGCCGAGCGCGGGCAAGGGAACCCAGGCCCAGAAGCTCTCGCAGAAGTACAGGATACCGCAGGTGTCCACGGGCGACCTGCTCAGAAAGGCCGTGGCCGAGCAGACCCCCCTGGGGATGAAGGTTAAGTCGTACTTGGACCAAGGGAAGCTAGGCCCCGACGACCTCATAGTGCAGCTGATCAAGGACAAGGTCTCCAGGCCGGACTGCGCCCGTGGCTACCTCCTGGACGGTTTCCCGAGGACCATGGGCCAGGCCAAGGAGCTCGAGAAGATGACCGAGGTCGACCTCGTGCTGAACATCGTCGTCGACCAGGAGGTCCTGGTGGAGCGGGCGGTCGGCCGCAGGTCCTGTCCGAAGGACGGTGCCGTGTACCACGTGAAGTTCAACCCGCCGAAGAAGGACATGGTCTGCGACAAGTGCGGGACGGCGCTTGTCCAGCGCGACGACGACAAGGATGAGACCGTCAGGAAGAGGCTCGTGGTCTACAACGAGCAGACTGCGCCCCTCATCGCCCACTACAAGCAGAAAGGGAAGCTCGTCGACATAGACGGCACGGGCGGGATCGACGCGGTCTTCGACCGCATGGTCCAGGCCATCTCGAAGGTGAAGCGCTGAGCCGGGCCGGGAGCATTTCCACGCGCGTGCGGGCCGACGGTCGTAGTCGAGCTTCTCCGATTCCACGCTATCAGCATTTCCACGCGCGTGCGGGCCGACGTGACCGGAGGGTCCATTCTCATCCCTTAAATAGCAGTAGCGGAATCCGAGCATTGTCAGAACAGCCCCGTAGTGTAGTGGTCAATCATGCGGGACTCTGGATTGCTACTCGCAAGGAGAGATCCTGCGACGGAGGTTCGAATCCTCCCGGGGCTACCTTCTCTCAGAATCCTCTGTCGAGCGCTTCGTTGACAATCGCGTCTACGAGAGCCGTCCTTGGGTTCTCCCTAGGCACGCTGACGAACTCGATCGAGTGGAATATCTCTTTGTACTTGCGCACTAGGGCGATGTACCTCGCCATCCTCGCGTCCCTCGTCCTGTAGACTCCGTTTATCTGCCGGACCACGAGTTCGCTGTCGGAGAAGACTCTGACCGCGGCGCACCTCCTCTCCGTCGCCTTCTGCAGACCGAGGAGGACAGCCTCGTACTCCGCCTCGTTGTTCGTGTGCCTACCTATGACCTTCGCGCCCTTCTCGACGAGGTCGCCTGTCTGGTCGTATATTGCGTATGCGATAGCCGCCGGTCCCGGGTTCCCGCGCGAGGCTCCGTCTGTGTACAGGGAGAGCGGCGGCTCGTCGGGGTCGCTATGCAATCAGGTCACCTGCCCGCAGTCGTATATGCTCGTCAGATAAGAATCTGGCGATGCCGCGACTGTCGCGCACCCTGACCATAACTAGAAATATCACAGCTCCTGTTTTTCGGTCAGGGGGAGCAGGGCTGTGGGAAGAGCGGCCACGCCGATGATGGAGCAGTATTTCAGGATCAAGGAGGCGCACAGGGACTGCATCCTGCTCTACCGCATCGGTGACTTCTATGAGATGTTCGGAGAGGACGCCGTCATCGGCTCGAAGGAGCTCGAGATAACGCTCACCTCCAGGGAAAAGGGCAAGAAGGACCGGATACCCCTCTGCGGGGTGCCTTGGCACGCCCTCGACGCCTACCTCCCGAAGCTGATCAACAAGGGGTACAAGGTCGCGATATGCGAGCAGATGGAGGACCCAAAGCTCGCCAAAGGCCTCGTCGATAGGGAGGTCGTGAGGATCGTCACCCCCGGGACGGTCCTCGAGAGCACCGTCCTGGACAGCAGGGCGAACAGCTACCTGATGTCCCTCGCGGGTTCGGGGGACTCGTACGGTCTCTCGTTCGTGGACATCTCGACAGGGGAGTTCATCGTGACGCAGATGGACGGGGCCGATGCTGAATCGAAGGTGCTCGCGGAGTTCGCCCAGAGGTCTCCGAAGGAGGTGATCCACCCGGCCAGCCTGAACAACGGGCGTCTTGTGGAAGAGTTCGGACGGGCAGGGGCCTCCGTGACGGCCGTCGAGGACATCGCGTTCGTGAGGGAGTCCTCGGAGTTGCTCATGAAGAGGTCTTTCAAACTGCAATCCATCGCTGGCCTGGGCTTTGCCGACAAACAGCTTGCAATCTCGAGCGCGGGCGCAGTTCTCAGGTACCTCGAATCGACGCAGAAGAGGGACCTGGGCTTCCTCTCGCGCCCCAGGTTCTTTTCCACCTCGGACAAGCTCGCGCTCGATCAGACTACTCTCAGGAATCTCGAGGTGCTGAGGAACGTCAGGGAGGGCGGGCAGGAGAACACGCTCCTCTCGGTGCTCGACCGCACGCTCACTCCGATGGGCGCGAGGCTGCTCAAGAGGTGGTTGATGGAGCCTCTCATGGATGTCCGCGCGATCAACAGCAGGCTCGATGCCGTCCAGGAGCTCGCCGCATCCACCGTCGCGAGGAGCGGCATCTCGGGTGCGCTCGAGAAGGTCAGGGACCTCGAGAGACTGATGGCCAAGGTGGCCTACGGGAACGCGAACGCGAGGGACCTCATCGCGATCAAGGAATGTCTCGGGGCTGTCCCCGAGCTGAAAGACGCAATGGGCAGGCTCAAGGCCGGACTCCTCCAGGAGCTGGCCTCTGGCCTGAGAGACCCAGGAGCAGTCGTGGGCGTCATCCAGAGGGCGATAGTGGACGACCCACCCATGACCCTGAAGGAGGGCGGGCTCATCCAGGATGGCTTCGACCCCGCCCTCGACGACCTGCGGAGGTCCGCGAAGGAAGGTCAAGAATGGATAGCGGGACTCGAGGAGTCGGAGAGGAGGCGGACCGGAATCGCCAAGCTGAAGGTCGGGTTCAACAACATCTTCGGATACTACATCGAGGTCTCGAAGTCGAACCTGAAGCATGTCCCTCCGAACTACGAGAGGAAGCAGACGCTCACGACGGGCGAGAGGTTCGTCACGCCCGAGCTCAGGGAACGGGAGAGTGCGATCCTGACAGCCCAGGAGCGCTCGTGCGCGCTCGAGTACGAGGCGTTCGTGCGAGTGAAGGACGAGGTCGCGAGGCACGCCGAGGCCGTCAGGGACATAGCGAGGGTCATGGCGGGGATAGACGTTCTGAACTCGCTCGCCGAGGTCGCGGTCCGGTCGAGGTACTGCAGACCCGAGGTCAACGACTCGGACACGGTCATCATCAAGGACGGCCGGCACCCGGTCGTCGAGAGGGCCCTGGGAGGCTCGTTCGTGCCCAACAACGCCTATCTGGACACGAACCTCAACAGGCTCGTGATACTCACGGGCCCGAACATGGCCGGCAAGTCGACCTTCCTCAGGCAGGTCGCGGACATAGTGCTCATGGCTCAGCTCGGTTCGTTCGTCCCCGCATCTGAGGCGAGGATAGGCCTCGTCGACAGGGTGTTCACGAGGGTGGGGGCGTTCGACGATCTCTCCAGGGGACAGTCAACCTTCATGGT
The DNA here is from genome assembly GCA_037439985.1 of Methanobacteriota archaeon. GTDB lineage: Archaea > Thermoplasmatota > Thermoplasmata > UBA10834 > UBA10834 > COMBO-56-21. Next base: position 20,096 of record JBBIUZ010000010.1, on the reverse strand, counting down.
GGAGATGACCGAGCTGGCGAACATACTCAACAGCGCGACGAAGAGGAGCCTGATACTCCTGGACGAGGTCGGGAGGGGGACGAGCACGTTCGACGGGCTCGCCATCGCGTGGGCCGTCTCGGAGTACCTGTACGACCAGTCGAGGGTCGGCGCAAAGACCCTGTTCGCAACTCACTATCACCAGCTCACGGAGCTCGCCGACTCGCTGGAGGGGGTCAAGAACTACGCGATGGCCGTCAAGGAGATGGAAGGCGAGGTCGTGTTCCTCAGGAAGGTCGTCCCCGGGAAGGCCAACAAGAGCTACGGGATACAGGTGGCGAAGCTCGCGGGCGTCCCCGAAGCGGTCGTGTCGAGGGCCGAGCAGGTCCTTAGCAGGATCGAGGAGGAGAACGTGCTCGAGATCAAAGCGGGCAAGAAGGTCCAGAAGCAGTCCCTCCTGCTGGCCCCGGAGAGCAAGTCCACGCTCGAGGAGGAGCTGAGGAAGGTCAATGTCTCCAAGATGACCCCGATGGAGGCGTACCTCAAGCTCAACGAGCTCAAGAAGAAGGCGGGGGGATCGAGTGACCGATAGGATCCACACGCTGGACCAAGTCACGATCGACCGGATCGCAGCGGGCGAGGTCGTCGAGAGGCCAGCCTCCGTGGTGAAGGAGCTGGTCGAGAACGCCCTCGACGCAGGCGCAACCGCCGTGTCCATCGGCGTGGAGGACGGCGGCAGGAAGCTCATATCCGTTAGGGACGACGGGTGCGGCATGTCTCCTCGGGACGCCGGGGTCGCGTTCGGGCGCCACGCGACCTCGAAAGTATCTTCCATCGATGATCTCCGGACGCTGTCCTCATATGGCTTCCGGGGTGAGGCGCTATCTTCGATAGGAGCGGTCGCGAAGGTCACGCTGAGGACGAGGGAGTACGGGGCCGAGGAGGGCACCGAGGTGGCTGTCGACGGCGGTGCCAAGACGCGCGTGTCGGTCGTCGGATGCGCACCGGGCACGGAGGTCGTCGTCGAGGACCTCTTCGGGCATGTCCCCGCCCGGCGGAAGTTCCTGAAGCACAAGAATGTGGAGCTGGCCCACTGCAGGGAGGTCGTCGTGAGCTACATGCTCTGCCGCCCGGGGCTGTCGTTCTCGTTCAGGTCCGACGGCCAGACGAGCCTGGTACATGTAGCCGCGGAGGGCATGAAGGGCTCCCTCGCTGCGGCGTTCGGGGTGAAGGTCGCGGAGAACATGCTGTACGGCGATGTCGAATCGGACGGCGTCAGGGTCGAGGTATATCTGGGACGTCTGGAGCACACCCGCGCATCCCCCGCAGACCTGAAGCTGTTCGTGAACCACCGGCCCGTCAGAAGCCCGAGGCTCGTGTCGGCCGTCGTGGGAGCGTACGGCTCGAGGCTGATGAAGGACAGGTATCCGGTGGGGGTCGTCAGAGTACTCGTCGATGGTTCTGGCCTGGACGTCAACGTGCACCCGTCCAAGCGCGAGGTGCGCTTCGACGACGAGGCGAAGGTCCTCGGCGTCGTCTCCAAGTGCGTCAGCAAGGCCCTCGAGCAGCCGGACCTGTCTTTCAAGTACGATCTCACGAGATTCTCGGAATCGTTCGAGCCGGTGGAGGGTGTTCCGGGGTCGCCCATGGACAAGAGCGTCCAGTCGAGACTCGTTGTGACGGCCGAGAAGACGGCTAGGGCCGAGCCTCCCGTCATCGTCCCGCTCGCACAGATAATGGACACCTACATACTAGCCGAATCAAGGGGCAACCTGCTGCTCATAGACCAGCACGCGGCCTCCGAGAGAGTCGTGTACGAGTCGGTGCTGAGATCCATCAATGATGGGAAGGAAGTCTCCCAGAAGCTCTTGAGCCCCCTGATACTGCATCTGACGCCGTCCGAGGCAAGGGTCCTCGAGGAGAACCGGAAGGAGCTCGAGCGCTCAGGGTTCGAGGTCGAGAGGTTCGGGAAGGACGCATACGCGGTGAGGTCCCTCCCGACGGTCCTCGGGGTCACCCAGGGTGAGTCGTCGTTCAGGAACATCCTGAGCGACTTCGCGAACGCCGCGCCCTCGAAGAAGGTCGGGCTGGACGTGATCTGGCGGGTCGCGTGCCATACCGCCATACGCGCGGGCGACCGGCTCTCGGAGGAGCAGATGAGGCAGCTCGTGGCGGAGCTGATGCGGACCGAGAGCCCGTACACGTGCGAGCACGGCAGGCCAACGATGGTCGTCCTGTCGCCCGCGGACCTGGAGAGGCTTTTCAAGCGCAGGGTATGATTCACGCGTGCTCGAATATCTGCCTTCCATCCTTCGTGAGCACTCCGTACTTGCGGGCGACCGCACCGACCCTGTCCGCGATGTCCTTCGGGAGCAGCGGCGGCTTGTGGGTCGACAGGATATCCTTGGTCCTCCGCCTGCTGTACTCGATCAGGTCGTCCATGGAGTGGTCTGGCTCGCCGGGCGCGTGGTACCCGGTTATCTGGGGTATCATAAGGTCCTTCCTCATGTGCTTCAGGGTGTGCGGGTCCGACAGGAACGTGCCGCCCGGTCCCTGCCGCCTGACCGCGTCGAGCCCGAGCGTGGCCTCGTCCACGGATATCCCGGCCCTCATGCGCTTCAGCCATCGCCATAGCTCGCAGTCCATCACGATCTTCTCGAGGGAGACCATTCCGGCCCTGTCGAGCCCGCCCAGGCCGACCATCAGATCCGCGCCCGTCATCATGCAGGCCATCGATGACAGGGCTGTCTGGTAGGCAGCTTCGGCGGATAGAGTGCGGGCGGAGTTGGAGGGCCCCCCGCAGCATGCCGGGAGGCCGTAGCGCCTCGCCATCTGTATGCTCGCGGCGTCCATGAGGTTGCCCTCGGGCGCGCCGCACAAGAAGACGCCCGACCTGAGGTCCGCCACCCCCGAGAAGGACGAGTATATCGAGGGAGCACCAGAGCTCGCGACCTGCGTCAGGACGAGCCCGCACAGGTTCTCGGCGTTCGTGACGGCGAGCGTACCCGCGACCGTCACAGGCGTCACGGAGCCCGCGATGCCCATCGAGAGATGCACCATCGGGATGCCCGCCCGAGAGAGCATGACGAGCGCTTCGGCCTCTCCACTGTCGTACCTCAGCGGAGAGATCGGGGTGCACACGTCGGAGAACAGCGGCCTCCTCCGCAGCTCCTCCGGAGACCCGGCGATGGCGGACGCGACCTCCAGCTGGAAGCTCGCCTCCTCCGCAGAGGCGGCCCCATGCTGGACGTGCTTGGAGGTGTAAGTGATCGTCTCGAGGAACTCGTAGTAGGAGGACTTCTCGACCATGCCCTCGGGGATGTCGTTCGCGACCACGGGCGGCCACACGTAGTCGACCTCCGGGAGGGCGTCGCACAGGACCGCGAACTTCCTGACGTCCTCGAGAGTCGACGGCCGCTTCTTGCGGGTCTCGAGGTCGAACACCGCGGGGGGCTGGCCGTCAGGGGATATCATCTGGACGCCCTCGGACGGGACCTCCAGGTCGGTTCCCCTGCGGGAGCCCAGCCTCACCTTCCTCGGGACCGACTCCAGAGCCTTGGAGACCATGCGCTCGTCCAGGAATGCGTGTCCCTGTCCGACATCGACCTTCGCGCCCGCCTTTCCGAGCAGCTCCAGCACGGAGGGGCTCTCGATTCTCACGCCGACCTCCGACAGGATCCTCATCGAGGTCCCATGAATCAGCTCGATCTCATCCCTCGTCAAGATGCTCATGCAGGCCCTGGACACGGACACTCCTCACTCGGCGCAACTGAAAATCGGGATGTCGAACGATTAGATTAGACTATTGGCCGAGAACGACCTCGTCCGCACCTGAGGGCAAAAGCTTTATGATTCGGGCGGGTCTGACAGCTGGTCAGGTGCGTGCATGGCAATCAACATGGCTATCACCGAACTCGAATCGGACAAGGCGCTCTGCAGAGACAAGAAGCTCACGACCGTAAAGGTCTTCTTCGACGACCCAGGCAGGTACGGGAAGTACGTGGAGGTCGACAGGATAGTCGACATCAAGAAGGCCGCCGAGAAGCTCGGGAAGGAAAGGATGGACGCGTTTCTCAAGGAGTCCAGGCTGAAGGCCGAGGGGGACGAACTCTACCTCGAGAAGGTCAAGGACGAGGGAGACAGGAATATGCTCGAGCCGTTCGTCAAGGAGGTCAAGACCAACTGGATAGTGCTGCAGAAGGTTCCTGCTGAGCTCAGGAAGGAGATGACCGAGGCCTCCAAGAAGGAGAACCTGGTGACCGAGTGGGACATGCTCGAGTTCGACGAGATGTATGCGACCTGTGCCAAGTGCGGGCTCTCGTGGGACAGCAAGAAGGGCTGCGTGGGCAACTTCGGCCCGAGCGCATCACCGGTGCCGGCGCTCGCGAAGAAGTACGGTCTGCCGACACTCTCCAAGGTCGAGAAGCTGGCTGAGCAGAAGAAGGTCCTGACGCCGAAGGACGCCGAGGCGTTGCTCAAGGAGGTCAAGGCACTGCGTGAGAAATCGCCCGTCGAGGGCAAGATGATCGCACGCAGGATCGAAGGCACGTTGAACAGGCTCGAGGCGATTGCCTCGTGTGCCAAGGGCTTCAACGTGGGTTTCTATTTCTTCTGAAGGAAGCGGTGCATCTGGAGGAAGGCAATCAGGAACGCCCGATGCGGGAGGACGTCATAACGGTCAGCGACAGCGACGGGGCCGTCTCGCTGGAGCTCATGCCCGTCCGCGATAGGGTCGCAAGAGCCTTCCTGAGGCAGTCCCCAAGGATGCCCAGGCTCTCGGAAGATTCGGTCAGGCGGCTCATCGCGGAGCTGGACTCGAGACCCTACGACAGGATCCTTGTCCTGGATAGCACGAAGGGGCTCATTGGCAAGCTGGTCGAGGGCACCGGCTGGAAGGCGAAGAGGGCGATACCATCCGTGATGGATGAGAAGTGCGCGTCGGTCACGTCCCTCGACCTGCCCATGGACGAAGGCTTGATAGACAGTGACGGGATGAGGCCCGACCTGACGGGCACATCGATAATGAGCGGCATCGAGGTCTCCGTGGGCGACGGAAAGGCGTGGGCCTTCTACACGGAGGATGCCGAACAGGCGAGGGTCATTTCAGAGCGGGAGCGTAGGCAGGGGCTGCTGGTCGCGAAGAGGCCGACGGACATGTTCGTGGTCGCAGACTGCCTCGTCCGACACCTCGCGTCCTCGGGGAAGTCTTGGGCCGTGTTCTCTGTGGACATGGGCAGGTACGTGAGGAAGTTCGACCCCATCACGATGGTCAGGATGTCTCTGGACGGCCCCAGGGGGTTCGAGCACTCCGCGGTCCCCGCATCGGAGGGCAGCAAGTCGGAGCTCCTGAGGCTCTTCTCGGAGTACTACGACGAATCGATGTTCCAGTCGAGGTTCAGGCTCAGGAAGTTCAGGGCGGACGACAACTATTCGGTGTTCGTCGTGGAGGGCGGGTTCGTGATCAACAGACTCGAAGGCGACACCGGCCTGATCTATGATATTTATGTGAGCCCTGCGCACCAGGGGCAGGGGCTCGGGAGCGAGCTGATGAAGTGCGCCCTCACGGAATTCGTCGGCAGAGTGTCCACGTGTTACCTCCACACGAGCTACCCGAGGGCGCGGAGACTGTACGAGAAGTTCGGGTTCAAGACGGTGTACACGCAGCTCGGGATACGGCTCGACGAGCTAGCGCTCGAGCGTCGGAGCGCAGGGTAAAATACACCTGACTCCGATGACCGTTGGAAGGGTCGTCAGGACTGGTCAAAGGGGGGAGCTCGTGCTCGACAGGAACAGGGTTTTCGACATAGTGGACGGTTACGATCTGAAGAAGGCGAAGATCGGCGTGGTCGCATCCCACTCGGCGCTCGACGTGTGCGATGGTGCCGTCGAGGAAGGGTTCAGGACCGTAGGGATATCGCAGGCGGGCAGGGAGAAGACCTACGCTAGGTACTTCCGGGCGCAGCGGGACGCCACGGGCAGTGTCGTGAGAGGCGTCGTTGACGAGATCCATACGCTCAAGAAGTTCAGCGAGATGATGGACCCTAGGTTCCAGGCGAGGCTCAGAGCCGACAACGTGCTCTTCGTCCCCAACAGAAGCTTCACATCGTACGTGGACCTCACAGAGATAGAGGAGAGGTTCGAGGTCCCGCTCGTCGGGTCGAGGGCCCTGCTTAGGAGCGAGGAACGGGGGGAGGAGAGGGACTACTACTGGCTGCTCGAGAAGGCCGGACTACCGCATCCGAGGAAGTACGACGACCCCGCGGACATAGACAAGCTCGTGATAGTCAAGCTGCACCACAAGGTCAAGAAGCTCGAGCGCGGATTCTTCACGGCCGCCTCCGCGGAGGAGTACAGGATGAAGTCGGGGGCGCTCGTGTCCCAGGGGGTCATCACCGAGGAGGATCTAGCCAAGGCGAGGATCGAGGAGTATGTCATTGGGCCCGTCTTCAACCTCGACTTCTTCTACTCGCCCCTCGAGAGCAGGATGGAGCGTATCGAGCTGATAGGCGTCGATTGGCGGTTCGAGACGTCGCTGGACGGCCATGTGCGCCTGCCCGCCTCGCAGCAGATGACCCTCGTCGGAGATCAGTTCCTGCCAGAGTACACCGTATGTGGGCACAACTCGGCCACGATGAGGGAGTCCCTGATCGAGGGGGCTTTCGACCTCGCGGAGAAGTATGTCGCCGCGACGCAGGAGCACTTCTCCCCGGGCATCATAGGCCCCTTCTGCCTGCAGACATGCGTCGACAAGGACCTGAGATTCCACATATACGATGTCGCTCCCAGGGTAGGCGGCGGGACCAACGTCCACATGTGGGTGGGGCACCCGTACGGCAACACCGTCTGGCGGACGAACATGAGCACCGGCCGGAGGCTCGCCAGGGAGGTCAGGACGGCCATAGAGACCGACCAGGTCAAGGAGATCGTGACCTAGCCTGCCCGCAGCGGTTTTCGAGCATCTGGACGTGAGCGCTGGACACGAGAGGCGCCCCATCTCCGGTGGCTAAAGCTTATAAAGGGGCAATCTATTCGCCGGAATACCTTTTTCCAACGGGGGTCTTGGTTTCGATTCCCAGGAGAGAGAGGGGAATTGCAATGAGGAGCTACGCGATGAGCAAGCTATCAGCCAGCCTTGTTGTGCTGCTATTGGCACTGTCAGCCATGGTGTTCCTGCCCGCCGTCAATTCGGGGCAGACGGCCTCAGGCGTGAACATATATGTGCCCGTCGCATCCGGCGGGACGCCAGTCACAAACGCTGTCGTCAACCTAACGGAAGTGCACACAGGCGCTGTCGTCACCGCCACATACTCGGTCGCGAGGACCTGCTACGTGGCCTCCAGCCCTGCTCCAGGATACTACAGCATCGATGTCAGCGCCAATGGCTACTTCGGCCAGCCAGGCGCCACCTCAGTCGTCTTCACAGGTCTCCGGAACATCACAGTCCAGCCGATAGCCTTGACCGCCCTTCCCTCGAAGCTGCTCTGGTACAATGTCACCGTTGCGGCATCGACGGGCGGCATCGTCAGCGGCGCAACCGTCGGGTTCTACAACAACACTCACAGGCAGTTCGTCTCCTCGGGGGTCACGAACTCCCTTGGGTACGTCGTCCTGACGATGTACAAGACGGCGGCGGCCAGCGATGTCAGCCTCGTCGTGATGAAGATTGGGTACGAGATGACCGTGACACCCATCCTCGTCAACTCGAACGTGACGATGACGAGCACGATCAAGCCGTCGACCAAGGTGAGCGTGTACGTCACGGACTGCAACGGCATACCGGCCCAGGATGTCGTCGCGTACTTGATTAGCAGAGACCCCTCGGTGCCTTGGGTCAAAAGGATTATGAAGGCCACGGGGAACCTGTTCGCGTTCGACGCATATCCAGGTAGCTTCACTATGGTCATCGACTCGCCCGGCAACAACGCGAGCGTCACATATGTGAACGTCACGGGGCCGATCTCGCTGCAGCTCACGCTGACGAAACAGACCCAGCGGGTCGAGCACCTTGCGATGACCTTCGGCAGCGACTACAGCCAGTTCTCGCTCGCGGTCAGCACCGTGTGGTCCTATGACAACGCTTATCCGGGCCTGATGTACAACAACATGGGATGCCTGAGGGCGCAGATCGATCTTGTGTTTGGGAACGGCGACGGATACCTGAGTAGCAGCGAGATCGCGGCCTTCAACGCCACTCTCGCCGCCTTTGGCACGCAATACGTGACAAGCGCGAACCTCCTGGTCGTCAATCAGACGGTGTTCACGAACGGCACCGCGACGAACCTCAGCCTCGGACTGGCCCCGGGGCCGGTCACATCGACCGCCGGTGTGAGCTACTCCTATGACTGCGTCTACACGGCCGTCGGGACGATACCTGCGGGCAGGTTCCTCTACGTGCTGAACGCCACCGCGAGGCTCAACAGCGCGGATGTCCACTACAAGTACCACATCGGTCTGGTGAGCGGGTACGAGCTGGTCGCCAACGCGACCCCGCCGGGAGGAGTCGTGAGCGGATACCTCTATGTCAACTACGACTCGAACGTCACGGGCACGGGGTCCGAAGTCATCCAGCTGACGGTCGAGAAGTTCATCAGGCCGATTGCCAAAGGGGTCGTGCAGCTCCCTTCGAACAACGCGTCGGCGGTCCTGAACAAGACGAGAGTGCTGCAGAGGTACATCGTTCGGACGAACTCGAACGTCACCTTCAGCGCGGCTGGGTCGAGCGACCCCAACGGGAACCCGCTCACCTACATCTGGAACTTCTCCGACAGTACGCCGGTCGTCACCACGACGAAATCATTGGTGGTCCACAACTTCACGAGCGCCTTCGCGATGAATCGGGTCAACTTGACGGTTCGGGACGTCGCGGGGTGGGAGAACCACGCGCTCATCAACATCACGAGCGACAGCCTTGTCCCCACGCCAGTGATATCCGCCAGCTCGGCCCACGGCAAGGCCGCGAACGGCAGGATGTCCGTGAACCAGAGCGATGTTGTCTCGTTCAACGCCACGAAATCATGGGATGATGCCGTCACACTCGGAGACCACCTTGGCGTGATCGACCATGTGCAGCTCTACTACGGCGACAACACGTCTTCGGGCGCGATCTCGTGGACCAACCCGAACCAGAACGTGACCCACGTGTATGCTAGTGCGGGCGACTTCACCGTCACGCTCAAGGTCACGGACGCGGTCGGGCACTTCAAGAACGCGACCATGACAGTGCATGTGAACGACACCACCGCGCCGGTCGTGAAGTTCACTGTGAAGAACGCCACCTGGGGCACAAGCCTGCTCGAGAACACGACGGTTCACTTCGACGCCAGCTCCACGAGGGACAACCTGAACAACTACACGCTCCTGAACTACTCGTGGAACTTCGGGGACCACCACTGGCTCAACGGCACAGGGGAGTACAACGTCACGCACAACTACACGCGCATAGGGGCGTTCCTGGTCCAGTTGAGGGTGTGGGATCTTGCTGGCAACAATGCGGTCCACGAGACGAGGATCAACGTGGCGGCCGGCCCGAGGCCGAACGTGATCATCACGGCTGTCACATTCGAGCCGCTGAACTTCACGCAGGGCGAAGTCGGCTACATCGTGGTGAACTTGACCAACACGGGCAATGCGCCTGCGACGAACGTCCTCACCTCATTCTACATCGTCCCCTCCAGTGGCGGGGCGCTGCAGAAGATAGGCGAGACGAGCTCGATGCTGAACGGCACGACCCCCATCACGAGCATCTCCGTGGGTGGGAAGGTCCAGGTGCGCTTCGCGTACTCGCCGTCGAACACCGGCACGCTGACGCTGAAAATCAACGTGACATCAGCGAACCAGCTCTACCCATACTCGTACACCGCAAGCGGCTCCAAGGCCCTGACCGTCAAGGAGGCGCCTTACAAGGCCATCCTGCTCTGGATCGGCGTGATTGTGGTCATCGTGGCGATACCGTCGCTGCTGTACGTCAGGAGCCGGCTGTCGAAGCGTGAGAGGAAGGGTCCGAGAAGGGAGAAGAAGGAGCCCAAGGGCGAAAATCCGTAGTCTCCTGACCTTTCCCGGCAGCCCCAAACCCCCGAAAACCTCTTTATCCGCCTTTTCATTGTGCCTTGTGAGGAGAGCATGGCGAGCCCATGGCGACTTCTGGACAGCGGGGTTGTGTCTCCGGTGGAATCCGCCGCCCTCGACGAGGCCATCCTTTCGGCCCATGCGGCAGGTCATGCCCCGGACACGCTCCACTTCTACGTGCGCGCTGCCCCGACCGTGTCCGTCGGGTACTTCCAGAAGATCGCCGGCTCGCTGGACCTCGACGAATGCAGGAAGCGCAACGTCTGGACCATCAGGCGGAGGTCGGGCGGCAGCTCGATATACACGGACAGAAACCAGCTGATCTACGCCGTCGTCATGCGTGAGAAGGAGCTTCCGGAGGACAGGTTGGAGTCCTTCAGGGCCGTCTGCGGGCCGGTCGCGCGCGCGATTAGCAGCCTTGGCGTTGAGGCGACCTACAGGCCGATGAACGATGTCGAGATCGGCGGCAAGAAGGTTTCTGGGAGCGCGCAGCTGAGGCACAAGGGGTCCGTGTTGCAGCACGGAACCGTCATCCTAGACCTCGACCCAGAGACTATGGACGCTGTCCTCAGACTTCCCGCATCGAGCGAGCTGTCCAGGCCTTCGGACAGGGTCACGACGCTCGCGGCGGCGCTCGGGTCGAAGCCGGACACGGCAATCGTGAAGGCCCGGATAGCCGATGAGATCGCCGCGGGGTTCTCGGCAAGCCTCGCGCCGGGCCGGATGACGAAGCAGGAGCGGTCCACAGTCCATGAGCTGATCAGGGAGCGGTACTCCAGGGAGGAGTGGAACTTCAGGTTCTAGCCTACATCTCTGACGGGGCGTCGATCCCCAGGCATCCAAGGGCGTTCCCGAGGGTCCACCTGCTGGCCTCCACGAGCGCCAGCCTGGCGTTCCTGGCCGCGCCCTCCGCCTTGAGGACCGGCACGAACCTGTAGAATTGGTTGAACTGCGCCGCGAGATCGTGGACATAGGCCGCCAGTACATGCGTCTTCCTGTGCTCCGCGCATTCGTGAATCACCGATGGGAACGCGGCTATGGTCTTCGCGAGCGCTCTCTCCTGATCGTTCTGCAGAGCCCCGGGATCGAACCTCCTGTCCCACTCCCCGGCCTTCTCGAGTATCGAGCACGCTCGCGCGTGTGCGTACTGGACAAATGGTGCGCTCGATCCCTCGAAGTTCAGGGCGTCCTCCCACTTGAACACGATCTGCTTCTCCGGCTGGATTCTGACGACGTTATACCTGAGCGCCCCGATGCCCACAATCCTCGCGATCTCCCTCATGCGCTCCTCGCTGAGGTCCGTTCTGCGCTTCTTGACCTCCTCGTAGGCCCTTTCGAGCGCCTCTTCGATGAGGTCGTCCAGGTTGACCACCCGGCCCTTCCTTGTGGACATCCTGCCCTCCGGGAGCGAGACGAACGCGTAGTAGATGACCTCGGGTTTCTTCTCGACGCCCATTATTGAGAGCGCGGCCGCGAGCTGCTGCATGGCAAGCTTGTGATCCTCGCCCAGTATGTTGATCGCTATGTCAGACCTCGCGAACTTGTCCATGTGGTACGCCAGGTCGCGCGTCGTGTAGACGGATGTGCCGTCGGCCCTGGTGAAGACCCACTTCGTCTCCCGTCCCATGATACCGAAGCTCTCAAGCTCGAGGAAGTAGGCCCCTTCAGACTCGCGGCAGAACTGCGACCGCTTGAGATCCCCTATGATTTTCTGCACGCTCTCGTTCTCCACAAACTTCGACTCGAATGTGAAGCCGTCGACCTTCACGTTGATGTCGTTCAGCGTCTGGACTATGGCCGCAAGGACCCTCTCGCACGCCTCCCGGACATCCCTGACGACCTCGTGGTCTCCCCTCTCGAGCTTGTAGAGCATGCGGTCGATCTGCTCGTTGATCGATGGGTCCTCCTCGGACCTCCTGTGCGCCTCCTGGTAGCTCAGGACGAACCTGTAGTCGTCCCTGTCGCGCTCCAGTCTCCCGTCGACCTTGAGGTTCTTCACGCTCCAGGCCATGGTCGCCGCCTGGCGGCCCATGTCGTTGACGTAGAACTCCGTGGTGACGTCGTAGCCCGCGAGCCTCAGTATGCGCGCGAGCGTGTCGCCGATCATGGGGTTCCTCGCGCGGCCGACATGTATCGGTCCCGTGGGGTTCACGCTCGTGTGCTCCAGCAGTATCCTCGTGGCCCTCTTTTCTCCCGCCCCGTACCTCTCCTTCTTCTCGAGCGCGTCGTCGATAGCCGCGCCAGGGCGTCGAACCTTGCCGAGAAGTTGATGTATCCTCCGGATGCCGTGACCTTCTCGACCATGCCTACGGTTGCGATCCTCGACGCGATGTCCCTCGCGATGGCGTCAGGGGCTTTCTTGAGGATATTCGCGAGCGGGAAGCAAGGGAACGCGAGGTCTCCCATGCCTTCAGGGGCTCTATCGAGCGAGACGGGAATGTCGACTCCGAGCCGGGCAAGCGCATCCCTAACGGCCTTCGACGCCTCGTCCTTGAACTGCTGGAACGCGTCGTTCGTCATCTCAGTTCACCCTGAACCTCAGGATCCCGCCGAGCCCGCCAAACCCTTTGATGAGCAACCCGCCCTCCTCGGACTCCCCCGACACGAATTCCACCTTCGTGTTGTTCGCCCCCGCCATCTTGTGCAGCTCGCCGACGAGGTCGTCGACCTCGTCCACTCTCATGATGGAGCCGCACTTGTCGCACTTGACATCCTCTGTCGAATCCCTTGCAACTACCTCCTTCTTCGCCCCGCACGAGGGGCATGTGAGCTTCAGCCTGACTCGCCTGAGGTCCTCCGACACTATGAGGGTGTCGACGGCACCTATCATGAGCGCGTTCTTGACCTGCTCCTCGCCGTAGATTGCAAGTCCACCGTCCGGCTTGCGGATCTCCTCGAAGAATCTCTGCATCAGGTCCTTCTCGCGCATGAGGTCGAGGTCCTTGAGCGCCTCCCGGGCCTTCTCCACGAGCTCCTTCAGACCGTACTCGTCGGTGTAGCCGACGTCGAAGGTGTCGATGATCTTCTTCTGGAACTCGTAGTGCAGGTACTCGCCCTTCACGAAGAAGTCCTTGGTCGGTCCTGGGCCGCCTATCAGCAGGCCCTTCAGCCCCTTCTGGGCCGCGAACGACTCGTTGGCGATGTCCGCCACCTTCTTGTAAAACTCGTGCGCGGCTATCTCTATGAGTCGCTCGAACCTCCGGGCGGATTGTCCTCCCCTGCCGTGCTTGCTCGGCACCATGGACTGTATGTTCTTGACGGGCACGATGCGCTTGCCGTGGAGGAAGCCGATCGTCGCCTCGCTCCTGTCGATGACTATGAGCCCATAGGACTCCTTCGTCATCAACATGGCCTCGATGGGCTCCGTGAAGAACGCAGAGTCGCACCTGTAGATGAAAGTCGGCACGGGGTCCGGTGGCTCGAGCACGAACTGGACCATCTCGGTCTGATCTGCGCCTATGGACCTGTGTCCGACGAAGAACACAAGGCCGTTCTCCGGCGGCTGCTTGAAGTTCTTGAGCCGGGATAGGATGGACGATATCGCGGCCTGCACGTTCTTGCGCGTGCTCGCGGACTTGATGTTCGAGGATTGCGAGTACTCTCCCCGCAGGTAGCTCGCGACATCTGAAATCTGTCGCGCGGGGGGTATGTAGAGTGAGATGAGTTCCGTCCCCCGCCCCTGCAGCTTCTTCACCTCTTCGAGGCTTCTCCGGAACTCGTACTTCTGGAGTTCGGTCAGCTCGGCCATCTGGAACGTTCCCAAGACTTTTGTACGGGTTAGAGCGTTCACCGTTATAATAGTTGACCGAAATGGAACCTGTGGTGCTTTCCCTCGGCGGGTCTGTCCTCACCAGGGACGAAGGCGACACGGCCTATCTGAGAAAGTTGGCCAAGATACTCATCGGCGTGTCGGCGACGCGCAAGCTGTACGTGGTCGTTGGCGGAGGCAAGGTCGCCCGATACTACATCGGCGTCGGGAGGGAGCTCGGGGCGGACGAGACCTCCCTGGACGAGATGGGGATCGACGTCACGCGGCTGAACGCGCGCCTGCTGATGGTGGCTCTCGGGGACCACGCATACCACGTGCCTCCTAGGGACTATGACGAGGCACTCCAGGCAGGGAAGACGCATGCCATCGTCGTGATGGGGGGCGTCAGCCCGGGCATCACGACCGACGCCGTCTCTGCGCTCCTGGCGGAGAGGGTCAGGGCCAGAAGGCTTGTGAACGCCACCTCTGTAGATGGCGCATACACAACCGATCCGGCGATAGACCCAGGAGCCGTTCGGATACCTAGGATGACCCACCAGGAGCTCGTGAATCTCGTCAGCAAGGGCGCCCACAAGGCGGGCCCGAACAATGTGTTCGATTCAGTGGGTGCCCGGGTGCTGGAGCGATCGGGTATCTCGCTCGCAATAGTCGCAGGGAGGGACCTGCCCAACCTCGTGGCTGCGCTCGAGGGCGGAAAGTTCAGGGGCACGGTGGTCGGCGAGGTCTAGCGCCTGAGTCTCGCCTGCACCTTCTCGCTCCTCAGCTCCCTCACCGCGTCTGAGGCGACCCAACGAGCACTGGGCGAGTCCAGCTCTGCGATCCTCTCGGCGGTCGCGATCGCCGACCTGTTCAGGGCCTGGTTCCTCTTCCCTATCTGCCTCAGGGCCCAGTTGACGGCCTTCCTGACGAAGTTCCTGTCGTCCACCGAGCCCCTGGCGATTGCGGGGAGAAAAGCCCTTAGCTTGCCGTCGCCAGCCTCCTTGTCATGGACCGCGAGCACGGCCATCAGCACGTACCCGGCCCTCTTGACATATTCCCCGTCCCTGCCAGACCACGCGAAGACCTTCGCGTACGCGAACGGAGTCCTGTCGAACAGGTTGGAGCAGCACGAGTCGCACACGTCCCACGAATCGAACGTCAATGCCCAGTCCTCCATCTGCTCCTCCGAGACGAGCGCGGGGTCGTCGATGAGGCTCGCGAGCACCCGCGCCTCGTGCACGCTGCTGGACCACAGTTCCAGCGCCAGCTCGTGGTCCTTGCCTATCTTCCTGGCCATCCTGCGGAGCGTGGGCACGGGTACGGCGAGAACCTCTGTCACGGGCCGTATGCCGAACCGCGCCATGCCCTCTACGGCTTTTGGGTTTCCCAAGGCCCTCAACTTCCCGACGATGATATCGCGCTCTCTGCTCCTGGAACCCATGCACCGCACCCTCAAATCGGCTCGAGGTCCTCGCTGCTGATCTCCTGCAGGCCGCATGAGGCGAACCTCTGCCTCAGCTCCCTGTAATCAGGCTTCGGCATCCCTTTCCTGTGGAAGTAGACCTCAGCGGCGTTCTGGCTCCTGTCCGCCATCTGACGAATCATGCCTTCGTCGAGCGCCCCGAGGGCATAGTTCGCGGCCATGTGGCCTATCGAAACCTTCCTGGAGAGCGCAATCTCCGTGTACCGGGGAGCGTAGTGCCCTCCCCCGACGCAGACCACCACGGGCGCTTTCTCCTCTTTTGCCTCGAGGATGGAGTCGGCGACGGCATCGGCGGCGTCCTCTCTGCCCCAGAGTTCCTCGTAGCTCCCGATCTCGATGTAGAACGCAGGCGCGGTCACGACCGGTCCGTGATGGGTCGTCTCGAAGGACACGTTGAACCCCAGGCCCTTGGCATTCGCAGCCAAGGCCCTCAGCGCGGAGGTCATCAGATGGGGCGAGGTCCTGCAGAGGGTCGCCGGCCTGCCACCGAAGTCGGCCGACGAGTAGTTGCCGATCGGGTGGACCGTCAGCGTCGGTATCCTCGATTCGGCCCTGTGCCTCGATGCGAATATGACGACCTCGACCGCCGCGTGAACCGTCTCCGAAACCCTGTCGTCGATGTAGTCTTCGTCAATGTGTATCCTGTCAACCTGGACCATGACGAGCCCGTCTCTCTTCAGGACAGGGTGACCTGCGAAGGAGCCCTCCTCGGACCACCCGGGCCTCTCGAGGAGCCTTGCCCGGATGTTCATCGATGCGGGATCCTCTGACGATGTGACTATCAGCCTCACGGGCTCCTAATCGCCAGATGCGAAGATAATGGTTTTCGATGCTCCAGCCCCATGAGCCATAAGGCTTATAGTCTGATGGCCTGCTTCCCGGAAACGCGATGCCGCGCCTTCCCATCACGACCATAGGGAGCCTTGCCAGGCTCAGCCCGGACCTGCACGAGTCGATAGACCGCGCCATCGAGTTTCAGAAGGGCTACGGCGTCGATATCTTCTCGGATGGCGAGCAACGCGCGGACATGATATCATACTTCGCCGAGTCCTTCGCGGGTCTCGCCGTAGAGAACGGGCAGCCCATGATCACGGGCAAGATCGCCCTCAAGGGGCGTCCCGAGGATTTCTCCAAGGTCAAGGACCTCGACTACATGCTCTCCGAGCACCCGGGACTCAAGGTCAAGGTGACGCTTACCGGCCCGACCACCATTGGCATGACGTGCGGGAGCCGCAAGATCAGGGCGCACTACAGGAACCTCACGGACTTCAGCATCTGCGAGGACATCGCCGAGGCACTCAAGCCGATCGCAAAGGCGGTCATAGACCGAGGCGCCTACCTCCAGCTGGACGAACCCTTCCTGTCGCAGGGGTATAGGGACCTCGCGGAGCGGGTCAAGCTGTTGGACGGAGTCGCGGAAGGTCTCGTCAGGGACAGGGTGAGCGTGCATGTGTGTGGCTTCATCGGGGGTTTCGGCGTAGTGCGCCGTCTCGCGATGCTGGACAACATCTCCGTCCTCAGTTTTGGGTTCGCGGGCAGGACGGAGAGTCCGAACATCGAGCACATCTCGAGGGCGACCTTCGAGGATAACCACAAGAAGGTCGGCGCGGGATGCATAGCCGTCACACCGATGGATGAGGAGCAGGTGGACAGCCCGGAGTCCGTCTGCGACATCCTGAGCGGCATATCCGAGAGGATCGGCAGGGAGAATATCGCCTACGCTCACCCAGACTGCGGCATGAGAGCGACGAACCGTTCGCTCGTCCCTATCATCATGGCGAACATGCGTGCTGGCGTCGAGCTGTTCGGCTGACGTGGCGGGGCGTGCGCGCAATCCCTGATTGCATGTGATGGTTGCGTTTAAATACGGGCTTCCTCGATTCTTCGGACACGAGGATGGAGGCATGGCGGGTGAGCTCACCGTATCCGAGCGCATTCTGTATCATCTGAGCGCGTATGTGAAGTTCGAGGACAAGTACGAGTCCCCCTTCGACGTCACGCAGGACGGCATATCCCAGGCCTGTTCGATCTCCAGAGCCCATGCGGCCATCGAGCTCAAGAAGCTGAAGGCCGCAGCAATAGTGGACGAGAGGCTGTCGCATGTTCGGAGGGGCAAGTCCAGGAGGAAGGTCTACTTCCTCACGATGGCCGGGAAGACCAAGGCGTCCGCGGTCATGCAGTACGTCAAGGAGTATGGGATCGTCCCCCACGTAGACGCATCGAAGGTCTCCCCGGAGCTCACAGTCACGAAGATGAGGTCTGTCAGGCGGTCCTCCCCCGTGCCCGTGATCGGCCCGTTCTTCGGGAGGGAAGAGGAACTCGAAATCGCGAGGCGCGCGCTCGCGCTCCCGTCGCTCAAGATCCTCTCCGTGAGGGGCATCGCCGGGATAGGCAAGACCACCCTGGTCGCGAAGCTGATCTCCGAGCTCACTGGACAGAGGGTGTTCTGGCATACCGCGAGGCCGTGGGACGCCCCGAGGTCCCTCGCGGACGCCCTCGGGAGGTTCTTCTACGACAACGGCGGGCGCAGACTGTCCGCATACGTCTCCTCGGGCAGGTTCGAACTCGGGGAGATGAGCTTCCTGCTCAACGAGGAGCTCGCGGAGAATGGCTACACGTTCGTGTTCGACGATGTCGACGCGTCCGAGAGCCTGCAGGAATTCCTCGAGATGATGAGGCACAGCAGCGGCTCGGCGAAGATCATCGTCACCGCGGAGTCTCAGCCCAAGTTCTACGACAGCTCGGACATCGTGGCGAGGAGGGAGGTCTCCGAGCTGGAGCTGGGAGGGCTCGACAGGAAGGCCTCGGTCGAGTTGCTCGGCTCGCGCGGTATCCAGGGCAAGGTGGCCGACGAGCTGTTCAGGGTCACCCGCGGACACCCGCTCTCGCTCGAGATGGTGACAGCGACCACACCCGCCGAGGCGAGGACCCAGGTCTCGAGGTTCCTCGAGGAGAAGTTCTATTCCGGACTCCCGGAGACGGAGAAGGCCCTGCTCCAGTTCGCATCCATTTTCCAGTTGCCCTTTGGCTCCGAAGCCATTCCCCGGGAACTCAGGCACGCCAAGAAGGGCTCGATGTTGCGCGAGGTCGCCCCTGGGAGGTTCGAGATACACGCGTCCCTGAAGGATTTCGTGTACAATTCGATGACGAGGGACGAGAGAGCCAGGTGGCACAGCGTCGCCGCGGACCACTACCTGAGGGCGAACGAGCACCTGGAGCGGCTCTACCACCTCGTGCGGGCCGGGCGCGCGCTCGAGGTCGAGATGATGGTTTCGAGAGTCGGGGACGGGCTCTTGGGCGATGGGAACCCGAAGGCGCTCTGGGAGGCGCTGAGGGACTTCGAACCGGCCAAACCGAGGTATCGGGAGGCCGTGCTCCTCGCGAAGGCCAAGGCTGCGAGCGCGGCTGACCTGCCTAGCGTCGCATGGCCTCTGCTGGAGGAGGTGTCCCAGGGGAAGGGAGGGGCGTCCGCGGAGGCGTTCGTGGAGATGGGGATGATCAGGACCTCTGAGGGCAGGCTCGAGGAAGCCTCAAGGCTGTTCTCGGCCGCGATGGAACGCTCGCTCGATGCCCCCGCAATCCACGCGAAGGCGCTGCGAGGGTCGGGGGTCGTAGAGGGCATGCTGGGGAATCACGGGAAGGCTCAGGAGCTGCTCGAGAGGAGCGCCAGGGATGCCATGACGGCCATGGATTCCAAGGACATGCTGATGGCGCACCTGGAGCTCGGCAAGCTCTTCATCGGCCGGGGACTCTACACGGAGGCCATCGACCATTTCGCGAAGTGCGCGGCGGGCTTTGGGCCAGTCCAGCTCACCAACGTGTACGTCAACATGGGCATCGCAAGCGCGTCGCTTGGGAACGATGACGATGCGGCGCTGAACTTCGAGAACGCCGTGAGGCTGGCGGACGAGACGGGCCAGCCGCGTCCGAAGGCTCTCGCGCTGTCCTCGCTCGCGGAGGTCATGCTCAGGTCGGGGAAGACCGAGGCGGCCAAGGAACACTGCTTCCGGGCGCTGGACATAGTCACCGAGCTGGGCGACGGCGCTGGCATATCGGCCGCGTACGCCGTCCTGGCGAGGGCGGAAAGGGCAGCCGGGAACATGCACGACAGCATCGAGTATTACGAGGAGAGCGTCAAGGCCCTCGAGGGCAAGGACTCGCCCAGGAGCCTCGGGCAGCTGAAGATGGAGTTCGGCATGCTGCTGAAGGAGATCGGCGAGTCGGAAAGGGCCAGGGCAGTGCTCGCGGATTCTAAGGAGCTGCTCGCGCGCCTCGACGACAAACCCCTGTCCGCCCGGTCCGATGAAGGGCTCGGGGGCCCGCGCTAAGGCCGGCTCATAGCTGTGGCATGCTCTTCAGCCAGTCGATGTCCGACACGTAGATGTCCCGTATGTCCTTGAGGCCCCAGATCAGCATCGCAAGCCTTTCGAACCCGAGCCCCCAGGCGAGGACGGGCTCCTTCACGCCCAGCGGCTGGGTGACCTCGGGACGGAACACACCCGCTCCCCCGAGCTCCATCCACTGGCCGTTCCAGAATACCTCGATCTCGAGCGACGGCTCCGTGTACGGGAAGTACCCGGGCCTGAACCTCGTCCTCGGGATGCCCATGCGAGCGTAGAACTCCTTCAGCAGCCCGCAGAGCATGTCGAAGTCCGCTCCCTCCTCGCAGACGATCCCCTCGATCTGCGTGAACTCCGGGAGGTGGGTGGAGTCCATCGCCTCGTTCCTGAATATCCTGCCGATGGTGAACACTTTGAACGGCGGTTTCGGGTTCTTCGCGATGTACCTCACGCTGTTGACCGTCGTGTGCGTCCTCAGGAG
>JBBIUZ010000009.1:7326-26711 GCA_037439985.1 Methanobacteriota archaeon | reverse complement strand
GTATCGTTGATGACAGCCTTGAAATCCGCCAGAGAATCAACTCCAGTGCGAAACGCCCTAATGCGAAAGGAGTTAAATAGGTTTCGGAGCCAGAACGGATGCGCTGGTGTGGTCTTCGAGACCGCTCCTCCGAGCCACTGAAGACGCGCGCAGAAGCCTGCTTTCAGCACCTCGTGGGGCACCGCGCGACGGCTCGCTTCGGCACTGTACTCTGCACTCACGACCGTCCCCTGGGCCGCCTATGCTCCCCAGAAAGGCTTCTCCTTCCTCTTTATCTGCCTGAGCTGCTCGAGGGCCTCGAGCTCGTCCTGCTTCAGCTCCTGCTTGGCCAGCTCCGTCACATGGCTCTCAGGGATGTCGACCAACAGAACATCCTCGACATCAATCTGCCGTCCGACGGTGGCATCGTCGATCGCTACTGCGATCTCGTTCCCCGCAACGGCTTCTTTCAGCGCCGACTCCCCTGACCTGATGCTCTTGATCCTACCGACGGATCGCCCCCCGAGAGCGAGCAAGCCCTGCCCTGGCCTTATCCTGCCAGCCAGGACGCGCACGCCGACTATCGCTGGTTTGCTCACCCTGAACACGTGGTCCCGCAGGATGATGATCTTGCCTGGGAAGACTATCTCGAGGCGCTTGTCTTCCTCGATCTTCTTGGTCCTCTCGGCGCACCACGTGCTGTAGTCCTCCAGCATGCGGTACATCACGTCGTTCTCGAAGATCTTCACTTCCAGGGCCGTCGCCTCCGGCCGAGCGTCCTCGTTGACCTCGACGTTGAATGCTAATATCGCGCGGTGGAGAGGATTGGCGAAGTGGGACGCTTCCACGACGTCCTTCCTCGTCACGTTGCCTATCTCAATCTTCCTGATCGGGAGCTCGGACTTATCCGCCTCGAAGGCGAATGCCTCGAGGGACCCGACGGCGTCGCCGCGCACGATGATGCCCTCGTCCGCCAGGTTCACCTTTATCTGGCTCTCGCTCTTGATCTCCTCGATCAGCTTGTCCAGGCTACTATCGACAACCCTGACCGTCCCTCCGGCCAGCGCGTCCGCCAAGTTCTGGGCGAGTATCCTTATGCCCGCCGCGGCCGACGCCTCCTTGACCCGGTCGAACCTCTGCGTCGGGTCGCGTATCTCGTCGAGCGGTTTGGGCCGCTGGAGGCCCCTCACCTTCGTGACTATCGGCTCGCCAGTTACACTCGAGACAATTATCTGATCCGTCACCCTGATGGTCCCCTCGTAGATGATCGCGTCCACGGCTGTGCCTATCCCCTTCTCCTCCTTCACCTCCAGGACCGTGCCCTCTGCCGGCCCTTCCACGGTCCTGAGGTCCTCCTCGAGGAACTTCTGCGCCAGGCCTACCAGGACCAGAAGGATGTCGGGGAGGCCCTCGCCGAACTTGCCGCTCACCGGTATGATCGCAATCGTCTTCGTGAAATCGGTTATCTTGTCGAACCTGTCAGCGCTGAACCCGCCCTTGTCGAACAGCTTCCCCGCAAGGTTGTATATCCTCTCGTCCAGCTCTGCCACGACCCTGGAGTCCTGCTGAGCGAGCGCCTCGTGGAAGGTCCTGTTCTCCCCGTGGCGCCAGCCAGGGATGAGATCGATCTTGTTCGCGGCCACCACGAACGGGGTCTTGAGCTTCTTGAGTATGTTGATGGATTCGATCGTCTGGGGCTTGAGCCCCTCGTTGATATCTATCACGAGTATTGCCAGGTCTGCCAGGGCCCCGCCCCTGGTCCTCAGGGTCACGAACGAGTAGTGCCCCGGCGTGTCGATGAAGAGCAGGCCGGGCACCGAGAACTTCCTGTCGCCGATAATGGGCTCGCAGAGCGCGTAAATGGTCTCGATCGGCACGTCGGTCGCGCCAATGTGCTGCGTGATTCCGCCGGCTTCGCGCGCGACCACCTTCGTCCCCCTGATCCTGTCAAGGATCGTGGACTTCCCGTGGTCCACGTGGCCAAGGACGGACACTATCGGGTGCCTGACTGCCATGGCCCAAAGAGAGTGGACACATTATTTGAAGGTAACCCCCTGAAGCGAACGGCGCGCGGAACCGGAGACGCCATCCACCCCGGCACGCGGATCGGCGAGCGCAGATTCCGAAAGAGCGGCCGCTACTTCTCGAAGAGCCACGCCTCGTCTGTCTTCTCGTACTTCTGGATCTCATAGTCGTTGAAGAAGAGGCCGATCTCCCGTCGGGCGTTCTCGGGGCTGTCCGACCCGTGCACGATGTTCCTCCCAGTCACCTGGGCGAAGTCGCCCCTGATCGTCCCGGGGGACGCGTCCTGCGGGTTCGTCTTGCCCATCATGGTCCTGCACGAAGCGACCGCGTTCTCTCCCTCAAGGACCATGCACACGACCGGCCCTGAGGTGATGTAGTCCAGGAGCAGCTTGTAGAACGCCTTGCCCTTGTGCTCCTCATAGTGCCTTTCCGCGAGCTCCCTCGGGATTCTCATCATCTTCATCGCGCAAATCTTCAGCCCGCGCTCCTCCACGCGTTGGACGATCTTGCCTATGAGGCCCCGCTGGACCCCGTCCGGCTTGACCATCACGAAGGTTCTCTCAATCATTCGTCAGCACCCTCGGACTGCTTCTGGCCTGAGCTGGCCTCGGGCTTCGGCTTCTTCGCAGGCCCGCCCTTCTTGGGAGCGGGGGTTTCCTTTTTCACGGGCCCTTTCTTCTCCTCCGGCTTCTTCTCCGGCTCCTTCTCTTCCTCGAGAGCAGGCCCACTCTCCTCCTTCTCGGCCACCGGCTCCTCGCTGACTTCTGCCTTCTCGGGAGCGGCTGTCACATTCTCCGCCTTCTTCGCCGTCGGCTCGAGAGCCTCTTCAGTGATTGCGCCCTTCATCCGGATGCCCTTCTCGCGCTCGTAGTGCCTGGTCCACGTTGTCCTTCTGGCCACGCGCCCGAGCACGACCATGTTCTTGAAGCACTTGGACGTGCAGAAGTTGTAGACCACGCCGTCCTTCTTGATGTACATCCTGCCGGTGCCTGGCTCTATCTCGGCCCCGCAGAACGTGCAGATTCTCCTCTCCGGCATAGAACATCACCCCAATGGGACTAGCGGAGCTCAGCGGACGCTGAGCTTCCTCGCCTCCCTCGAAGTCTCCTTCAGCATCAGGACGTCCCCGATCCTAACAGGACCCATGACGTTGCGGGTTATGATACGGCCCTTGTCCCGGCCGTCCATGACCCTGACCTTGACCTGGGTCGCCTCCCCGGTCATGCCGGTCCTGCCAATGACCTCGACGACCGTGGATGGAATGCTTTCATCGTCTGGCATCTGAGCCCACCTACTTCTTGAGCGCCTTCAGCTTCTCCGCGAGGTCGTCGAGCAGGGGCTTCCCCTTGGCGGCGTCGAGTATGGCCACGGCCGCGGTCGGCTTCTCGAGGCCGCACGCGTTGCCCAGCTCGGCCTTGCTCGGGACATAGGCGTAGGGCGCGTTCCTCTCATCGCACAGAGCGGGCATGTGCATCAGGATCTCCGGCGGAGAGACATCCTCTGCCATGACGACCATCAGCGTCTCGCCCCTCTCGACGAGCTTCGTGACCTCGTTCGTCCCCTTTCTTATCTTCCCGCCGTCCCTGGCCAGCTCGACCAGCTCGTAGACCTTGTCGGCTAGTTCCTTCGGCATCTCGAACTTCACATAGACTGGCTTTGGCAAATTCATACCTCCTTCAGGCGCGTGAGCGCCGTCATCATTCACAGGCTCCTTTCATGAAAAGAGCAGAGTCCAGTAGATGTTCTCCGTATAAAAGCGTTGCTGAGGAGCGCCGGGCCGCCGTGGCTCGCTGAAGAACACCCGAAAGGGAGAACCATTATCTTGGATCCCATCCTGTCGGGAGGCGATAGCGATGCCGGACCTCATGATCCATTTCCAGCCAGTCGGGAGAAAGGTCGAGACCAGGAAGGGGAGGACCATACTGGAGCTCGCGGCG
Organism: Methanobacteriota archaeon; assembly: GCA_037439985.1. Lineage (GTDB taxonomy): Archaea > Thermoplasmatota > Thermoplasmata > UBA10834 > UBA10834 > COMBO-56-21. The sequence goes on along the minus strand of JBBIUZ010000009.1, from coordinate 22,770 downwards.
GACGCCGGGATACCGATCGAGTCGATATGCGGTGGCGGTGGGAAGTGCGGCAAGTGCAGGGTGGTCATCCGCTCTGGATCCTCGAACATCACTCCGCTGAACCTGAGCGAGGTCAAAGCGCTTGGCGATGAAGAGCGGGCGTCCGGGGCGAGACTCGCGTGCCAGGCCTCGGTCGTCCGGGAGGGCGCGATAGTGGTAGAAGTGCCCCAGGAGAGCCAGAGAGGACACCAGAGGCTTCTCGCGGCGGGCACCGAACGCGAGGTCAGGCTCGAGCCTGCGGTACGGAAGATCGTGCTCGACATCCCCCCGGCGACGCTCGAGGACCTCAGGGCGGACGACGACAGGCTCGTGGACATGGTACAGAAGGAGGCCCGCTCTCAGCTCACGATAGCCCCTGGCGTGCACAGGGATCTCCCCGCAGCGCTGAGGGAGAAGTCCTGGGTCACGACGGTCACGACCTTCAGGAGGAAGGAGGTCATCAGGGTAGAGCCTGGCGACACGACGGACGAGCTGTTCGGCGTCGCGGTAGACATCGGCACTACGAAGGTCGTGGCATACCTGGTCGACCTCAACTCGGGCAAGATACTCGGCACGGAGAGCATGCCCAACCCACAGATACCGTTCGGCGAGGACGTCATCGCGAGGATAACCTTCTGCAACAAGGAGAAGGACGGCGTTCAGAGGCTTCAGGAGGTAATAGCGAAAGGTGTCGACGACCTGAGTTCCAGGCTCTGCAAGGCCGCAGGTATCGAGCCTGACGACGTGCTGGAGGTCATGGTTGTCGGGAACACCGCGATGCACCACCTGTTCTTCGGCATACCAGCCCAACACCTGGCCGAGGCGCCCTACGCGCCGGTCGTCAGGACCTCACTCGTCGTGCCTCCCGAACACGTCGGCCTCGGGACCTACCCCTTCGGAAAGGTGACTTCGCTGCCTAACATCGCGGGGTTCGTCGGCGCGGACGCCGTCGCTGACATGATGGCCTGCGGCCTGTACAAGAGCGACGAGATAGAGATGATGATAGACATCGGGACGAACACGGAGATCATAGCCGGAAGCAAGGACCGGCTAGTCAGCTGCTCGTGTGCGTCAGGCCCCGCCTTCGAGGGGGCACACATCAAGTACGGCATGAGGGCCTCGAGCGGGGCCGTGGAAAGGGTGTGGATAGACCCGGAGGATAAGACTGCCTCGGTCAGGACCGTCGACGAGGCTCCAGCCAGGGGCATATGCGGCTCCGGGATCGTGGATGCCCTGTCCGAGATGCTCTCTGTCGGCATCATCGACGCATCGGGCAAGATCAGGATGAACCCGGCCTCGCCGAACGTGAGGAGAAACGCGGACAGGATCCCGGAGTACGTGCTCGTCGATGCCAAGGACGTGTTCAACGGAACGCCGATAACGATAACCCAGCACGACATCCAGGAGATACAGCTTGCGAAGGCCGCGATCTTCACGGGCGTAGCGACTGTGATGCGGAAGCTGGGCGTGAAGCCGTCCGACCTATCCAAGATCTATGCCGCCGGAGCCTTCGGGACCTACGTCGATGCGTCGAGCGCAATCAAGATTGGCATGTACCCCGACGTCCCGATAGAGAGGATCGAGTTCGTTGGGAACGCCGCCGGATCGGGCGCTCGCATGTGCCTCCGCTCTACTAGGATGCGGGACCTCGCGGAGAAGCTCTCCCGGAAGGTCGAGTACGTGGAGCTCGCTGCGGAGAAGGACTTTCAGAGCGAGTTCGCCCAGGCGATGTTCCTGCCGCACCGGGACCTCAGCAGGTTCCCCAGCCGCAGGGGAGCCTGAGGTCCAATGAACCGCCGCCTTCGAAATCGGCCTAGGCATCCCATGGATTCAGACGAACCTCGCCACGGCAGGAACGATATTCTACATGAAGCCACCGAGAACGGGTCCCATACAGCTTAAATAAAGACTCGACATTGGCGCTCGCAACAGGTGCTGGCCGCAAGCGCCCACACCTGGGGTTGTATGTGAAAGAATGAAGACAATGGTCTTGGGAGTAGGAGCGGTCGGCTCGGTGGCGGCCGAGGTCATCGCCAAGTCGGATGAGTTCGACGAGATCGTCCTCGCGGACACGAACATGGAGAGAGCGAAGCGCGTCGAGAAGAAGATATCGAGCGACAAGATCAGCGTCACGAAGGTCGACGCATCGGACGTCGAGGGAATGGCGTAGGCCTTCAAGGGCGTGAATCTTGTCCTCAACGGCGTCATCCCCCGGTTCAACCTGGGAATCATGGACGCGTGCCTGATGGCGAAGGCGAACTACGCCGACATGGCATGGGACATCGCCCTCGACTCCACCGCAGCCGGAGATGTCGTCAAGGAGACCCCTGCGTGGAGACAGCTCAAGAAGGACGCGGAGTTCAGGGAGGCGGGGCTCGTCGGCATCATGGGCATCGGCTGCGACCCGGGCCTGTCAAACCTGTTCGCGCGGATGGCCGCCGACAGAATGGATAGGGTCACGCACATTCTCATCCGCGACGGCGATAACGGGACCGTCGAGGGGCACAAGTTCGCTCCCCTGTGGTCCCCTGAGACGCTCATAGAGGAGGTCCTGATGCCCGCGACTTATTACGAGAACGGGGCGCACAGGAAGCTTCCGCCATTCAGTGGCAAGGAGCTCTTCGAATTCCCGGCTCCCCTCGGAAGGCTGCCTGTCTACAACGTCGACCACGAGGAGTCCGAGACCCTCCCCACATTCATCGGCAAGGTGCTAGGAAAGGGCTGCGACTACTGCGACTTCAAGATAGCGCTGGACGACTCATATGTGGAGGCCATTCAGATGATAGGCATGCTCGGGCTCTCCAACCCGAAGAAGATCGACGTCAGGGGCTCAAAGGTCGCGCCCAGGGACGTCGTCGCTGCCTGTCTGCCCGATCCGTCGACCCTGGGAGAGCGCGCCAAGGGCGACTGCGCCATCGGGACGATCACCAAGGGGACGAAGGACGGGCACGAAGTCAGCTACTACATGTGGATCCAGCTCAACCACCAGGAGACCTATGGGAGGTACGGGCACAGCGCTACCGCATACTCCGTCGGCGTGCCCGTCGCCATCGCCTCGATACTTCTTGCCCAGGGGAAGATCAAGCAGAAGGGGGTCATTCCTCCGGAGATGCTTGACCCGGAGCCGTGGCCGCCCCTACTGAAGAAGCTGGGGATGCCGGTGCACACTCTGGAGCAAAGGCGCTACTGAGCGTTCGCAGCAGATGCGGCAAGCATCGTCTTGGAGGCGAAATTACCTCCCCGATCCATCGCCAGCGGATGCCTTCCAAGAGAGGTTTATCTAGGGCATCAATCATTCGCATCCAGGGGGGGAAGCAGCTAATCTACCCCTCGCATCGAGGAAGCTGGAATAATGAAGACACTCATCGTTGGAGTAGGTGCCATCGGATCTGTGACCGCGCAATGCCTTGCCGGCTCGAACGAGTTCGACAAAATCGTCCTCGGCGCGAGGAACTCGGAGAAGGGCAAGCGCCTGGAGAAGAAGCTGGGCTCGGACAAGGTTAGCGTTGTGAAGCTCGACGCCTCAAATGCGACGGCGATGGCCAAGGCGTTCAAGGGGTTCGACCTGGTATGCAACCTCACGATACCGAGGTACAACTTCAACATCATGGAAGCGTGCGAGAAGGCCAAGGTCAACTACCTTGACACCGCTTGGGACATCGCGATCGACAAGACGCCTCCGGGCGGCGTGTGCGACCCGGGCCCGCCGTCGCTCCTGTACCTAAAGAAGGACGCCGCGTGGAAGAAGCTCGGCCTGACCGGAATGCTGGGCATCGGATGCGACCCTGGACTGTCGAACCTGTTCGCAAGGAAGGGCGCGGACATGATGGACTCCGTGAGCGAGATACTGGTCAGGGATGGGGACAACGGCTATGTGGAGGGGTACGACTTCGCTCCACTCTGGTCCCCCGAGACGCTCATAGAGGAGGTCCTGATGCCCGCGACCTATTTCAAGGACGGAAAGTACAGGAAGTACGCGCCATTCGAGAACAAAGAGGTCTTCGACTTCCCGGACGGGGTTGGCAAGCTGCCGGTCTACACCGTCGCGCACGAGGAGTCCGAGACCCTGGGCACGTATATCGGTGAGGTCCTGGGCAAGGGCTGCCAGTACACGGATTTCAAGATCGCCCTCGGTGACGAGTATGTCGACGCAATCAAGATGATTGGCAAGCTCGGACTCGACAACCCGAAGAAGATCAGGGTCAAGGACGTCGAGGTGGCCCCGAGGGACGTGGTCAACGCAGCCCTTCCTGACCCGTCGACGCTCGGTCACCTAGCAAGGGGACAGTGCGCCATCGGCTCCATCGTGAAGGGGAAGAAGAACGGCCAGGATATGGCGTACTACGGCTGGACCTCCATGGACCACAAACAGTGCTTCGACAAGTGGAACAACAGCGCCACCGCCTGGACCGTGGGCGTGCCCGCGTCCATAGCCGCGATACTCTTCGCGCAGGGCAAGATCGACAGGAGGGGCGTGTTCCCGCCGGAGATGATGAACCCCGACCTGTTCATCCATATGCTCCCGAAGTTCGGCATGAACTACAGGGAGAAGAGGCTCTAGGCGGCCCTCAGCAGCGAGGCCCGGACTGGCGATGCCCTCCGCGCCTCCGCCACTGCATCTTCATTCCCCTCGGGCTACAGCGAGCCATATCCATCATTGGCTTATGCGAAACCCTCTTTATGGTGAGACATGGCTGCGGGAGACGAACGCATCAGGAGGTACTACGTCTTCCGCGCGGTCACCTCGTTCTCCCTCTGGATGCCGTTCTGGACGCTCTGGATATATCAAAACGTTCCGGACCTGTTCCTCCTGACCGTGGTGGACACGGCGTTCTGGACAACCATGATAGTGTTCCAAGTTCCGGCCGGGCTCCTGGGCGACAGATACGGGCGAAAGCGCGTCCTGTTCGTCGGCGAGTTGACCTATGCCGTCGGAATCCTCGCGTTCGGGCTTAGCACGGAGTTCTGGATGTACCTCGTCTCGAACATGGTCTGGGCGCTGGGGGTCTGCTTCACCGTCAGCGGCGACACGCCCTTCGTATATGATACGCTCCTCGAGGTGGACCGCTCCCACGAGTTCATCGCAGTGATGGCCAAGTCCTGGACGGTCCAGGCTACCATGAATGCCATCGCGTGCGTTGTCGGAGGGCTCCTGGTGCAGTTCACCAGTCCGCACAGGCTCGACCTCACGCTGATCATCGCGTCGTTCGTCGGGCTTGCGGGGTCGATGACCGCGGTCTTCCTGAAGGAGCCCAAGGTCGACCGTTCCCAGTTCGAATCGATGGTCGCACAGATGAAGGTTGGCTTCAGGACGGTGCTGAACTCTCGGGCGATTATGACCCTGATAATGTTTCAGATCGTCATCGAGATCGCGGTCTACGTCATGGCGGTCTTCCGGTCAGTGTACATGCTTGACGTGCTAAACCTGGACTATCTCTCGATCGGGTTGTTCATCGCCGCCTTCACGCTCTTCGGGGGATTCGTCGCGCTTCAGGCGAGCAAGTTCGAGCAGAGGTTAGGCGAGAAGAACAGCCTGCTATTCATGCTGCTCGCCATCATGGGGTCCTTCGCGGTCGTCTTCATCGTGAAGTCCTCCGTGGCCATCCTAGTGCAGTTCATGATATATGCGGTCTCATCGCTTCAATCCCCCATCATCAGCGGGTACATCAACAAGCGAGTCGACTCACAGCACAGGTCCACGATCGTGGCCATCGCGAGCCTATTGTTCACTATTTTCCTGGTCGCAATCGAGCTCCCCTCTGGCTGGTTCGCCGACCGGTTCGGGACGAGGGAGACGATGTTGGCAATGGCAGTCGGGGTGGCGCCGTTCGGACTCTATCTGCTCAAGGTCTGGGGGGAGGAGGTCGACGCGAGCACCCCGCAGAGGAGAGTCAAGCGCGTGTTGAAGAGGCTCTGAACTCAGATCCTTCCGAGCGATTTCTCCTTCGCAGCGACCAGGAGCTTGGTCTTGATCACGCTGTCCGGGTTCAGCGAGATGCTGTCGATGCCGCACTCGACGAGAAACTCGGCGAAATCGGGGAAGTCCGAAGGTGCCTGCCCGCATATCCCTATCTTCTTTCCCTTCTTCTTGACCCTCTCGATGACCATCTGGACCATGTGCTTGACCGCCGGGTTGCGCTCGTTGTACAGGTGCGACACGAGCTCCGAGTCCCTGTCCAACCCGAGCATCAGCTGCGTGAGATCGTTGGAGCCGATGGAGAAGCCGTCGAAGACCTCCGCGAACTGATCCGCGAGGACGACATTGCTCGGAATCTCGGCCATCATGTAGACCTCGAGGCCGTTCTCCCCACGCTTCAGCCCGAACTCCTCCATGGTCTGGATGACCTTGACGCCCTCCTCAGGGGTCCTGCAGAACGGGACCATGACCTTGATATTAGTCAGACCCTTCTTCTCCCGCGCACGTTTCAGCGCCATGCATTCGAGCTTGAATGCCTCCCTGAACGGTCCGGCGTAGTATCTCGATGCCCCCCTCCAGCCGATCATCGGGTTCTCCTCAGTGGGCTCGTACAGGGCGCCGCCCAGGAGACTCGCGTACTCGTTCGTCTTGAAGTCCGAGAGCCGAACGATGACCTCGCGCGGATAGAAGGTCGCGGCGATCTTGCCGACGCCCCATGCGAGCTTCTCGACGAAGAACTCATCCTTGCGGGCGTAGCCTTGGGTGCGCTCCTCGATCTGCTCGGCCATCTTCGCGACGGCCTGGTCCGTCTCCCCTCTCTTCTTGAGCTTCTTGAACTCGATGAGGGCGAGCGGGTGGATCCCGATGTGCGACGCGATGATGAACTCCAGTCTCGCGAGACCGACGCCGTCGCACGGTATCCTGCCCTGGGCGAACACATGCTCGGGCACGGCCACGTTCATCATGATCTTGGTCTTCGTCTGCGGAATGCTCGTGAGATCCGTCTTCTCAACGCGGAACTTCAGGAGACCGTCGTACACGTACCCCTGGCCCTCAGAGGTGTCGACCGTGACATTCTGGCCCGTCCTCACGACCTTCGTCCCGCTCCCGGTGCCGACGATGCACGGGATGCCAAGCTCCCTTGACACTATCGCCGCGTGGCAGGTCCTTCCGCCTCTGTCCGTCACGATCGCGGAGGCGATCCTCATGATCGGCTCCCAGTCGGGATCGGTCTTGTCCGTCACGAGCACCTCCCCTTTCCTGAACTCGGAGATCTCGTACGCGCTCTCGAGCACCCTCACTACGCCTCGGCCGATCTTCGCGCCGACTGCTTCGCCGCGCGCGATCACGTTGCCTTTCTCCTCCAGGATGTAGGTGTCCAGCACGCTCATGGTGGAGGTCGCATGGACCGTCTCTGGCCGCGCCTGGACCACATACAGCTCGCCAGTCAGGCCGTCCTTGGCCCACTCGATGTCCATGGGCTTCCCATAGTGCTTCTCGATCGCGACCGCCCAGTGCGCTAGCTTCTCGAGCTCCTTGTCCGTTAGTATGAACGACTGTCGGTCCTTCACCGGCACCTCGGCGTCGATGACGCCTCCGCCCTTGGTCGCATAGACCAGCTTGACCATTTTGCTCCCGAGCTTCTTCTCGATGATCGGGTCCTCGAACTTGCCCAGGGAGGGCTTGAAGACGTAGAACTGGTCCGGATTGCAGGCTCCCTGAACTATCATCTCACCCAGCCCCCATGAGCCGGTGATGTAGACGACATTGCTGAATCCGCTTTCGGTGTCCAGCGTGAACATGACGCCCGAGCAGGCAATGTCGCTCCTAACCATGCGCTGCACGCCAACCGAGAGGGCGTTCTCGATGTGCTCAAAGCCCTTGTGGGCCCTGTAGGCTATCGCGCGGTCCGTGAACAGGCTGGCGAAGCACTGCTTGATGGCCTTCAGCACGGAAGTCTCTCCCCGCACGTTGAGAACAGTCTCGTGCTGTCCGGCGAATGACGCGCCATCTATGTCCTCAGACGTCGCGCTCGACCTCACGGCGACGCTGGGGTTCGGCATGCTGAGCCTGCGGCCAAGCTCCCAGTACGCATACCCGACCTCGCGCATGAGCTCGTCAGGGAACTCCGCATCGAGGAACATCCTCCTAATGAGCCTACCCCTCTCGGCCACATCGGACGGATTGTCCGGATCGAGCCCTTTGATCGCATCCGCGATCCTCGTCTCGAGGCCGTTCTTGTCGACGAACTCACGGAACGCCTTGGTCGTGATGGCAAAACCCTCGGGGACCTTGACGCCCATCTTGGCGAGGTGTCCCATCATCTCGCCCAGCGACGCATTCTTCCCGCCGACGCTCCCGATGTCCCTTAAGCCGACCTGGCTCAGCCAAAGCACGCGCTCTTCGGTCCTCTTGGATGAGATGTTCTCCCCCTCGAGCATTTTCGCCCCGCCTGACCAGGTAAGATGTCGCGTCCACGCGCGTCGTGAGCCTTGTATGATTACAAGGCGGCCACCATATCGCATCCAGCGAGTCGCTGAGAACAGTCCACAATGCCGATTGTCAGGACATCAGTCGCTTCTGTTCTGACTGACTGCTCACAACGATACGGGGATAAATGCGCATCGCTTAATAACATTTCTCAACTACCTTGTCGAAGAAGGACTTCGCTCGGGCCAGCGAATTCTGGCCAGGGCACGCTCGCGCTCCCACTCCCCGCCTGAGGAAAGGAATTATGCACCGAACGCGTTCAGCTCCCGGAGGCCGAGACTTGAAGCTTGCGATGCTGGCTTACAGTACGAAGCCGAGGGGAGGGGTCGTCCACGCCCTGAAACTGGCAGAGAGGCTCTCAGAGCTTGGAGTGGATGTGACCGTCTACTCCTTGGCTCGCTCGGATGACGACACCGGACTCAGGAGGTTCTTCCGCGACGTTATGGTCCCGTTCGATATCTTCCCGTACGAATGGCATCCGGACCTGACCGTCAGGCTGCAACGCATGATAGGCGCGTATACCACGGGCCTCCCGAGGGAGGCCGACATCTATCACGCCCAGGACTGTGTCGGGGGGACGGCTCTCGCGCGGATGAAGTCAGAGGGCATCATATCGGCGCCGACCTTTCGGACTGTCCATCACATAGACGATTTCGCTGAGCCCAGACTGGCCGAGTTCGAGAAACAGGCCATTGTGAGCGCGGAGCACGTTTTCGTCGTCTCTGCGTACTGGAAGGAGGCGCTCATGTTCGAATACGGCCGCAAGTCCGTCATCACGCACAACGGACTCGACCCCGGGGATTTCGACCCGCTTCCCCCGCGAAAGGCCACCACTCCCACCGTGCTGTACGTCGGCGGCCTCGAACCCAGGAAGGGGCTCGAGTACCTGGTTCTCGCGATGGAGCAGGTCATGAGGGAGGTGCCGGAGACCAGGCTGGTGGCCATCGCCAAGACAGGGTTCAAGGGCACCGATGGCTGGAACCTGTTCGAGGAGCTCGCGGAGAGGGCCGGGCTGAAGGACCGCGTTGACTTCCGTGAGTCGGTGAGCCACGAGGAGCTGCTTCAGCTCTACTCCGATTGCGATCTGCTAGCTCTGCCCTCAAGAATGGAAGGGTGGGGCATCTCGCTCATGGAGGCGATGACGTGCGGGAAACCGGTGGTCGCTAGCCGCGTGGGCGGTGTCCCGGAACTCGTGTGCGACGGCGTGGAGGGATTCCTGGTGGATGCTGGAGACCTTCGGGGGCTGTCGGAGACGATCGTCAGATTGCTGGGCGACGATTATCTGCGGGGGCTCATGGGCAATGCTGGCAGGGAGCGCGTGAAGGAATTCTCCTGGGACAGGACCGCGGCCATCGTTCTCTCGGAATACGAGAAGGCCGTTCAGGCAGACCGACCGAAGTCTTCGGTGAAAAGAACATAGAACTTCTCGACTTCAGCAAGGCCCGCGACCCTCTTGTTACGCTCCACGACCATGTATTCATTTGGGCTCTGCGCCAGACCACTGTGTTCCATCCCTGCCATCGTGAAGGGCATCTTCAGACACGGCTGAGCACACAGAACGGCACCGACCCACCACTGATCGGCTATACCATCGGCCTCCGCCCGAACGCCATGAGAGAACGCAACATCGACTGAACGACGGGCTCCTTGACGCTCGTCCGGCGCCAGTCATACCCGGAGTCGACCCCGGTCATCCCTGTGTCCGAGTAGCCATTCCTGTCCAAGTGCTTCCTGACAAGCGGCATCATCCTGCTCGTCCTCCTCAGCCGGTATGTCGCCGTAGAAATCATCGACGAGGGCCTTCTCGCCATCCTCGGAGGCCAGTGTGCCGAGGACGTCTATGAGACGCCAGACGAGGCTGTCGACCCATGCCTTCTTAGCGCTGTGTATGGCAGAGTCCTGAGGTCCCCCGCTCCACCGTTTCCCCGAGCACTCGAGCTCGAAGTGGATAACACCCTTGACTCCCACGAAGGTGATTGGAACACCGTTCGCGTGCTGCGAAAGGCAAGGGAAGCACCACGCGTCCGCGCGTCCCAGCAGATTCTTCTCCCTTCCCGACGAACGCCGGCAGGTTGGAGCTCCTGAGCCCCTCCTCACCCTCGGCGACTAGGAGCAGGTTGATAGGTGGTCTGCTAACGGACTTCGCGGCCGTTGCGACTGCGTTCAGGAGTGCCGCGAGAGACCACTTCGTGTTGTCGGCGCATCTATTCACCAACGCGCCGACCCTTCCTGAGGGCAGGCTCATGCCGACGGTTCTCGCGCCCATCGGAGGGGACCTCCAGCCGGGCTCGTTGTACGGCATCGTGTTGTACATGAAGCACACGAGCAGGGTCCTGTCCGAGTCGACCTTGCACTCGCCGTATACGATCGGGTTGCATTTCGTCTCCTCGACGCGCACGTCCTCGCACCCGGTGCAGCGGTGCATCCTCGCGACGAGCTCTGAACACTCATCTATCCCTATGTCCTCCCTACTTTAGCTGGGTTGCATCAGGAGCTTCCTCGTGCTCGAGAGGTGTCTGGTTATGTCCCTGTGAATCCTGGCGTTCACCTGTTCGAGTTGCGCTTTGGATGCCATGGCATCGCATCGTGAATGGAGGAACGATGTAGTGACGATTCTGGAGCACCGACTCTCTGCTACGCGACACTGGCTCGACGACTTCCAACAAGCACGCGAGAAGAGAGAGGGCGAAGAGCTAATAAGCCCACAGGTTCTTCCAATCTATAATTCGAGCAGGGGAGACGCGCCGATCAATGATGATAGCGACGGCCTCCCCGCTCATACTCGAATTACGACGGCGCGGCCGCGAACGGGGAGAAGCGTGATCGCATGGGATACAGGATCGTGCTGACGGCCGACAGAACTCTGATGTCTAGGTACAGCGGCAGCATGTTCGTGGGATTCGCTGCCTGCTTCCCAAGGGTCCTGCCGAAGTGGCTGTATAAGAGGCTGTTCTGCCCCGCCCAGGAAGGAGAATCCGATGCGGTGGATTCCGCACCTACCGGGCTCAGGAAGCTCGAGTCCGCTCTGATAGAGTCCGGAATACCGGCCGGGGACATCGTAGTCTCTCATCCCGACAAGTTCGACAGGGTTGTGGACCAGTCTACCAAAATAATCGGTGTGACCACCTCCGACCCCCTCGGCCTCGGACCCGCATCGAGCACTTTCTCGAGCCTTCTCAGGAAGGAGAGCTACACGGCATATTTCTTCAGGAGCCTCATGGAGAGTCCCGTCCTGAAGGCGTCTGGGGCGAAGATCATAGTCGGAGGGCCGGGGGCATGGCAGCTCCAGAGCGAGGCGACGCGCAAGCGCATGAGAATCGACTGCCTCGTGGAAGGCGAGGGGGAGATCGTGGGCCCCATCCTGTTCAAGGACGTACTCGAGGGGAAGCCCGTGCCTCCGAGGGTGTTTGGCGGCACGGTGCCCGTGGACCAGATACCGATGATCAGGGGCGCGACCATCAACGGCATCGTCGAGGTGAGCCGGGGGTGCGGCAGGGGATGCGCCTTCTGCAACCCGAACATGAGGACTGTCAGGCACATTCCGCTCGAGCGCGTGCTCGAGGAGACCAGGCTCAACCTCCGCACGAACGACAGGATAACCCTCCACGCCGAGGACGTGCTCAGGTACAAGGCAAAGGGAATGGTTCCCAACAGGGCTGCGGTCTCGGAGCTCTTCGAGAAGGTCGTCGCGATGTGCGACAATGTCTGCATGAGCCACCTCGCGCTCTCGTCGGCCCTCGCGTGCCCCGAGCTCATCGAGAACATCAGCCACATAACGGGGGCTGACACCGGCAAGTTCAACATGTACGGCCAGACCGGCATTGAGACGGGGTCCGCGGAGCTCGTGAACAAGCACATGAAGGGGAAGGCGAAGCCCTTCGAACCCGAGAAGTGGGGGGAGGTCGTGAAGGAGTCGTTCAAGCTCCTGAGCGACAACCATTGGGTGCCGTGCGGCACGCTAGTGATGGGGCTGCCGGGAGAGCGGCCCCAGGACGTGGAGAAGACCATCGATCTCATAAGGGACCTCAGGCCCTACAAGAGCCTGATTGTCCCGTTGTTCTTCGTGCCGCTCGGCGAGATGAAGGAGGACGACTTCTTCAGGGCGGAGGCCATGCTCCCAGAGCACTGGACTCTGCTGGGGGAGTGCATCGAGCATGACTTCCACTGGGTGCCGACGCTGATGGATGAGCTGTTCGCCCAGGACAGAATGAACTCCGCGAAGGTCGCGGGGTTCAAGCTCGCGAACTGGTACATGCAGCACAAGGTCAAGAGGTATCTCAAGGTGATGAAGGAGGGGACGGACCCGCGGGATGTGGGGGAGCCCCTGGAAATCGACCCTATGGCCTTCGAGCGCACAAAGCTGGAGGCATGAACGCCCTAGGCGGGCTTGCCCTCGGCCTTCTCGCCCTGGCCCATCCCGGCCACCAGGTATATGGCAAGAAGTACGAGCACGGCGCCAGCCGCGGCGACCGCGCTGAGTCTCTCGCCCAGGCCCACAATCGATATCACGAGGGCGGTCACCACCTCGATGAGCATTATCGTAGCCGATGCCGTGGCCGAGACACCCTCGAGCCCCATCGCCCACAGGAGAGTCGCGATGGACGTGCAGCACAGGCCGAGGTAGACAACCGCGACGAGGCCCACTGGCTCGAATGTGAATCTCCCGCCTCCGGACAGCAGCAAGTAGGCCGACGGGATGGTCAGCCAGACGGTGCAGGTCGCGATCGCTGCAGAGCTGATCTCGATGCCATTGTGCTCTGAGAGCATCTTCTTGTTCAGGACAATGAAGAACGCCCAGCTCCATCCGGCGGCGTACACGATGACGTCTCCGACGATCTGGTGAGGGTCGAATCGCAGGTCGCTGTTGAGTGTCAGGAGCAGTGTGCCCGCAATCCCGCACACTATCCCAACAGCCTGGATTCTTGCGAGACGCTCCCGGAATGCGAAGTATGAGATCACCGCCACTGCCATGATGTTAATGTCCACCAGAAGCGCGGTCTTCGATGCGGTCGTCATCGTCAGACCGACATACTGCATAATGAAACCGCCAGCGTTGAACGCCCCGATGAGCCATATGACTGGCTTCTTGAAGATGGAGAGGGACATCTTGCGGAACGCAGCGACGGCGGTGATCGTGATGACGGTCGCGACGAGGAACCTCAGCCACACGAAGAACACGTCGTTCCCGACGTACCTAAGCCCGAACTTCGTGCCAGGGAACGAAGTCCCCCAGATCAGACTCGCGACCACAGTCAGGAAGACCGCGCTGTTCCAGTCCCTGGATGCCATCGTCACGGGAGATTGTCCACGGGTATTAGAATACCGTGCCTCTATTTTGGCTGCTCCTTCGGAAGGTCGACATGGAACACGCTCCCCTTGCCCACCTGGCTCTCGACCCATATCCGTCCGTGGTGCGCCTCGATAATCCCCTTCGCGATCGGGAGACCGAGCCCGAGCCTGTCCACCTCGTGAGAGAGGTCGTTGCTGGTGACGATGTGGAACCTGTCGAAGATCCTCCCGAGAGCCTCGAGCGGGATCCCGACGCCGTTGTCCTTCACCCAGACGTGAATCATCCGCCCTTCGTCCCTCGCGCTGACCTGGATCCTACCGCCCTCCTGGGTATATTTCAGGGCGTTGTCGACGAGGTTGCTGAACACGTCCTTAAGCCGTCGCCTGTCCGCCATTATCAGGGGCAGTGGTTGCTCCGTGTCCATCACGAGCGTCTGCTTCTTGGTCTCTGCGTCCCGCGCCCGCTTCTGCACGATCTCATCGAGCACGGTCTCCACCCTGACTGGCTCTGGATGTATCTGCAGCGAGCCCTTCTCGAGTCGGCTCACGTCCAGCATGCTCTCGACGAGCATATACAGCTTGTCCGTGTTGGCCTTGATGATCTTCAGCCGGGATGCGAACTTCGGCTCCAGCTTGGAGGCGTATTCGGACTCGACCAGGTCTATGTACCCCCTCATCACGGTCAGGGGTGTTCTCAGCTCGTGGGACACGATATCTATGAACTGCGTCTTCATCTTGGTGACCCGCTCGAGTTCCTGGTAAGTCTGCGTCAGCTTCTCGTACGACCTCTCGAGCTGGTTCTGGAGTCTGACCTTCGACGTTATGTCCATGCCGACAAAGAGCACGCCCTGCGACTCTCCCCTGTCTGACCTGATAGGAGTAACCTTCGCGTGCATGTAGAGCGCCTTGTCTGGCCTCGGGACGACGTGGACATCAGTCTTCTCGCCTTCATGGCCTTCCATTCCGGACATGATCAACGCGTCGAGGCCTGACCTCGAAACCGCCGGCAGCTCGAACACGCTGGTCCCCACGAGATCCTGCTCGGCGGGCACGTCGAGCATCGCCGCCACCTGCCTGTTGGCGGACGTGAAGATGCCCTTTGCATCGCACGTGAAGATCGCAATCGGGGCCAAGGACAGCATCCTCTCGGCATCCTCGTGAACCCGCGTGACTTCGAGCGTCGCGCGCACGTTCTCTACGACAATCGCGATTTCGTCGGCGATGGCCGTCATGAGCTCCTCGGCCCCCTTGGTGAATGCAGGACTCCCGGTCCTGTTGCCGAGCATGAGGTATCCCAGGAAATCCCCCCTGAGAAGAATGGAGCACGCCATCGCTTCCTCGATCCGAAGATGGTCGGAGAGGCCTCGTGCTGAGGCAGGTATCTCCACCGGTGAGTGGAACCTGACCACGCTCGCATGGCGCGTCTTCGAGACATTCTCTCGGAACCCAGCGTCCATCTTTATCTCCGGGAGCGGGACGTTCGGCGGGGCCTCTCCGGCGAAACCCGTGAGCTTCAGCTGGGGATTGCCCCTCTCGACGATGGCAATCGCCGCATAGTCGGCATGCGTGAGGCTCCTGAGCTCGGACGAAATAATGCCGAAGGCCTCCTGAGAAGTCTTGACCGCCCTCAGCCTTGCGTTGAGCCTGTTCACGGTCTCCAGGACCGCGAGTCTGTTGCCCATGTCCTCGTTCAAGGTAGTTCGACCCTCCCCTGTGCGGCGGCGCGGGGC